>ONCR01000064.1 GCA_900316345.1 uncultured Eubacteriales bacterium | reverse complement strand
TTTCAAGCGTATATTACATTGTCAATAGTGCTTTGCGAAAAGCCGAAGAGCTTACCTACCTCTTCAAGCTCCGCGGCATCAACATACCCCGCGGTAACATATCCGTAATCAATGAAGCCCGGCTCAACAGCCTCGGGCTTTTCTTTTATCTGGTAAAACATAAGCGTCCCTCTTTAATACTGAGTATTTGCGTATTCGTCTATATAGGAATAAAGCGTTTTTGTATTACTCCAGCGCTCTTCATCGGTCGGCGCGCCGAGCATTGCTACGGTATAGGTTTTGCCCTCATGAACGTAAACGGAGGCAAAGCAGTTGCCGGCATTGGTTGTTGTTCCCGTTTTTCCGCCCATATGCTTATCGGAATAGCCCTTAAGCATATCCGTAGTTTCAACAGTATATTTAGTTTTATATTTTTTAGTTGTAAAGGTGTGCGTTGATGAGGCGATAACCTTTCTGAAATTCGGGCTTTTGGGATAGATATAGGCAAGCTCAAGGCAAATATCGTACGCGCTTGAATAATGCCCCTTTTCATCAAGGCCGTGAGGAGTTACAAAGCGGGTGTTTTTAAGCCCCATATTCTTTGCCTTTTCATTCATCATACCGACGAAGCCGCTTACGCTGCCGCCGATGTTTTCGGCAACGGCAACCGCCGCGCCGTTAGAGGATGGAAGAAGAAGCGTATAAAGCAAATCCTTGTTTGCACAAACCTCGCCCTCCTTCATTACGGGATGGCTGTAAGGCGTTTTAGAGGATTTTTTTGAAATAGTTGAGGTGCCGCCGAGCTTTCCGCTTTCAAGAAGAAGAATCGACGTCATTATTTTAGTTGTGCTTGCCTGAGCGCGCTGTTTATTCATTCCCAAATCGTAAACGACCTTTTTATCGTCAGCGCAGTAAATACAGGCGGTTTTGCAGGTAAGCTTTTTTGTTACGATGTTTTTTGAGGTTATTTTAACCTTTTTTACCGCCTGTTTCGCCTTATCGGTTTTTAAAACAACAATTCGCCATTTCCCCGTGCGCTTTTTTCGGTATTTTTTAGGGAACAGAATTGTAAGCTGTGCGGTTTTTGAATCCTCGGTTTTATAAGTTTTTACGGTTTTATAGCTTTTTGAGGAGCTTATATAGAGCTGAAGGCGAACCGTTCTTCCCCCGTTTGACGGTGAAACCTTAATCGTTCGCTTAAGCTTTTTTTGGCTCGGGGCGGTTATTGCCGACGCAACGCCCGTAACCGTTGTGGAAACAAGCTGCGGCTTTGTTTTTGATGTTGCTTCGGGCTTTTTTGCCGCGGTGCTTGTACAGCCGCCCGAAAAAACCGAAAGTGAAATAATAAGCGCAAGTGCAAGTGAAACTGTTCTTTTCATTTATAATTACCTTAAATATATATTTATAATTATTTTATCACATTAATAATGAAAGCACAACAAAAAATGCTCCGATTGCTCGGAGCATTTATTGTTTTATGATTATTCAGCGTCGGGAGCGTAGTAATCAACAAGTCTAACAAGCTTATTATACTTATCAATTGAATTCTCGGCAGCAATGCTGAAGAGCTTTTCAGCCTTGCCCGGGAAGGAACGCTTAAGCGATGAATATCTTGTTTCGCCGTTGATGAACTCAACATAGTCGGCTGTGGGAGCCTTGCTGTCAAGTGAGAACGGGTTCTTGCCCTGTTCAATAAGAGCAGGATTGTATCTGAAGAGGTTCCAGTAACCTGCGTCAACAGCCTTCTTCTGTTCAAACTGATTGAACGGCATCTTGATACCGTGGTTGATACACGGAGCGTAGCAGATGATGATTGAAGGTCCGTTATAAGCAGCAGCTTCCTGGAATGCCTTTAAGCACTGGTTGTAGTTAGCGCCCATAGCTACCTGAGCAACATAAACGTAACCGTAGCTCATAGCAATCTGAGCAAGGTCCTTCTTCTTAACTACCTTACCGCTTGCCGCAAACTTAGCAACAGCGCCGGTAGGAGTAGCCTTTGAAGCCTGGCCGCCCGTGTTGGAATAAACCTCTGTATCAAATACAACGATGTTAACGTCTTCGTTAGAAGCGATAACGTGGTCAAGTCCGCCGAAGCCGATATCATATGCCCAGCCGTCGCCGCCGAAGATAAACTGGTATTTTTTAGCAGCATAGTCAGCGTCCTTAAGGAAGTCCTCTGCAGCTGCAGCAGCCTCGCCTTCAAGAGAAGCGTTCTTGATAGCTGCGATAAGAGCGAGAGCGTCAGCCTCGTTCTTGGAAGCGTCTTCGTAAGTGCCGAGCCAAGCGTCAGCTTCTGCGATACCTGCTTCAGAAAGAACGAGAGCGTCCTGAGCAAGTCTTTCACGAATCTGCTTCTGAGCGAGATACATACCGTAACCGAATTCTGCGTTATCTTCAAACAGTGAGTTTGACCATGCAGGGCCGTGGCCGTTCTTATCAACGGTATAAGGAGTTGAAGGTGCGGAACCGCCCCAGATTGAAGAACAACCTGTTGCGTTAGCAATGTACATCTTGTCGCCGTAAAGCTGAGTTGCAAGCTTAGCATAAGGAGTTTCGCCGCAGCCTGCGCAAGCGCCTGAGAATTCAAGATAAGGCTTCTTATACTGAACGCCGATTAATGTATTAGTAGCAACTGTAGGCTTAATCTCTGTATCAACAAGAGCGTCGAATACCTTCTGAGCGTCAAGCTGAGAAGCGATTGGCTTCATTGTAAGAGACTTAGTCGGACATACGTTAGCGCAGGAAGCGCAGCCTGTACAGTCAAGAGTTGAAACGATAAGAGCATACTTAAGGCCTGAATCCTTCGGAACCTTAAGGTCAGCTGTCTTGGTGTTTTCCGGAGCAGCTGCAAGCTCGTCGGCTGTTAAAGCAACAGGACGGATAACAGCGTGAGGGCAAACCATAGCACATCTGTTACACTGAGCGCACTTTTCGGGTTTCCATTCGGGAACGTTAACTGCGATACCTCTCTTTTCAAAGGCAGCAGAACCCTGCGGGAATACGCCGTCCGGGCTGTTAAGGAATGCAGAAACGGGAAGGTCGTCGCCGTGGAGTCTTCCAACGGGGTCAAGAATATTCTTAACGAAGTCCTTCATTTCCTGTCTGTCAGTATTAACATGGATTTCTCTCGGAGCGTCAGTAGCGTTCTTCCATGAAGCGGGAACGTCAACCTTAATAACTTCCTTGGAACCTCTGTCAATACCGTTACAGTTAGAATCAACGATTGCCTGTCCCTTCTTTGAGAACTTGGCAACAACCTTTTCTTTCATATAACCGATTGCTTCTTCAACGGGAAGAATTCCGCTGATGGTGAAGAATGCGGACTGAAGAATTGTTGAAGCACGGCCGGGAAGACCAACTTCTTCGGCAATCTTAATACCGTTGATGATATAGAAGTTAATATCGTTTTCAGCGATATAACGCTTCATTGATGCAGGGAGGTTGGCATCAAGCTCTTCAGGGCTCCAGATACAGTTAAGAAGGAAGGTGCCGCCCGGAAGAAGGTCCTGAACCATATCGTACTTATCAACATATGACGGGTTGTGACAAGCAACAAAGTTAGCCTTGTTGATAAGATATGTTGATGTAATCGGAGATGAACCGAAACGAAGGTGGGAAACGGTGATACCGCCTGACTTCTTACTGTCATAGAAGAAGTAACCCTGAGCAAACATATCGGTATGGTCGCCGATAATCTTAATGCTGTCCTTGTTAGCGCCTACAGTACCGTCAGAGCCGAGGCCCCAGAACTTACAGGAGGTTGTTCCTGCAGGTGTTGTATCGGGAGCTTCGGTAACGGGAAGTGAAAGGCCTGTTACGTCGTCTTCGATTGAAAGAACGAAATGCTTCTTCGGCTCAGCTGCTGTCATATTGTTATAAACTGCGATAACGTGAGCAGGAAGAGTATCCTTTGAACCGAGGCCGTAACGTCCGCCGTATACGGGAACCTGGTCAAACTTTGTTCCGCGGAGAGCGGCAACAACGTCAAGATAAAGGGGCTCGCCGAGTGAACCGGGCTCTTTAGTTCTGTCAATAACAGAAATGCTTTTAACTGTTTCGGGAAGTGCGTCAACAAGATGAGCAGCCGAGAACGGTCTGTAAAGATGAACGCAAACCATACCAACCTTTTCGCCGCGGGCGTTAAGGAAGTCAACAGTTTCTTTAATGGTATCGCAAACGGAACCCATAGCGATGATAACTCTTTCAGCGTCCTCTGCGCCGTAGTAGTTAAAGAGCTGATAATTTGTTCCGATTTTTTCGTTTACCTTATCAAGGTACATCTGGGTTGCTGCAACAGCGTCGTTATAATACTTGTTACAAGCCTCTCTGTGCTGGAAGAAGATATCTGAATTTTCGGCAGAACCGCGAAGAACGGGACGCTCGGGGTTAAGAGCTCTTGCACGGAAATCGGCAACATCCTGCATATCAATAAGGTCGCGAAGGTCTTCATAATCCCAGGTTTCGATTTTCTGTACTTCGTGAGAGGTACGGAAACCGTCAAAGAAATGAAGGAAAGGAACGCGGCTCTTAAGAGTAGCAAGGTGAGCAACCGCACCAAGGTCCATAACCTCCTGTACGTTTGCGGAGCAGAGCATTGCATAACCTGTCTGGCGGCAGGCCATAACGTCCGAATGGTCGCCGAAAATGTTAAGCGCGTGGGTTGAAACACAGCGTGCGGAAACATGAATAACGCTGGGGATAAGCTCGCCGGCAATCTTATACATGTTGGGAATCATAAGTAAGAGACCCTGTGATGCTGTGTAAGTTGTTGTTAAAGCGCCTGCTGAAAGTGAACCGTGAACTGCGCCTGCTGCGCCGGCCTCTGATTCAAGCTCGGCAACCTTAACGGTCTGGTTGAAAAGGTTTTTCACACCCCTTGCGGCCATAGCGTCGGTTTCCTCAGCCATCGGCGATGAAGGAGTGATAGGATAGATAGCGGCAACTTCCGTAAACGCATAGCTAACGTGAGCGGCAGCGCTGTTACCATCCATGGTTTTCTTTTTTCTTGCCATTGGAAATTCCTCCCATAAAAAAATTTACTGATTGAATAGCGCAAAAACCCAAATTTCGCAACTAACCAGCGTATATTATAACACCTTAATAATACTTTTTCAACATATAATTAATTTTTTTTATATAAAGAAAAGGCTCTCATTAACAGAGAGCCTTTAAAATGTTATTCGTCATCGTCATAGATAATATCAATTCCGATTTGGGAAATATCGATTGTGCACTCCTCTTTATCGGTTTCAAGCTTTCTTTCTGCGCCTGCATTTTTAAGCTTTGCGGTGATTGTTACCGTTCCCGAGTATTTATCCTCGGTTTCAAATTCAAAGCTTCCGCCGTCAAAAACAACGTCCTTTGCAACAAGCTTTTCCTTTTCCTTATCCTTTTCCTTGATATAAAGAACAAGCTTATCCTTTTCGTTATTCCTTGCGGGAAGAAGTACCTTAATTTTAATTTTTCTTGTTATATCCTTTGCGGCGGTTTTCGCATCGGCATAGGTCCATAAGCTTTCGCTGTTGCCGGCCTTATGCTTGATAACCGCACGAAGCCTGAAGGAATATTCGGTAAGGGATTCAAGCCCCGTAAGCTGAATTTTACTGCTTTTCAGGCTGTCGTCAACGGTTTCCCATTTTTCAGCCGCCTTACGCTTATATTCAAGCTCGTAAAAATCGCAGGTAACCGCCTTCCAGCTTAAGGTCATTGAACTTTCGGTTACATCGCTGACCTTGATTTTATCAACGGTGTTGGGATTTTTAACCTTTGTTACCGCCTGGGTTGTTGAGGAAGCCGTTCCGTTTTGAGAAGATGAATTATTCTTGCTCTCTTTATTTTCCTTTGTTTCCTTTTCCTTGCCGTTTTGCGCTGCCGTTGTTTTAGGCGTTTTGCCCTCATCGTGAAGATTAACCTCAGCGGCGCTTTCGTTTTCATCGTCAGAAGCGCTTACTATTTCGGTTACAACCGAGCCGTCTGAATTTGTTACGGGCTCGCCGTTTTCGTTGGTAACAACGGCGGTAACTACCTCTCCGTTTGCTTCGCGCTCATTCTTTTTTGCGCTGCACGCCGCAAGAGTCAGAACAATAACTGCCGCAAGAATAACGGCTACTGTTGCTTTAAAATCTTTCATAAATATCCGTCCTTTATAATGTTTGTTTGCAAAGTATACAATATATTATTGAACAATCTGTTAAATCATTGTGATAATAAATTTAAATCTTTTTTCCTCGCCGGGATTAAGAACGGTCATTCCCCTTTTGTTTTCAAAAGCTCCGTTTTCATCCGAGCAATGCGAAATGCCGCTCCACGGCTCAAGCGCAACAAAATCAGGCTTACCGCAGGCAGACCAGATAAGAAGATTGTTCATATCCTCATATTCTATTTCTATTCCCTTCCCTTTCGGGCCGATAAGCGTTGCCGTTTTTGCTTCTATATTGTCAAAAACCATAGCGTCCTTCTCTTCAAAAAGCGAATGGGAAAGGCATAGCTCATCGCTGTTTTCAAGCGCAGGATAGCGTTTATTAACGTCAACAAGGCCCGTTTCGTGATTCGGGCGAAGAACGGCTTTAGTCATCCTTTTGCTGAATTTTACTTTATAATCCTCAAAGCTTTCGCCCTCTTCAAGCGGACAGTTAAACGCAGGGTGTCCTCCGATAACAAAGGGAAGCTTTTCGTTTCCGGTATTAGTTACGATGTATTCGTTAGTTACGGAGGAGCCGCTGATTGTGTATTTTATTTTCAGCTCATAATCAAACGGGAACGCCTTTTTTGTTTCCTCGCTGCTGCGCTGAATAAAGGTTACGCCGTTATCGCTTTGTTCAAGCACCTCAAACGGGCTTATTCTTGCGATGCCGTGACGTTTCATATTACATTCCTTTCCGAAGGCAAGGGCTTTGCCCTCGGGCAAAACGCCGACTATCGGGAAGCAGACGGGCGCCTGCCCCGCCCAATACCTTGAATCGCCCTGCCAAAGATATTCGGTATTATCCTTTTTGAGAGACGTAAGCATTGCACCGTCAAGCTTAAGCGCCGCAGAGGCTTCATCCGAACGTATATTAAAAACCATTTTTATCACCTCTTTTTGATTATAAACCAAAAAAATATATTGTGCAATATTGAAATACTTCCCTTTATGGTATACAATATAAAAAATACCTTTTGAAGGAGAACGGCATGAACCTTTCGGATTATATTCACGAAACAATTTTTGAAGAGAAGGAGAAGCACACTTATCTGTACGAGCTTCTTTGGGCAAACCTTGAGGAGGACGGTTTCGTTGTAACGGATGAGGACGGGAATGAGATTGACAGCTATTTCAAGGCCTTTGCAATTAAAAATATTATAGGCGAATTCACCTACAGGCTATACGATGAGGTTAACGAAACAGATTATGAAGAAATAATAAGCCGCCTTGACGCAATAGGCATCGGCATCGACGAAATAATGGCTTACTGCCTTTCAAAGCCCGAAATTGATGCGGACGAAAGCGACAGCGACGCAACCGTAAAAAATGCCCTTGACTATACAACCGAAATTATTGCGGACAAGCTTCTTGAGCTGTTTTCGGCTGACGATTTGTTCGATTACCTTTTCTCGGCAACCTACGATTTTGAACAGGATTTCACCTACGCGTTTGAGGACGTTGATGAATTTCAGGCCTTTGTTGACAGCAATACCGAACGCCTTGACAATTACAAGGACGAATATCCTACAGTAATGCAGTGGATTGAAGCCGGAATGATAGTTTAAAACGGGAGAGCGCGAAAAGAAATTCGGAATTCGGAATTCGGAATTGCGTTAGCCCGGCAAAATCTTTTACATTAGTCGTTCTCTGAATTGAGGACGGCTGTTTTGTTTTGTCAAGCTTTTTTTGCTTTAAATTTTGTCTTTTTTGTCAATTTTTTGTACATTTTTGCAAATGTTGTTGACATAGAATAATAATTTATCAATAATTATTTTTGAAGAGTAATATTTAACGGATTCTGTTAAGGAGCTGATGATATGAAGAAGAAGCATAAGATAATTATTCTTGTTTTAGTAATATTGTTTATATCGGGAATTGCCGCGGGAACAACAGCGTTTCACTTGCGCGATAAAGCAATGACAAATGCGGCGATTGATTTTCTTTGCGAAAAGTACGGAGCAGAAGAGGATGAATTTAAGCTTCTTGATTACGAAAGAGGACAATATTACAACAACGACGACCTTCTTTTTGATATACGCTGGTCTGATTACAAATGGGAATTTGAATACAAGGGAAGAAGCTTTTTTGTTAACAGAATTGACGGTCTGTTCTATGATGACTACCAGTTTGAAGATGTTGAAAAATGGTGCGTTGAATGGCTTCAAAAGAATGTTGACGAACGTATTACGGGATTTGGAATTAATTCGATTCATCTGTTCAATTTTGAAATGAACGAAGAATCGATATCATATAAAAAGAACAACTATATTTTTAGTTATGATAAAATTGAAGAATTTTTGAACTCGAAAGCAGTTTATGCATTTAAAACAAACGAAGTATTTAAACTTGATAAAATATTTAACAGTAATGAGAACATGTATATTACTATTTCTTTTTTCTATCCATTTGCAAATCAAGAAAAAATTGACAAAGCTACGAAGGATATTAAAACTAAAATGGAGGATAAATTGAGTAACTCAATAATTAGCTATGTTTATCATAGCGAATTTATTTATCAAATCACAAATTCAAAAGGCAACAGATGGATAAAAATTGATTAATAACGAATTTAGTTTTTAAAAATTAATTGTTGTTATTCACTTATTTGGAGGTTTACAATGAAAAAGTTAATATCATTATTATTAAGTTTCATCATAATAATTACATCTGCTTTGATTTCACCAATCATCAGTTTTTCAAAATCATACAACGCAGAATATGAGGGAACTTTAAGTACAACACAGGGGACGGTTCTGTGCGTTTGTTTTGCCAATATTTGATAAAGTGGAAAAATGTTATGATGACGAATCAAATAAACAGCAGAATAGTAAGTAAGATTAATAGGGGACAAAAAACTATGAGCAAAAAGAAAAAGATTGTAATATTCATAATCATATTTTCAACCTTGTTGGTTTGTACTGTTTTTCTTTTAAACATAGCCAGTTATTCTTTTGTAAAAGCACGAGCAGTTAATTATCTTTGCGATAAATATGATGCTGACAAGGACGAATTTGAATTGGTTGATTATCTTCATTCCGGTTTTCATGAGGAACCTGACGGAGAATGGGTTGATTTTATCAATTGGCATGATTTTTCGTTTGAGTTCAAGTATAAAAACAAAAGCTTTTTTGTAAACAGATACAACGGTAAATTCTACGACGATTATCAGATATATGATATTGAAAAATGGTGTACAGAGTGGCTACAAGAAAATGTTGATGAAAACATTGTTTTTGTGGGATTAGATTCTGAAACATTGATCAAATATTATACTGAAAATGGTAAGATAAATAATAAAGAAATCATAATTCAAAATAATATAAAAAGCTTTATAGAGAAATGCATTTTGATTCCAGAAAGTAACTTTTCTGCGTATGTATATTACGATAAAAATGAGACAATTAATAACAATTCAACAGCATATAAAAAAGTCGAATTAGAAATGAAATCCGTTTTTAACAAGTTAGATGAAGTACCATTAGCTTCATCTAGCCGTAAAAATGTTAAAGTTGACAGAATAAAAAGCGAGAATGGTATTTGGAAAACCTATTATTTCTAATTCGTTTTGTTCTGCATTTAAAAAGATAACAAATAACAGAAACTTAAGATAATAATGAGTAATAGTAAATTAAGTTTAGAGGATGATAATATGAAAAGAATATTAAGCTTATTTCTTGCATTGACAATATCATTATCAATTGTGATAATCGATAACAAAACCAGTTATGCCAGTACAGATACTTGCATTAATGCTTCAAGCTATACCGGTACATATAACGGTTCAACTCCTATGGAGTTTACAATCAACAGCGTTAATAAAGATGAAGGAACATTTACCGGACATGTGAAAATTAATCATCAGTATGTTACAATTAACACGGACAGACTTTAGTATTAATTCAGATTCAAATAATTGTGTATATAGTTTTTACGGAAGGTGATTTTAAAAAAAGATAGGAAAAGACAAGGGACGGTTCTGTGTCTTGTTGTCTTTTTTTGTCGTTTTTTTGTACATTTTTGCAAAAGGTATTGACAAGCTTTTTTAATTAAAATACTATCGTTTTAAGGAGTTGATAAAATGACAAAAAAGCACAAGGTGATAATTGCCGCAATTTTTTCTTTGATTTTAGTATTATTAATAATCGCTGTAATCATATTCTTGTTTCCCGGTTTTTACGTTAAGTATGCGTTGGCAGATAAATACGGCTGGAAGGCTTCCGATATAGAAGTAATTGAACATCATTTTCCAAATACGGATATTCATTTTGATGTTGAATATTCAAGCGTTGACCATTATACGGAAAAATGGATATGTAAGTATAAAGGAAGAGAGTTTAATGTTGAACACTTTGATTCTAAATACTGGGACGATTATCAGCTTGAGGATGTTTTTGTTTGGTGTACCGAATATCTACAGGAAAGCATTGATTCCGAAATTGTCGGTTTAGATTTAAATCGAGAAATAATATACAAGAATAACGAACAAACAGATTATTTTGATTATGTAACCGATTATTATATTCCGTGGGATAATAAATACGTTCTAAAGAAAAGTGATTCAAAAACTCTGTTGGAATTGCAAAAGAATCTTTACAAATTGCATATTTATTATAA
>ONCR01000067.1 GCA_900316345.1 uncultured Eubacteriales bacterium | reverse complement strand
ATGCTATGCAGGGCCCGCGGCCTGGCTGCTCGCGGATATTCCGCTTGCGGTAATCTTTATA
The DNA here is from genome assembly GCA_900316345.1 of uncultured Eubacteriales bacterium. Taxonomy (GTDB): domain Bacteria; phylum Bacillota; class Clostridia; order Oscillospirales; family Acutalibacteraceae; genus Eubacterium_R. The sequence continues at coordinate 16,273 of ONCR01000067.1, read as the reverse complement.
AGAAAAAACGTTATGCTTAAAAATAAGGAGGGCGTTAAGCTTGAAAATCAGCGAAATACTTAAAAACAATCGGGTTACCGTTTCCTTTGAGGTTTTTCCGCCCAAGCAGTGGGATAAAATCGAAAGCACCAAGGCTGTTGTAAGGGAAATGAGCAAATCAACGCCCTCGTTTATGAGCGTTACCTACGGCGCTTCGGGAACGGGAGCCGGCTTTGCGCGCGAAATTGCCGAGGAGGTAAAAAACAGCGGCACGGTTCCGCTTTCTCATCTCACCTGCCTTACTTCAACAAGGGAAAAAATCCGCTCCGTCGTAAGCGGCCTTAAGGAAAGCGGAGTTGAAAACATCCTCGCCCTTCGCGGCGATATACCCGAGGGCTTCGTTTTCCCCGACGAACAGTATTTTGAATACGCGTATCAGCTTGTTGACGAGATTAAAACGCTCGGCGATTTTTGCATAGGCGGCGCGTGCTATCCCGAAATTCACCCCGAAAGCAAAAACCGCGTTGACGACCTTGAGCACCTTAAGCAAAAGGTGGATTGCGGCCTTGATTTCTTAACCTCACAGATGTTTTTTGATAACGAAAAGTTTTTGAACTTCGTTGAGATGTGCCGCGTTAAAGGAATTGAAGTTCCGATTATCGCCGGAATTATGCCTATAACCAACGCAAAACAGATTAAACGAAGCATCGAGCTTTCAAACTGCTCCGTGCCCAAAAAGTTTTACCGCATTATGGAGCGCTTCGGCGACGACGATAAATCCATGCAGCAGGCAGGCATAATCTATGCAACGGAACAGATAATTGACCTTATGGCTAACGGAATTAACAACGTACATATTTACACGATGAACAAGCCCGCAGTTGCGGCGCAGATTGTAAACGGGCTCGGGAGCATAATTGACTGATGAAAAAGGAAGAGGTTCTTCGCTATTTAAGAACAAGTTCAAAAACGGGCGATGAAAAAATACTTGCCCTTGTTGAAAGGGCGTGCGCCGATATTGAACGCACCGCCGCGCCGAAAACGCTTTACCGCATTTATGAATGCAGGGCGGAAAACGGCGTTTCTTCAATAGGCGGCGTTGAATTTAAAAGCCTTCGCCTTGCCGAAAACCTCAGCACCTGTAAAAGGGCGGTCGTTTTCGGAGCGACGCTCGGCTATGCGGTTGACAGGCTTATAAACGCCGCGGCGGCAACGGACGTTGCGCTTGCTATGGCATATCAGGCGGCGGCTGCGGCCAAAATTGAAGAGGTTTGCGACGCGCTTGAGGAAGAAATCAAAACGCAGTACGGCGTAAACCTTCGCAGGCGCTATTCGCCGGGCTATTTTGACCTCGGCATTGAGGAACAGAAAAAGCTTTTTTCACTTCTTGAACTAACGAAAAGAACGGGCATAACGCTTACCGAAACGCTGGAAATGGTTCCGACGAAAAGCGTTACCGCCTTTATAGGAATTGAGGATTAGGTTATGATTAAATACTTTGACGGCGGAACGGGAACAATGCTTAAGCTCAAAGCAGGCGAGCTTCCCGAGCTGCTGAATATCGCCGACCCCGAAAGGATTTTTGCGGTTCATAAGGCGTATGCCGAAGCAGGGGCTGATATAATTACAACAAACACCTTCGGCGCAAATCCGCTGAAATACGGTAATTGCGAGGAGCTTGTTAAGGCGGGCGTAAGCCTTGCGAAGCGAACAGGCAAAAAGGTTGCGCTTGATATGGGCCCGACGGGAAGGCTTTTAAAGCCTATGGGCGACCTTTCGTTTGAGGATTGCTATAACGCCTACGCCGATGTTGTTAAGGCCGGAGCCGACGGCGCGGATTTGGTTTTAATTGAAACCATGGGCGACACCTACGAAATTAAGGCGGCTATCCTTGCGGCAAAGGAAAACTGCTCCCTTCCCGTTTTTGTTTCAATGATATTTGATGAAAAAGGAAGGCTTCTTACCGGCGCGGATATAAAAACCGCCGCCGCGGTTGTTGAAGGGCTCGGCGCGGACGTTATTGGGCTTAACTGCGGCCTCGGCCCGAAGCAGATGCTCTCCCTTGTTGAGGAGCTTGAAAAGCACACCTCGCTTCCGATTATGGTTAACCCCAACGCGGGGCTTCCCGAGGTTGTTGACGGCAAAACCGTTTATAACGTTGAGCCTGACGAGTTTGCCGATTATATGGAAAAAATCGCAGCTCTCGGCGTTTCGTACCTCGGCGGCTGCTGCGGAACTACGCCGAAGCACATTAAAGCGCTTATTGAAAAAACGAAGAATATCCCCGACCGCGTTCCCGAATACAAGACGGCAAGCCTTGTTACAAGCGGAAGCGAATACGCCGAAATAGGCGAAAAGAGCGTCGTTATAGGCGAGCGCATTAACCCCACGGGCAAGAAGCTTTTAAAGGCGGCGCTTCGCGAAAATGATATTGATTATATCCTTAAAGAGGGAATTACCCAGCGCGACCTCGGCGCTCACGTTATTGACGTTAACGTAGGTATGCCCGAAATTGATGAGGTAAAAATGCTTCCCCGGGTTGTTTTTGAGCTTCAAAGCGTGCTTTCAACCCCGCTTCAGCTTGATTGCGCAAACGCCGAGGCTATGGAGGCGGCGCTTCGCATTTATAACGGAAAGCCGATGATTAATTCCGTTAACGGCAAGGAAAGCTCAATGAAGGCGATATTCCCCCTTGCCAAGAAATACGGCGGCGTTGTTGTTTGCCTTTGCCTTGACGATGACGGAATTCCCGAAACCGCAGAGGGAAGAATTAGAATTGCAGAAAAGCTTATAAATACGGCGGCTGAATACGGCATAGATAAAAAGAACCTTATTGTTGACGCGCTTACGATGACGGTTTCAACCGATAAAAACAACGCGAAGGAAACGCTTAAGGCGGTTAAATACATTAAAGAGGTTCTCGGCGTTAACACCGTGCTCGGCGTTTCCAACATCAGCTTCGGCCTTCCGAAGCGCGAGGCGGTTAACACCGCGTTTTACACCGAGGCGCTCGCCGCAGGCTTAAGCGCGGGAATTATCAACCCGAATTCCGCGGCGATGATGAACGCCTATTATTCCCACAACGCGCTTGCAGGGCTTGACGATAACTGCGCGGAATATATCGCTTCCGTTACCGAAAGCGCCTCCGCCCCTGCAGATACGGCAATAAGCCTTGACACGGCGATAATCAAGGGAATGAAGGAGGAGAGCGCACGCTGTGCAAAAGCGCTTCTTGAAAAGAAGTCGGCGCTTGACGTAATTAACGAATACATCATCCCCGCGCTTGACAGGGTTGGCGACGGGTTTGAAAAGAACACCCTGTTTTTACCCCAGCTTCTTATGAGCGCTGACGCGGCTAAGGCAGCGTTTGACGAAATCAAGGCAAGCATAATCTTAAGCGGCAAGGCGCAGGTTAAGGGCGAAAAAATCATTATCGCAACCGTTGAGGGCGATATTCACGATATAGGCAAAAACATAGTTAAGGTGCTTCTTCAAAACTACGGCTTTGATGTTATTGACCTCGGCAAGGACGTTAAGTGCGAAACCGTGCTTGAGGAAACCGTTAAGCACGGCGCAAGGCTCGTCGGGCTTTCCGCGCTGATGACGACAACCGTTCCCAATATGGAAAAAACGATTAAGCTGCTTCACGAAAACACGAACGCCAAGGTTTTCGTCGGCGGAGCGGTTTTAACAAGAAGCTACGCCGAAACCATAAACGCCGATTACTACGCCAAGGACGCAATGGAAAGCGTGCGCATAGCGCAGGATTACTTCGGCTTGTAAACGAAATTTGAAAAAATAATTCAAAAGACGGGATTTTTTATTCCGTCTTTTTGAATTCTTACAACTAAAAGCGATATAGTTAATGAGAGGACTAACCGAGGTATAACACACGTAACGGTCTAATATATAGTTGTTGAGTTTTTTGTGTCGGCTGTACTTATATACGGAGCATGCTTAATCAACACAGAAACTCATAATTATTGAAAGGAGAATCTGATATGAAAAAAATAATCAGCTTGCTTTTGACTTTATTTACATTAATAACGGGCTTTGCTTTTTCAACAACGGCTTTCTCGGCGGATGACGGCGACGTGTTATACCAAGACGACTGCCTTGTTAAGGTTGAGCCGAGCTTTAAAGGCGAGCTTATAATCAAAGACGGCACGGTAAAGATTGAGGAGCAAGCGTTTAAGGGATGTAAAGAAATAACAAAAATTCACATCCCCGCAAGCCTTACGGAGATTTATACGCAGGAATACGATTACTGCGAAAGCCTTAAAGAGATAAGCGCTGATAAAGACAACAGCGCCTATTTAAGCATAGACGGCGTTCTTTACAGCAAGGACGGCGAAACCGTAATAAAGTATCCGCGCGCTAAAAAGAGCGACGTATACACCGTTTCATCTGCGGTTAAAGCAATAGGCGACGGCGCCTTCAGCTTCTCAAGTATAAAAAAGGTAATAATACCCGCAAATGTTAAAACTATAGGCGTTCATGCATTTTCATATTCAAACGTAGCTTCCGTAAAGCTGAAAAGCGGCATTAACGCCGTAGAGCAGCTCGCGTTTGTAAACTGTAAAAACCTACGCTCCGTAAAAGTTCCTAAAAGCGTTAAGACTATCGGCTACGGCGCTTTCGGTTGCTACGAATGCTCTCGGTACAAAGATGATTCGGACCCCGTGCTTTACAAGCGTCATTTAGAAGGCGCCTGGTTTGACGATGATTTCAAGGTATGTAATTACGCCCATAATAAATTTACCCTTTACGGCTACAGAAAATCCGCTGCCGAGCGCTACAGCTACGGCGGATTTGATGAAAACGACGAAGACGGCGAGTATTCTTATTTAGTTAATTTTACTCCTCTTGATTTTGCTAAGCCTAATGTAAAGATTACCGGCAAAAAAGGTAAAATTAAGATAAGGTATCAAAAGGTCAAAGGTGCCGACGGTTTTCAGGTAGCGTATAAAAAGAAAGGGGCAAAGGCTTGGAAAAATAAGACGTTTAAATCAAAACGAAAGGTAACCAAAACCTTACGCAAGCTTAAAAAAGGAAAATACAGCGTTAAGGCAAGAGCTTACTACTATGTTTCAAACAGACACATTATCTACGGCAAATGGACGAAACTTAAAACAGTAAAAGTTAAATAATCGCATAACTGAAAAGCAGCGGACGGTAATTGCCCGTCTTAGCGGTATAAGTATGCCGTATGTTTTCACTAAGGAGCGCATTTTTGCACTTTTCAACTGCTTAGCCGGACGGAGCTTCCGTCCGGCTTTGCTTAAGCAGAGCGAAACGAATCCGAACACGGTTTAAAATGGCGGATTTGTCTCGCTCTGCTTAATAATAGAGTATTGCAAGTTTTCGTTTTTTGTAATATAATTATATTAATACATATTAAGGAGTTGGGAATATGGCAAACGTATCCGATTATATTAAAAACTACGGTAACATATCCTTTAAGGATAAGCCCTTCTGCGACGAGGACAACGTTGCAATGTGTATGAGCTTTTATATGCCGCTTGACAAGGTCGTTTCCCCGAGCTTTGATGACGAGCCGAAGCCCTTCGGCATTGCGAGCAGAGAGCTTTTTGCTTACCGCGGAGGCAAGCATAAGCCCGTTGGCCTTGTTCTTGTTAAGGCTATAAGCGAGCTTCTTATGGATATGGCGGCGCGCAGGCGTTTCAGCGAGGTTAAGGTTGTTGCCTGCACGGATAATTTTGAAAAGGAGCCCGCCGTTCAGTTTAACGCAGGAACCTTCCTTCTTCCGAACGGCGACATAGTTGTTCTTTTCCGCGGTAATTCTCGGCTCGCCGAACGGAATACCTTCCGAAAAGCTTTCGGTTGAATACCTTGCCGAGGTTGCAAAGCGCTTTGACGGCGATATTATCGTATGCGGCCATTCAAAGGGCGGCTACATTGCGCAGTACGCGGTTCTTAATTCCGAAAAAGAGGTACGCGACAGAATTAAGTATCTTTATAATAACGACGGCCCCGGCTTCAAGAGCTACGATTACCTCGGCAGCGACGTTTACAGCGAGCTTCTTCCGCGCTACAGGCATTTTATTCCGCAATCCTCGTTTATCGGTATGATGCTTGCCCATGACGACGATTACACCGTTGTTAAGAGCAACGGCCTTATCGGCCCGATGCAGCACGATTTAAGAACCTGGCAGTTCAAGGGCGATAAGCTTATAACCCTTAAGGATACAACCGCGGCGGGCAAGATAACCGACCTTGTTTTCCACGAGCTTGTAAGAAACCTTACCGAGGAACAGATGGACGCGGTTGAAACCGCGGTAGGCTCAATTTTTGAAGCAACCGGCCAGAGAGGGCTTCTTGACGTTAAGAGCAATCTTGTTGAAGCGTTCAAGGGCGGAAGGCTTGCAATAAAGGAGCTTGACTCAGAAACAAAGAATATTCTTAAGGAAACAGCCAAATCCGCCGGCAAATACATAAAGGACGCGGCGCAAGCCGTAAAAAACGGCGAATTTAAGCCCGTTAAGGAAAGAGATAATTTTTAAACGAACATAAAAACAGCCCCCTTAGGGGCGCCTTACATAAAGAAGGTATTAAAATTAAGCCTCCCTTGTGTAAAGGGAGGTGGCTGCCGTTAGGCAGACGGAGGGATTGTAAATGGACAGAAAACATAATAAATCCCTTGTACCATACGCAAAAGAATTACGAAAAAATATGACAAAAGAAGAACGGCATTTATGGTATGATTTTCTAAAGGATTATCCTGTCCGTTTCTCTCGTCAGAAAGTGTTAGGAAAATACATTGTTGATTTCTATTCTGCTTCGGCAAAAATAATAATTGAGCTTGACGGCTCTCAGCATTTTGAAGAAGCAGGACAGAAATACGATAAAAACAGAGATGAATACTTAAAGGAATACGGATTAAATATTATCCGTATTCCAAATAATGAAATCAATGAAAATTTTGACGGGGTTTGTGAGTATCTTGATAAGGAAATAAAACAATCCCTCCACCGCTGACGCGGTCCCCCTCCCTTTACACAAGGGAGGCTTTTTTTCTTGCCACGAGTAACGCAATGGCACCCTATCTTCTTGCTTGCTTACATAATGGTGATACTTATGATAACAATGAGTTTGGAGATTTAACTACTTCCCTTTCAAAAGGCATATTAAGCAGTGAGAGGGAGTACAAAGGAAAAATTAGCGATTGCGATTATTATGTAAACCTGAATGTTGAAACAGGAATAACCGGTATGCTTGACTATGGAGGAAACGTACATTAAATTAAAAATGAGCGGCTGAATTAATCAGTCGCTCTTTTATTAATAATATCATCTTCTTTATGTCGGACACCCTTACGAAGGGGGCTGTTTGTTGTTAATAACAGGGTGATTCGGGAATTGCCGATAATCCGAAGCCTCAACATTTCGCGGGACATCGAGGACGCCGCCCCCAAGGGGAAGGCACGGTCGGTTTTTTAATTGTAGGGGAGGGTTTCTGCGCCCTCCCGTAATTCCGAATTAAGTTGCCGGCATCGCAAATCACAAGGCTATTTATTATCAATATGTTATGCAGTCGGTTGTGATATAAAGCACGCCGAGGTCAACGAGGGTTTGCATTGTTTCAATATCGTCAACGGTCCACGCCGCGGCGGGAATGCCTGAATCAACAAGCTTTTTAACCGCTTCACCGTCATTTTTAAGGTTTGCCTTTTTGCTTACGTTAAAATCAACGCCGCAGTTGCCGATTTCCTTGGCGGTTTCGATTGCCTTGTCGTCAATTTTATTAACAAGAAGGAACATCGGGGCTTTTTCGTCAAGCTTTCTCATAGCCTTAAGGTCGTCTTCAAAAAACGAGATATAGGTTACCTCAACGCCCGCTTCGCTTACCGCCTTAACAACCTCGTCGTAATGCTCGGTATTGTTTTCGCTTTTAAGCTCAATAAACGCGTTCATATTCAAGCTCTTGCAGGAGGCGAGGTATTCTTCAAGCGTAGGGATTTTAACCGTTCCGTACGTTTCAAGGTTATTGCCGTTATCAATATTAAGCGCCTTAAGCTCCTCAAGTGTCATTTCCTCAACCTTGCCCTTGCCGTCGGTCATACGGTCAACCTTATCGTCGTGCATTAAAACCCACGCGCCGTCGCTCGTTCTGAAAATATCGCATTCGGCTCCCCAATAGCCTGCTTCGCCTGCGCGGTCGTATGCAGGAAGCGTGTTTTCGGGAGCGATAGCCTGAAGCCCTCTGTGGGCAATAAGCTTTAATTCCTTATTCTGCGACATCTGGGTAAAGCTTATGCTTTCAACCTTGTGCTTAACGGGGGTCATAAACTTATTGTATCTGTGAATACAAATTCCGGCAACTATAGCCGCTATGATTAATACGGCGATAATCGCTGTAACTACCGTTTTTTTGCTGATATTTCCCTTTGCCATTACTGTTCCTCCTTGGAAAACTTGATTATGCGCTCGTTATCCTCTTCAAAAACGTTTTCATAGCTCCAGCTTCCGTAAACGCCCTTTGCCCTGCAGCCGAGAACGAAGTGAAGCTTCGCAATTCCGAAGTCTATGCTTTTATCGGAATACGGCTCGTCAACATAGCCTGAAAAAACGCCCTTTTCATACCTGAATTTAACCGGCCTTCTGTTAACACCCGACGGCGCCTTTTCAACCAGCTTCAAGCCGTAGGAATACGCCTCGGGAAGGCTTTCGTCGCAATATTCAATCATATCCTGATAGCTTTTGCTTTTGCGGTGAGTTGCTCTGTACATCGTTTTTTCAATCGGCGAAAGCTTATCCTTTAAATAACCTATGGTTATTACGCAGTAAATACGCGTGCCAAGCGGTAAGTCAAGCATTTCGTAAACCTTGTTTTCGTTATATGTTCCGCCTACCCAGCAGGTTGCAAGCCCGTGATAAACGCATTGAAGCACAATGCTTTCGCCCCAGTAGCCGCATTCCTCGCGCGCCTTTTGCTCGTCGGGGCCGCAAACAACAATCATTGAAAACTTGCCCGTAAAAAGCCTGAACGCCGGCGTTGCGTCGTCAACAAAAATGAAGTCGGGCGTAGCCGTTTCGTTAACCGCGTCAACCATTTCCTTTATAACGTTTTTTATATCTTCGCTCAGGGGCTTTGAGCCGTAGGCTCTTCTTGAGCGGCGCATTTCTATTGCCTTGATATATTCGTCATTCGTCATAATATCACCGAAAATTAATATCTGCAGGGCAATGCCCTGCAGATATTATATCACACTCAATATTCAAACTCAACATTATATTTTCTTTGCCAAACATAGATTTGAAGTATATACGCAAGCACCTGAGGAGCGCGCATAAGCTGGCCGTACCATGGCTCTTTAAGCGCTTCGGGATTTTGCATAAGGGAACGGATTGCGCCGATATTAAGCATTTCATAAAGCGGCGAGCTTTTATCGCCGAGAACAAAATCAACCATTTTGCAAACCTCGTTAAAATAAACGGGGTTAAAGGTTTTCGGGTAAGGACTTTTCTTGCGCCACGTTATAACCTCGGGCAGCTCGTTTTCAAACGCTTTGCGAAGAATGCCCTTTTCCCTGCCGTCAAGGGCCTTAATCGCCCACGGCATATTGTAGGCATATTCAACTATTCGGTAATCGCAAAACGGAACCCTTACCTCAAGCGAGGCCTCCATGCTCATTACGTCCTTGCGAACAAGAAGCGTCTGCATAAACCAGTCCATATTTAAAACGAACATCTCTCTCATCCGCTTTTCAAGCCGCGAATCGGAATCAAGGTACGACGTCGTTTTAACCGTGTTTTCATATGCTTTTCTCATATATTCCTCGCCCTCGGGAAGGAAGCCGTCCTTAAGTATGCTTCGCCTTACGTCCGTTGAGCGCGACCACGGGAAGGTATTTTCAAAAAGAATATCCGTTTTGTGGTACCACGGGTAGCCGCCGAAAATCTCATCGGCGCATTCACCCGAAAGGCAAACCGTAAAACGCTTTTTAACCTCACGGCAAAACAGCAGCAACGAGGAATCAACGTCCGTAAACCCGGGGCAGCCCCTTGCCACGGCCGAATCAATAAGCGCCTCGGCAACAGCGGTATTGTTAAGAACAACGTTTGTGTGCTCTGAGCCGATATATTCCGAAATAAGGTTGATGTAATCCGAATCCTTGTTCGGCTGAAAATCGCTTTTTTTAAAGTATTTGTCGTTATCCGCATAGTCAACGGAATAGGTTGAAAGCCTTTTGCCCTCGTCAGCGTAGCTGCTTGCGGCGATTTTGGAAATAATTGAGGAATCAAGACCACCGCTTAAAAAGGTGCAAAGCGGAACATCGGAAACAAGCTGACGGCGAATTGCGTCGGTTACAAGGTAATGCGTATGCTCCTGCGCCTGCTCCTCGTTTTCGTAAAACTCCTTTGCCTCAAGGCTCCAGTATTTTTCGGCTTTGATTTTTCCGTTTTTAAAGATAAGGTATTCCGCGGGCGGAAGCTCCGCAATATCCCTGAAAACCGTTTTGCCGATAGTTTTTGCGGGGCCGAGCATAAATATTTCGTTAAGCCCCTCGCGGCTGCATACGCTTTCAACTCCTCTTACGTAAAGCAGGCTTTCAAGCTTTGACGCAAAGGCAAAAATCCCGTTTTTAAACGAATAAAAAAGCGGCTTTACGCCTATTCTGTCCCTGCAAAGAAAAAGCTCTTTCGTGCTTTTGTTGTAAACCGCAAACGCAAAAATCCCGTTAAATTTTTCGGCGCAGGCCTCTTTCCATTTGTGGTAGGCCTTTAAAACTACCTCCGTGTCGCATTCGGTATTAAACTCGTAGCCGAAGCCTTTAAGTTCGCTTCTTACCTCCTCGGTGTTGTAAAGCTCGCCGTTATAAACTATAACCAGGTTTTCAAAATGCATAGGCTGCCTGCCCTTTTCAACGTCAATAACCGCAAGGCGGCGATGAATGAGCGCGGCGCCCCTTTCAATGTACTCCCCTGCTTCGTCGGGGCCTCTCATTTTGAGCGAGCGGCTGATTTTGTAAATGCATTCCCTCTCGCCCCTTAAATCAATATTTTCGGATATTAATCCTGCAATTCCGCACATAGTAATCACCTCATAATTATCATATGCAGGAAGCGGAAAAATGCAAAAACGCGTTATAAAATAATTTGATTTTTTAAAAAAAGTATTGACTACGGCAAAAACTTATGCTATATTATTAGGGCGTTAAGAAACGCTGGTGTAGCTCAGTTGGTAGAGCAGCTGATTTGTAATCAGCAGGTCAGGGGTTCAAGTCCGTTCACCAGCTCCAATGGGAGTAACTGAGTTGCTCCCGAATATGGAAGAGTTCCCGAGCGGCCAAAGGGAGCAGACTGTAAATCTGCCGTCAACGACTTCGGTGGTTCGAATCCACCCTCTTCCACCACGAAAAACCGCTAAATATAGCGGTTTTTCTGCTTTTTATGGGCATAAAAAACCACCGAAAGACTGCTCCCAAGGCTGCAAAAAATGAATTAGAGCCCAAAAATAATCCCTCTAATAAGCCCGAATTTTACAGGGCTCAAAAGAGGAATTTTTTCGTCAAAACGCCTTTGACCACTTATTGACCACTTATTTGACCACTTATGAAAAAAGAATTCTCAGAACTCATCTAAAAAATAGCTCTTAATTCAAATGGTAGAAAACTAAAAATGGCTTTACCGTGCGGTTTTTCAAAATCGCAAAATCAAAGCGTAATAATTTTTCAACCGATAGGTTAGTAAACTTTCGCAATGCGAAGTCCTGAACCCCTTGCAAACACTCAAAAGTGCAGACCAACTGATTCGGGAGAAACTATGCTTTTAAAAACGAATATGAATGCGAGCGGATGACTGTTCTGTTTTGAGAGGCTTTTTTATTGTTTTTATTAAAACCTTTAATAAGGGTTGTTAAATACTTTTTGTACACCCATTGTAATAATCGTTATTCTAAACTATTATACATTACTTTTTTGTGTCTATTATTTTTCAAAGAAAAATGAGCTTTTCTTTTCTCATTTCGCATTTTGAAATATAAAAAATTCACTCATGTTTTGTTCGTTTTTTGCATTTATTAATGCGCACAAAATTTTTGTTTTTCCTTTTAAGTTGTTTATGACCATTTGCTGTGCTAGGGTATGTACAAATTATGTATAGGGGTATATACATTATTTGTACATCTGTTTTTATTTTTGAAAGTTTTTTCATTTTGAAAAACCATGTTTCAAAAATCTGAAAATTGCAATTGTCCAAAAAGTGTCTATTATCTTTTGAGATTGAATTTATGTTTTACTCTATTATTTCTGTCATAATTCTTGCTGCAAGTTTGAATCCTTCTTTAAACATTTCCTCTTCAACTATCAATTAGAGTTCTTCAGCATTCATCAGATAATTAACAAATAGCTCCGTCTGTTCATCAGTTAATGCAGCTTTCAATTTCTCTTGTGCTTTAGTAACAAGCCGTATCTATTAAAGGCATACATAGACAATGCTTTTTTGCAAAAGTCCTAAATATTGGACTTTGAAGCGCTAAACATTCATATTTTAAACAACTAATTTGTTTTAACTTGACAATTTGTCAATAATTTGATAAAATGAACATACAATAAGAGTGCAACATTTGTTGTGCTTTTAGGGCTGAACCAAGTGTTCCAGGTCCACCAAAGCGGCGGGGAGACTCCCCGCCATTTTTATTGAGTGGTGAAATCATGAGAGAATTAAGTATTTTTGTAGATGAATCCGGAGATTTTGGAGCTTACAGCAAGCACTCTCCTAATCATCATAGCATAACTCTAACACACAAGGAGAAACAAAAGGCGCGGATTGCTCCGCGCCTTTTATCATATGAAATCATTTAACTTTAATTGTTATTCTGTTCTGTACGCAGCGACTACGAATCTGCCGTTTTTAGTATGGTAAGAGCAGGTTGAGAGCATAATAATCTGCGATTTTTCCGAAGGAACATCATATGTATCAATCAGCGATTTTTTCGTAATTTCGCTGATAGTTTTATTATACCCGTCAGTGTTGCAGTTGCCGACTTTTTCATAATATTTATATTCATTTTCCGCGCCGACTTTAGTCTGAAAAGCGGCAAATACGCGGTAAACACGGTGCTCGCTGAGGGTATCGAATACAATATCGCGATGCGCCTTTGCCCAGTCGGAATCAGCGTAATCATCAAGCCTGCCGAACATAGTGTCGGTTTTCATATTATGGGCATAAATAATGAAAATATCGGAATTTTCGTCTGCGCCCGCGCCGATAAACGGAGTGCCTGAAAAGGAATAATTTTTATCAAAATCACGGTGGAGATAATACTCCGCGTCCTCATCAGTCGGCTTGACAACGGGATAGCTGATATCCGTATCCTCAATTTTCAGCCATCCGCGAAAATCCGTATTCATCTCAAAGAACGGAAGATATTTTTCAGCGCTGTATTCTTTCTTTTGCTCTGCTATCTGCTGTAATTCGTGAAAACGGCTCTGCTCCTGCTTTTGCGGAATATAAATTGTAAGCGCATTATAAAGCGAAAAGGAAAGCGCTGCTATGAAGATAACGCTGAGCACGCCAAGTATAAACGGCTTAAGCCTGTTCTTTTTTTTCATAGCAACACCTCCGTTTTTCATTTTATTCGGCGTTATAACGCTTTTTGCGGAGCAGAATTACCGCTGACGCAGTACAAAGCGAAATCATAATCGCTCCTGCAATTCCCGCGGCGGTAATCTTAACGCCCGTAGGAATAATTCCGTCCTTGATGTTAACAACGTCAAGCTCCCTTTCCTCCGTAAGAACGAAGGTTTTGGTGTTCGTCGTTTCCTTCGGAACGTTGTCAAGCTTAAATTCAGCCGTGTAATCACCGTTGTTTTCGCTTACGGTTATCTGTTTGTTAATCGGAAGAACAATGGTTACGTTCTCCCCGTCGGAAAGGGTAAAGGTTCCTCCGCTGTGAAGCGGCTGCGCCTGCGCCGTGCCGTTTTTGGACCATAAGTATTCGTCCCCGGCCTCTGCTCCGCTGACTGTTACGGTAAATTCAAACTGTTCGTTTCTGTTTGCAAGGTTGCCCCTGACGGTTTTGGATATTGTAAGGTCAGCCGTTCCGTTAAAGACGTTAGGAACAGTTAAGGTATAATCCTTCTGCGTTGAGCCCGTCAGCGTAAGCAGGCTTGAATGCTCGCCGTCGTCAATCGCAATAACGCCGCCCTCGCTTACGGTAAATATAATATCGCTTCCGAGCCCGTTATAGCCGTCCGGCGCGGTTAGCTCGCTAATGTAATACCTTCCGGCAGGCAGCGTGTTATCAAGGTTCGGAACAATTCCGTTTGCGCCCGTTACAAGGTCTTCATAGCCCCTGACCGGTCTTGAGTCCTTAACCTGACCGCCGATACCCTTTACGCTTTTATAAAGTGCAAAGTGCGCGCCTGCAAGGGGCTCGTGCGAATCGCGGTCCTCTTTGATTACCTTAAAGGTATAGGGCTCGTTAAAGACGTCGATATATGCAACCAGAGTGTCGCCGGTAACGGTTGATTTATATCCCGTCTGCCATCTGCTTTCGTTGCCGCTGATATTTACCGTATTATCGTCGTTAAACGAGAATACGGCTGTGTTCGGCAAGCCTATATAGCCTTCGGGCGAGCTCGTCTGGGTAAGCGTATAATCGGTATCGTACTCAAAATCGTACATTACGGTTATTCTTCCGTCGTCGTCCGACGTGAAGGTGCCGAGCGTTGACGTGCCCTGCTTAAGGGTAAACGTTCCGTTTTTCAGCGGCAAGCCCGTATTCATATCATAAAGCGTTATGGCTATACCGCCGGTCCGGCTGTTGGTAATGGTATCGGTTCTGATATTTCTGAGGTACTCGCCTGCAGTTGATACGGGCGTTCCCACGTCGTAATCAACCGAATATGAATAATTGTTTGCAACGCCCGTTTTTTTGGATACCGCGCTTACGTTCAGCTCGTCCTCGCCTTCGCGAAGGCGCGTTATGCTGCTGTAGGAGGTTACGTTGCCGTCGGAATCAACAACGGGATTTTCAAGCTCAACCTCATAAACCGTATAATCGTCGAAATCCGCGCCGGGCATAAGCTCCTCAAAGTAGTAGCGAACAGATGTGTCCGGATGAGCGATTCTCCGCACAGTACCCGGAACAAGGGTGTTGCCTATATAAACGGCGGTGTAAATATCGCCGTGGGACGTGGTATAGCTTTTATCGCTCCATATCTTGTTAACCTCAAGTCCCCAGCCGCGTTTGTTATAAACAAACATCTTGGGGGATTCGTTGGCTCTTACCCAGCCCGAATTAAGCGTATCGCCGTCCTGAACGTTATAGGTTCCGGCGTCGCGCTCGTATTTGACAAAGGTATAGCCCGTCGGGATTTCGTAATCCCTTTCAACTATCATAAACCTTGTGCCGACGGTAAGATTCGGAACCTCAACGGTATAGCCCGCCGGAATTTTTGAAATTGAGCCGTTCATCGAGGTTTCAAAGGTGTACTGCTCTTTTTCGGCGTCCGTAAGGGAAGCGTAATCCGTTTTGTTAGTAGGCGTGAAGCCCTGCGTCTGTGAATCCCACAGGCAGAGATGCCCTTCGGGGTCGGCAACATAATACTTTTGCATGTTTGCAAGCGTAAGGACGTCGTCGGAGCCGTTCGACAAATACAGACGGAAGCTGAAGGTCGTCGGGTCGTCTTCGGCGGAAAGCACGTTATCCTCCTCGTCAAGAAGAATTTTCTGAACGCTCAGCGTTCTCAGCGCGTTCGGGTTTACGTGGTTATTAAAGGTAATGGTCGGGCGCTCCAATACGCTGAGCCAGCCGGAATCAAACGATTTTCTTGCATTGGTATCCTGCGGGTCGTAATGCACCTCAACGCCGTTAACCAGAACCTCGTCATATACCTCGTTATTAATGCCGCATTCTACGATTTTATACTGAATTGTGTTGGCGGGGTAATGAATTTCGGCGGTCATTTCCGGATTAAGGAAATAAACGTTCTGGAAGGTTTCGGTGCTGTTGGGCGGAGTATACGAGTTAACAAATTCTACCCTCTGAGTAGAATTCTGATAGGTAACGTTAATGTGGTTATTATCGTTGCCGAGCAGCTTTTCTTCGCCCGTTTGTTCGTCAATATACCAAATCTGATAAGGATATTCAACGAGGTTGAAATCAACATCGTCGGAGCCGCTTACTTCTTTGGTGAAAAGAACGCTGCCCGGAGTAACATATGCCGGATTAAAACGCATATGGAGGTTGGACGCGCCCGCGCCGCGCTCCATATAATACACCTTCATATCGTAGGCGGTATAATCCTTGAACACGTTTTCGCCCG
>ONCR01000062.1 GCA_900316345.1 uncultured Eubacteriales bacterium | reverse complement strand
CTATATTTATAACAGCGCTCCCGAAGGGGCAATGGCGTCAACGCTTTTCAGCGAGGAAAAAAAGCAGAAGCTTCTTGAAAATAAAATATCCCTTTTCCGCTTCAGAAAAGCTCTTGCCGAAAAAAACGGCCTTTCGCTTGAAAGCTACGCAGGCTCAAACGCTATGTCGTGCCTTGAACTGATGGCGCGCTTTTCGCTTGGAAGCTATAAAAAAATTAAGGCTTATATTAATGAGCCCGAGGTTAAAGCCTCGGTTAAGCTTATGCCCAAAACGAAAGATTTTAAGTTCAATATTTCAATGCTGCTTTTAAAATATAAAATGGCGCGGCTTCTGTTTTTTGCAATAAATCTTGCTAAAAGGATCGGCGTAAAATTCTGATAAAGGAGGGGCGGTATGAAAAAAATTGCCGTAATAAACGATATTTCGGGCTTCGGAAAGTGTTCGCTTACCGCCGCACTGCCGATAATCAGCGCCCATAAAATTCAGTGCTGTCCTCTCCCGACGGGAGTTTTTTCAAACCAAACGGGGTACGATAGCTTTAAAAGCGTTGATATGACGCCTTACCTTAACGGTTTTATTGACGAATGGAAGAAGCTTGACGTCAGCTTTGACGGAATTCTTACCGGCTTTATCCCCGGAAGCGCCCAGGGCGAAATTATTCTTCGCTTCATTGATGATTTTTACGGCGAAAATACGCTTCTTGCCGTTGACCCGATTATGGGCGACGACGGCGAAATCTATCCCTGCTACGGCGAAAAAAGTATTGAAGCCGTTAAGGCGATAGCGAAAAGGGCGGATTTGATTACGCCTAACGTAACCGAGCTTGCTCTGCTTTGCGATAAGCCCTGCGGGCTTGATTATTCGCTTGACGCTATAAAGAAGATGTGCCTTTCTCTTAACAATAAGTATATAGCCGTAACGGGAATTAAGCTTGGCGAAAGCGAAATCGGCAACGCGGTTTTTGCTTCGGGCAAATTTGAAATTATAAAATCAAAAAGAATAGGAAATCACTTTTCGGGAACGGGCGACGTTTTTTCCGCCTTCGTTATCAGCGAGCTTGTAAACGGTGAGGATATTTTCACCTCCGTTAAAAAAGCTTCGGCGTTTATAGAAAAAGCCATAGCTGCAACGAACGCGGATTTAAATAAGCATTACCACGCCGACGGAATTGATTTTGAACAGTTTATAGGTTTTGTCTGAAATCAACATATTATAAAATGCAGGAAATGTAAGAATATTCATTATTTTGTTAAATTTGCTATAAATTTTCTTTAAAATTCCTTGACAAATTGTACAAGTTTAATTATAATTAAAGAACACTTGTTACGGAGCCGCAACCGTAACAGGTAACCTGTCCTCCTATAGTTTGTTATAGACAGAGAGGGGAAAGACTGTGTGCTATACACGGTCTTTCTTCTTTTTTACGGGCTTTTATATATCGTTTTGAAAAGCTGATTTCAAAAAAATTTTTTAACAGTACAAAAAATTGATTTTTTATTTTCTGCCTATTGACATAGAACGAATGTTCCACTAAAATAAAAAACGGATTGATACCACTCGTCAATCCGAATATTTAATGAAAGAAGGGCAGAAGATGACAATTGATGAATTGGCTCGTGAATACGAGGCTCAGTATAATATTCTCAGCGCCAAGATGGATGCACTGCGTCCCCTGCTTTGCGTTTATCGAGGCAAAGAGCTCTATTTGCTGAGAAGAAAAATCAGAATTTATTACGATATGGCTTGTGAATGCAAAAGAACAGCATCACTGCTCAATGCTTATTATGAGGAGGACGAATCCTACGGATTATCTTGATAACTATTATTACGGCCTGGGTAATCCGCTCGGCGGTGAGGAATGTAATCTTGCAAGAAAAAGGGCGTTTTCGGTTATCCTTCCGTTTCTTATGAAGCAGGAGCTTACCGAACGGCAGTACATATGCTTAAAATATAAATACGATTCCGGCAAAAGCCAGGAGGAGATAGCAAGGCTTTTAAACCTCTCACAGCCAACGGTTTCACGCCACATAAAATCAGCAAAAGAAATAATTAATAATAATCTTAAATATTGCTATGCCGCAGTAACTGCTGCAATTTCCGAATACGAAAGGCTTGAGAAGTCCTGCGGCTATTAAATCAGGCGGACAGTGCGCAGCTATTCACGGGAAAGCTCCACTGCGCAGTCGCTTGCCTGTTGTTTTATCCCTAAATTATACTATGTTAAAAAGAAATATCGGCGCTTTGCTGCGCCGATATTTTTTATTTATATTCATATAAATTATTGCAATAATTATTTAGCTATGATAAAATATTAACAACTATAATTTGCGAAAAGCGAGGTAGAAAAATGAAAAAGTTAAAGGTTGGTATTATCGGCGCAGGCAGAATCGGCCAGGTTCATGCAAAATCAATTACATATCATATCCCTCAGGCAGAGATTATTGCTATTTCGGATATCTATGTTGACGCCGCCAAAAAGGTTGCTGAGGAGCTCGGCATTCCTGCTTATTATCAGGATTATCATGAGATTCTTAATAACCCCGAAATCGAAGCTGTTCTTATCTGTTCATCAACGGATACTCACGCTGACATTGCTTGCGAGGCTGCCGAAGCAGGCAAGCACATTTTCTGTGAAAAGCCCGTTGACCTTACCGTTGCAAAAATCAAGAAGGTAATAGCCGCCGTTGAAAAGGCCGGCGTTAAGCTTCAGATTGGCTTTAACAGACGTTATGACCATAATTTTGCCCATATTAAGGCTCTTGCTAACGAGGGCAAGCTCGGCAATCTTCAAACTATTAAAATCACCTCGCGTGACCCCGAGCCCCCCGCAATTGAATACGTTAAGGTTTCGGGAGGCATTTTCCTCGATATGACCGTTCATGATTTTGATATGGCTCGCTTTATCGGCGGCGAGGTTGAAGAGGTTTACGCTAACGCCACCGTTATGGTTGATAAGGCTATCGGAGAAGCGGGTGACGTTGATACGGCTCTCGTAGCTCTTAAATTTAAGAGCGGCGCAATCGGCGTTATTGATAACTGCCGCAAGGCTTGCTACGGCTATGACCAGCGCCTTGAGGTATTCGGCTCCGCCGGTCAGGCAAGCGCCGCTAACGATACCCCGACCAACGTTGCTTATATTAACGAAAACGGCAACGTAACCGATAAGCCCCTCTATTTCTTCCTTGAAAGATATATGCAGTCCTTCACCGATGAAATGACGGAATTTATAGACGCTGTCGTTAATGATAAAGAAACAAAAACAACCGTTAACGACGGCCTTGAGGCTCTTCGTTTAGGCCTTGCGGCAAAGCTTTCCGTAGCTGAACACAGGCCTGTAAAATTAAGCGAAATCGAAGCTTAAACCTTTAATTGAAATAAGGAGTTAAACTATGAAACGCGAAAGATTAACAATGTCACAGGCGCTCGTTAAATTCCTTGATAACCAGTATGTTGAATTTGACGGAGTTGAAACAAAATTTGTTTCGGGTATTTTCGGAATTTTCGGCCACGGCTGCGTTGTAGGCGTAGGCCAGGCTCTTGAGCAGGGCGGCCACAATCTTAAATTCTATCAGGGCAAAAATGAACAGAATATGGCTCTTGCCGCTGTTGCCTATGCAAAACAGATGGACAGAAGGGCGATTATCCCCTGTGTTTCTTCAATCGGCCCCGGCGCAACAAATATGGTTACCGCCTGCGGCTGCGCAACGGCTAACAGAATTCCGCTTCTTGTTCTTCCGGGCGATACCTTTGCGTGCCGTCAGCCCGACCCTGTACTTCAGCAGGCGGAGTTTTTCGATAACTACGGAAGAACAGTAACGGACGCGTTCAAGGGCGTTTGCCATTATTTTGACAGAATCGTTCGCCCCGAGCAGCTTATGACGGCCTGCTTAAACGCAATGCGCGTTTTAACCGACCCTGCGGATACGGGCGCTGTTTGCCTTGCTATGCCTCAGGACGTTGAGGGCGAGGCTTACGATTATCCCGAGCATTTCCTTCAAAAGCGCGTTTGGCATCTTGACAGAAGACCGATAGCCCTAACCCAGCTTGAAAGAGCCGTTGAGCTTATTAAAGCTTCAAAGAAGCCGATTATCGTTTGCGGCGGCGGCGTTCGTTACAGCGAGGCTGAGGAAGAGCTTTTAAGGCTTGCCGTTAGTCATAATATCCCGATAACCGAAACCCAGGCAGGTAAGGGAATTATCGATTGGAAGCATCCCCTTAACCTCGGCGGAATCGGCGTTACGGGCGGCAAAGCGGCTAACGTTATTGCCCGCGACGCAGACCTTGTAATCGGCGTTGGAACAAGATTTACGGATTTCACAACCTCATCAAAATGGCTGTTTAACGAAAACCGAAAGGTGCTCGGAATTAACATCTGCCCGTTTGACGCATATAAGATGGACGCAGAGGCAATCGTTGCCGACGCAAGGGAGGCAATTGTTGCTGTTGACGAGGCTCTCGGCGATTATACAAGCGCTTATACAACCGAAATTGCAGAGGCTAAAAAAGAGTGGGATGCCATTGTTGACGAATTCTATACCAAAGAGCTTGACGGCGGCTTAAGCCAGACGCTCGCCCTCGGAATTATTAACGAATTTATGGGCGAGGATGATATTGCTCTCGGCTCAGCAGGCTCGCTCCCCGGCGATATGCAAAGACTGTTCAGGCCCAAAAACCGCGGTACCTACCATATGGAGTACGGCTATTCAAATATGGGCTATGAGATTAACGGCGCGCTCGGCGCAAAGCTTGCAAAGCCTGATGTTGACGTTTATACCTTCTGCGGCGACGGTTCGTTCCTTATGGGCCACAGCGAGCTTTATACAGCGCTTCAGGAAGGCCTTAAGATTAACGTTTGCGTTTTCGATAACCTCGGCTGGGGCTGTATTGAAAACCTTCAGAATAATCAGGGCACGGATACCTTCGGAACGGTATTCCGCGCAAGAAACCCCGAAACGGGAATGCTTGACGGTGCGGATATGACGGTCGATTTTGCTAAGATAGCCGAAGGCTACGGCGCAAAGGGTTATTCAATCCATAATTCAGATGAGCTTCGCGCGGCTCTTGAGGACGCAAAGAAGCAGGATAAGGCGGTTCTCTTTGACATTAAGGTGCTTCCAAAAACTATGACTCCGGGCTTTGAAAGCTGGTGGAGAGTAGGCGTTGCGGAGGTTTCAAAGAGCGAAACCGTTGCAGCTGCATATAAGGATATGCAGGAAAATATAGCAAAAACTTTTGACTATTAATCCTTATCGGCTCCCCCTTGAGGGAATAATAAATATATTTGAAAGGAAAAAATATGCTTAATCCTAATAAAGTAAAACTTGCCATAGCCCCTATCGGCTGGACTAACGACGATATGCCCGATTTAGGCGCTGAAAACACCTTTGAGCAGTGCATTAGCGAAATGGCTCTTGCCGGTTTTAAGGGCAGCGAAATCGGCAACAAATATCCGTCAGACCCTGATGTTTTAAAGCCTTATCTTGATATAAGAGGCCTTCAGATTTGTAACGCCTGGTTCTCGTCCTTCCTCACCTCAAAGCCTTATGAGGAAACAATCGAGGCGTTCAAAGCTCATTGCGATAAGCTTTACAAGCTCGGCGCAAAGGTAATCGGAGCTTCCGAGCAGGGCAACTCAATTCAGGGCGACCTTACAAAGTCAATCCTTGAAGAAAAGCCGTATTACACCGACGAGCAATGGGCAACTGTTGCAAAGGGCTTTAACGAAATGGGCGCTTATGCGAAGAGCAAGGGAATGTTCTTCACCGTTCACCACCATATGGGAACCGGCGTTCAGACCGTTGAGGAGATTGATAAGCTTATGGAGCTTACGGACCCCGAGCTTGTTTATATGCTTCTTGATTCGGGTCACCTTACCTTCGCCGGTATCGACCCCGTGCCGGTATTTGAAAAATATATCGGAAGAACGAAGCACGTTCATCTTAAGGACGTTCGCCTTGATGTGTATAACAACGAGGTCGTTCCTAATCATATGTCCTTCCTTGACGCTGTAAGAGCGGGCGTGTTTACCGTTCCGGGCGACGGAGACGTAGATTTCAAGCCGATTTTTGATATTCTTGAAAAGGCTGATTACGAGGGCTGGGTTGTAGTTGAAGCAGAGCAGGACCCTGCAAAGGCAAACCCGTTTGAATATGCCGTTAAGGCTCGCAAATACATCCGCGAAACCGCAGGATTATAAAAAATATAAGTGGCTTTGGGACGCCCCAAGGCCACTTTTTTCTTTTTAGTTGCTTTTATTCTTTTTCTTTAAGATTTCTCTGCGGCGGAGTCCAAAGATGAATTCTGCCCGTATCGTTAAATGCCTTTAACGTCATAACCGTAATCGGAACAATAAACATACCGAGGAAGCCGAAAAGCTTAAGCCCGAAGTAAAGGCCCATAAGCGTGATAATCGGGTGAACGCCGAGCGTATCGCCAACGATTTTCGGCTCGATATACTGGCGAATGACGGTAATAATTACATAAATTATTATAAGCCCGATAGCCTGTTTATAATTGCCGATAATAAAGGAAATAAGCGCCCAGGGAATAAGAATTCCGCCGCTGCCCGCGATGGGAAGAATATCAAATACCGTGATGCCCAGCGCAATCCAAACGTAATAGCTGTTGGTCATTATTCCCGTAACTTTTAAAATGAAGAAACCAAGGAAAAGCTCGCCGAAGGTTATGCACATAATAAGCCCGTAAGCGCGGAACATCTTTAAAATCGTTTTAGTGAAAACCTGCTTAAATTCAACAAGAATATTCTTTTTACCCTCGGGAAGCTGAAGCTGAATGAAACGAACAACTCTGTCGTAATCCTTAGTGAAAAGAATGCAGGCGATAATGCCTATAACTACGCCTATAATTATGCTCGGAATATTCTTAACAACTCCGAAAACTCCCGAAAGTCCGCTTGTTACGCCCGTTTTAACCGAAGATACGCTTAAACCGATGGACTTCAAATCAAAGTCGCCGATAAGCTTTGTAAAGGTTTCGCTTATCCATTTGCTGTAGCTTGAATAAATACCCTCGGGAAGGAACTTACCTAAGTTAAGAAGCTTAGTTTCAAGCGTGTCAAGGAAGGTGGGTAAATCCTTAAGCTCGTTAACAAGCTGTTTAATAAGATAACTTATTCTTGAAATAACCGAGGACAGTATTGCCCCAAGGGGAATGATTATCAGAAGAAGAACAATTATAACCGCAAGTATGCTCCATAGGGTGTGAAGATTTTTTTTGCTCTTTCTGTCCAGCGCGCGAATCGGCTTTTGAAGAAGAATGGCAATAAGAAACGTTAAAACAAACGGCGCGGTTACCCAGAACAGGTATTTAAAAAATACATAAGCAAGCGCAAGAATCGCCGCTAAAAACATAATGTTTATTAAAAATTCCCTGCGCTTTTCAACCTTCGGTGTCATATAGTGCTCCTTTGCGCTATTATTGTTGTCTTTATTTTAATGCAATATGTACTAAACTTCAAGGTGTTTTGATAATGTTTGAATATTTTTTAACAAAAATTTAAAAAATTTGTAGCGTTTAGTTAGCTTTTTTGATATAATAATGCAGATGTCTATATAAGAGATATATAATTTTAAATAAATGCGGTAAAAAGAAAGGCAATGAAACAATATGAAGGTTGCTGTTATGGGCTACGGAACGGTAGGCTCGGGCGTAGTCGAGGTAATTGAAAATCATAAACGGGTAATTACAAAGCGTACCGACGGCGATATGCTTGAGGTAAGCCATATTCTTGATTTGCGAGATTTCCCCGGCGATTCTCACGAGGCGCTGTTCACAAAGGATTTTAACGATATACTTAACGATGACGAGGTAAAGGTTGTTGCCGAAACCATGGGCGGAATAAACCCTGCCTATGATTTTACAATGAAGCTTATTAAGGCCGGCAAAAGCGTTGTAACATCAAATAAAGAGCTTGTTGCCCAAAAGGGGCTTGAGCTTCTTAACGCTGCAAGGGAAAACGGCGTTAACTATCTTTTTGAAGCATCCGTAGGCGGCGGTATTCCGATTATAAGGCCTATGGACCAGTGCCTTGCCGCTAATAATATTGAGGGCATTGCCGGCATTCTGAACGGAACAACTAATTTCATTTTAACTAAAATGATAGAGGAGGATATGTCCTTCGCTTCAGCGCTCAAGCTCGCCCAGGCAAACGGCTATGCCGAAAAGGACCCGACAGCGGATATTGAGGGCTTTGACGCCTGCCGCAAGGTTTGTATTCTCGCCTCGCTCGCCTTCGGCAAGCACGTTTATCCTAATCAGGTTGAAACCGAGGGCATAACAAGCATAACCCTTGAGGACGTTGCATATATCGCCTCAGTTCACGGCGTTATTAAGCTTCTCGGCCAGATTAGCTACATCAGCGAAAACGAGATTGCGGCTTTTGTAAGCCCTGCGGTTGTTTTTCATCCCTCGCAGCTTGCAAGCGTTAACGGCGTTTTTAACGCAATTCTTGTAAGGGGCGACGCTGTAGGCGACGTTTGCTTTTACGGTCCCGGTGCCGGCAAGCTTCCTACCGCCTCTGCCGTTGTTGCCGATATGGTTGACGCCGCAAAGCATACCCAAAGAAGAAAAATCTTCGGCTGGGGAGAGGGCAGCGAAAGCTATGTTGTTGACCATAAGGAGGTTATCATCTCTCAGTTTTATGTTCGCGCAAGGGCTGACGAGGGCGAAATAAAACGCATTTTCGGCGACGTTAAGTTCCTTAACAGGTACGGCAAGCCCGCGGGCGAGGTTGCCTTTATTACCGATAAGATGAATGAATACACCCTTGAGAAAAAGCTTGAGGGCGTTAACGTGATTAACACAATCAGAATTACGAATTATTAATTTTCAGCTGAAAGGGGAAAATTATTTATGGCGCTTATTGTTCAGAAGTTCGGCGGCTCCTCCGTTGCCAATGCCGAACGGGTTATGAATGTTGCGAAAATAGTTTGCGATACTTACAGAGACGGCAACGACGTTGTAGTTGTTGTTTCGGCTCAGGGCGATACAACCGACGATTTAATTGCAAAGGCAAAGGAAATTAATCCCAAGGCTCCCAAGCGTGAGCTTGACCAGCTTCTTGCCGCAGGAGAGGAAATTTCAATTTCGCTTCTCGCTATGGCTATTGAAACCCTCGGCTGCCCCGTAATAAGCCTTCTCGGCTGGCAGGCAGGTTTTAATACGAACTCTGTTTACGGCTCGGCAAGAATTAAAAATATTAAACCCAACCGCCTTCAGGCAGAGCTTGCAAAGCATAACATCGTAGTTGTTGCAGGTTTTCAGGGAATAAACAGGTACGACGATGTTACAACCCTCGGCAGGGGCGGCTCCGATACCTCGGCGGTTGCCATAGCTTCGGCGCTCAAGGCCGATAAATGCCAGATATTTACGGACGTTGACGGCGTTTATACCGCTGACCCGCGTAAGGTTGAAGGAACAAAAAAACTTAAGGAAATTACTTACGATGAAATGCTTGAGCTCGCAACGCTCGGCGCTCAGGTTCTCAATAACCGCTCCGTGGAAATGGCTAAAAAGTATTCAATCGAGCTTGAGGTTCTCTCGTCTCTCAATCCAATTCCGGGCACTATCGTTAAGGAGGTAGCAAAAATGGAAAAAATGTTAATTCGCGGCGTAACAAATGATAAGGACGTAGCCCTTGTTTCAATTCTCGGCGTTCAGGATAATCCGGGCGTAGCTTTTAAGGTGTTCTCAAAGCTTTCCCAAAAGCAGATTAATGTTGATATTATTCTTCAGTCTTTCGGAAGAAACGATACTAAGGACCTTGTTTTCAGCGTAAGCAAGGAAAACGGCCCCGTTGCCGTTGAACTTCTTAACGGGCTTGATATTCTTGACGGCGCAAGAATTGTTTGCAATACAGACGTTGCCAAGGTTTCAATCGTAGGCGCGGGTATGGAAAGCCATCCCGGAACGGCAACAAAGATGTTTGAAGCGCTTTACGACAGAGGAATTAACATCAAAATGATTTCAACTTCCGAAATCAAGATTTCCGTTATCATTGACGCAAATGAAGCTGACCGCGCGGTTTCCGCCGTTCACGCAGCTTTTATTCCGAACGATTAATAGTTAAGGGGAGGGGTTACCCTCCCTATTTATTACTTGACTTTGACTAATATATAATATATAATTAATAAGTTAAATTTTATCCAAAAATCAGTTAAAGGAGTTTTTGATATGGCAGCAAAGATATTTAAGATGACAGTAGCAGGTAAAGCCGAGCTTGAGGCGGAGCTTGAACATCTTGAAACCGTCGGCAGAAACGATATAGCCGAAAAGCTTAAGGTTGCCCGTTCCTACGGCGACTTAAGCGAAAACAGCGAATATGATGAGGCGAAGAGCGAGCAGGCTAAAATAGAGGCTCGTATTAACGAACTTAAGTATCAGCTTGACCACGCGGTTATCATCGATTCAACGGATAAGGACGCCGTTTCAATGGGCTCAAAGGTTACCGTCGTTCGCCTTAAGGATAAGGCAAAGCTCGTTTATGAAATCGTTGGCTTTTCACAGTCAAATCCCGCTGAGGGCAGAATTTCGGACGAAAGCCCCGTAGGTATGGCGCTTATAGGCAAAAAGAAGGGCGATAAGGTTATAGTTGAAGCTCCTATCGGCGAGATTGAATTTGAAATAAAGAAGATTGAAAGATAATTGAGGTAAGGTCTATGGCAGGAAGGTTTGAAATCACAAAAAGAAGTGATAACACTTTCAATTTTACTTTTTATATTGACGATGCGGCTGTAGGAACCTCTCCCGTTTTTGAAAGGGAGGATGACTGCAAAAGAGGCGTAAAGGCCGTTAAGAAGAACAGCCGTATGAAGGTTCAGAATACGCTTCGGGGCGATGAAGAAAAAACCAATCCGAAGTACCTTGTTGAAAAGGACGGCGATAAGGTTAAGTTTACCCTCTTCCTTCAAACGGGCGCCGTTGCTCTTGAGGGCAGCGCCGCAAGCGAAGAGGAAGCGCTTGATATTATTGAAAAAATCGGCAATAACGCTAACGCCGCGCAGATGAAAATGGCGGAGG
>ONCR01000040.1 GCA_900316345.1 uncultured Eubacteriales bacterium | reverse complement strand
TAGCGATAAGCTTTTCTGGGAAAACGACACGGAGCGCCTTGACGGCAGCAATGAGTTTGTAAAAGCAAAGGATTAACCGTGTAACTGTTTTGTTACGGCTATTATATATAATATTAATATAGAGTTTATTCTATATTGGAGGAAAACAAATGAGAAAGATATCAAAGGCTGTTATCGCCTTTTGCCTGGCAATTATCTTAACAACATCAATTCCGTTTCAGGTATTTGCCGCCTCGCCTAAATACGTCAGCGAGGTAAGAGTCGGTATGGGTAAAACCGTTGACGAGGCAGCAGCGGCGCTTAAAGGCTACACGATTGTCAAAAACGGCAACAGCTATGCAGATCTAAACGAAAATGCCGGAAACAAGGTCAGTACCGGTTTTGCAGAAGGCGAAAAGGTTGTTTTGCTTGGCTACAAAACCACTTATAACAAAGAGGAAGCTGTCACCGACCTTGCGCTGATGAATATGGAGGGCGACTATTTCGCGCATGATTACGGTATGCTGATTGACCAAACGCTGCAGGGCGAAATTGTTCCGTTTGTGAGGGATTTCATAGCCGCTATTAAAGAATACCGTGAAAACTATCATTCGGATATCCCCGAAAATAAGGCTCGTGCACAATTCTTCCATGATGGACTTAACCGTCTTAAAGACGATGATACCGGTATGACGCTTGGCGATTTGTTGCTCAATGAAACGAAGTTTGAAATGGGCGACGACGCTTATGAAAAGCTTTCAGACAGCGAAAAGAAGAAGCACGCCGACATTCTTAATCTCCTTCTTCAGTGCAACGGCAAGGCGCTTGTTATGATAAGGACCTTAGTCGCATGGGCAACTGATACAGGCGAGGACACATGGCTTGACCGTCTTTCCGAAATAACTTATGACGATTTGCTCTTCCAGGCTGAGGATGAATTCGGATACAGTCCCTATGACGCCAAAAGATTTCTTTTAAGAGAATATGAGGACGACGCAAAAAAGCTTCTTGCTCTTTGGAAGGATTTTCAAGAGCAACTTGCCGATTATGAGCAAACCTCTGAATTTCTTGATGAACAGGGTGATATTGAGCAGGAGTTTGAGGAGCTCGGCGATACGCTTAAAGACTTTGACATTGACAAAGCCACCGAGAGCGAGGTCGATGAATATGCCGAGGCGAACGCTAAGGCACAGATAGATGCGGAATCTATCAGCAACGCCGTAGCAGACGTTACAGCGGCAGAATGCCTTGAAGATATTTCTTATGACGGCGGAACAATGCTTGATTTCTTCTCTCGGGAGTATGAGGAGATTGAAAACGATTTAACCGTTCTCTTTCCGGTTGTCGCCGCTCTTTCCGCTGGGCAACGTGCAAGCCTTGATTTCGTTTCACTTTCCGAGCTTGTTCGTATGACGCTGTTAAAAAACGGCGACTACACCGAGTTTAACTTTGACGATATGGAGGTAACCTCCGTATATCTCGGCGTTGACAGAACCGTTTTCGGTCTGAACAGCCTTGCGGCAACGCCGAACGCACTGAAATATGACGATACGCCTATGCAGCCCGACCCGATTGCAAATGAGGTATGGGATGTATACTATGTTTTAATGAACACAGTGTTGGCAGGAACTGTAAACGCCGTTATGCCATTGGTCAGATTCGGAACCAATGTCTGGAAGGTTATCAGTATGGGATTGTTTATTTCCAAATATACCTTTACAGGCTCTTTCCAGTATTCGCAGATTTCAACCATCAGCACTCTGTCGCTAAACGTAATGAAATCGCATCTTCTCATTCAGATAGATCTTGCTAAGGAAGCAGGAAAGGATATCATTAAAACCACCGTTGAAGAAAGCGGACTGCTTGACAGAATTAAGGGCGCAGCCAGCGGCTTTGATAAGTTTATGAACTATGTTTCCTACGCTCTGATAATTTTTACAGCTTATACCGCTTATTCCACATTTAAGGAAATAATGAATTATTATAATATAGATTTTGTCCCTGCTCCGAGATGTATGGTGGATTCAATCGGTGTTACGGCATACAACGAAAGCGGCGAGCAGGTCTATGTAAAGAATCAAACCGTCTATTATGAGGCTGTTAAATGTAATCGCACAAGCAGCGATAAAAAGTTTGAGGCGCTTAACGATATTGCGGATATGAACGGCGATGTCGGCAGGCAGTGGGTGTGCCTTTATGCTTCAAAAAGCAAGGCTATGACACCAATTCTTGCAGACTCCTTCCTTGTTCAGACAGGCAAAAAGGGCGGCTATCTGCCGGCAGGATACAAAAAAGGTATTCACCTGTTTGAAACGACTGCTGCGCTTGATTTGAATTCAGTACAGTATAACTGGAATCACGGTAAAGACGGCATTTATGTTTATTATAAAACAGACGAAACGGCTTCAACCGCAGGCTCTGTTTTCTCAAACGGCTATATTGCCATAGCGGCAGTTGGCGGCGTTGCCTTAGGCTCTATCGCAACGGCAGTTGCTATGACTTCAAAGAAGAAAAAAGAAAACCAATCGCAAACAATTAATTAAGGAGGCATTAAGGCACTTATGAAAAAGGCACCATTTAAAAGAATAATAAGCGTCTTGCTTTCGCTTATGATGATAGTATCTTCCTTCCCTTTTGTTCCGTTTACTGCTGCGGCAGCGGACGATTGGGACGAGGCGTTGGAGGAATACGAATACTTCATCAGTGTAAAAACCACCAACGACGCTGACGGCTGGAACTGGGCGAATGTTAAGCTTTACACCTTTGATGACGATACATATAATACTTCATCAGAGGCAAAGAAATATGACATAGTGAACGACATTGACGATGAGAATGATGAAGGCTTCAGAGCCATCTACAGAAGCAAAAAGTTTCTGGATAAGGTAGTTGTCAATGTCGATTTCGGCGGCGGTTTCACATGGCGTGACTGGTCCGGACAGCTCACTGTTAAAATTAACAATACAAACGTTATTTCAACGAGTATGTCATGTGGTTCAACTCCTTTCAGCAGCTCTAACAGGGCGTTCAGTAACCATGTTTCCAAGGACCAGTATCCTATGATTGATGAGGATAATTCTCATATTTTTGTTAAGAGCGCAGGCAAAAGCGAGCTCAGTACGGATTTGACCTTCTATCAGGGCGAAAACGAGGAAAAGAGCAGAATAGAGGGGCAGATATATGCCCAGCTTGCCGACCAATATAATGTTTGTTGGAAAAATCCGGAGAAAATTGAATTAAATAGCCTTACGCATCCCGATTATGATTCCTTTGTTTTTTCTCATGTTGAGGATAACAAAGCGGTGTTTAATGTAACAAGCACCTATGAGGGCCCGAAAAAAATCGGAACAAAAGTAATTGATTATTACCCTAACGACCATCTCAGCAAGGTAGTAGTGAGCTGCCCGTATCATGACCCGACCAAAACATATATTGACGGCGACGATACGCAGTATTACAAGGAAACAAAAGATATTAACTTTTATTTCCTGCACGATATAAAGGTTAATATTAATAAAGCTTTGTTTACACAGTACAGAGAGTATGCAGGTACGGTGCTTAATCTTAACAACCTTGATATTCCCGCCGGATACCATGTTAAAAGCTTTACAAGAACAAATGTCGGCGAACTTGTTGATAATAAAGATAACACCGCTACCTTCACGGTTGGTAACGGCGATTCAACCGTAACAGCAAATAAGGTTGCCAATGCCTACTATATTGACTATGACAAAAATGCTGCGGACGCAACGGGTACAATGTCATATACGACTGCCGCTTATGATAAGTCCGTTTCAATCAGCAACTGCGGTTTTGTTCGTGAAGGCTATTCCTTCCTTAATTGGAATACAAAGCCTGACGGAAGCGGAAAAACCTTCTTAGGCGGTAAGGGAGCCTCCAAGCCGAACCTTACCACTGAACAAGGCGGGCATGTAACGCTCTATGCTCAGTGGGGAAAGAATATTCTTACTGTTGTGCTGAATTATCCTGCCGAAACAGGATATCCGCAAAAAACAGTATATGTAAATCGCAATCTTTCGATTGAACCCGAGGAATATCTTGATGTAGGGGCAGAAAACGGCCACTACCGCTACACGGGTGCCGACCAAAACCTTGGCAAGATTACTGAGGATATGACGGTAAATCTTATCTATGAAAAGGTAGAACATAACTACGGCGAGCCGTTCGTTTCCGTAGTCCCAACCTGTACCACCGACGGCATTGAAACACAGATTTGTCAGGATTGCGGATATGAAAAAAATACGCTTATCCCTGCCTATCATCAGGATGTCAGAATAACTGACGGCTATCCCGCAACCTGTGATACAGACGGAGCAGAAACGGTAATGAAATGCTTTGCCTGCGGTGAAGTTGTCGAAAACGGCGGCGTTATTCCCGCTTACGGTCACGACTATAACTTTAGGAAACCTGTCTGGAGTTTCTCCACCGAGAGCGGCGAACTTAAGGGCTATGCAACCGTTACCTGTAAGACTAATAAAACACATCAGTGGACTGAAGAAGCAATTATTGAAAAGACTGATAAGGGCTTCCTTTGCAGAGCGTATTTTGACAACCGAGAGGTAGGCACAACCTTAAAGCTCGGCAAGGATATTTTCTCTGTCAATATTACATCAACCGACGGCGGAACCGTTACCGCAGTACCGTCAGTTGCATTTAAAAACGATGTGGTAAACCTTGTTGCAAAGCGTGAAAACGACTATTACCTTACAAGCTTAACAGCGGCAAGCGGCTCTGAAAACATAGAGCTTGAGGGCTACAGCTTCGTTATGCCCAAGGGCAATGTTGAGGTTACGGCTGAGTTCAGCAGCATACTGCCTAATCAGTGCGGCGATAACGCCTTCTGGAGCTATGATGAAGCGACAGCAACTCTAACGATTGCGGGCACAGGCGCTATGTATGATTATTCTGAAAAATCAGCGCCGTGGGCAAATGGAATCGCCAGAGATATGCAACATATCATTATTGAGGATGGCATTACCTATATCGGGGAAAGAGCCTTTGTGTCCGGCAGCAACCGTACAGATGTCTATATGGCGGATTCCGTTACGGAAATAGGAAGGCAAGCTTTTTATTACAGAAGTTATTTAGGCGAGGTAAGACTGTCTGAAAACCTTGAAAAAATAGGCGATGAAGCATTTGCATACTGTAACAGGCTCTTTAATTTAAGAACACTTCCTGCCAGTTTAACTGATATTGGCGAAGATGTATTTAAGGGCGACGATACGCTCTCTGATATCTATTGCTATGCAAATCCCGAAAATCTTAGCTGGAAAGATGCACGCTATGATTTTACTGCAAATAACCAAACGCGTATCCATGTTTACAGCGAATATCTTGAAACCTATCAGAAAAAGTTTGGCGATAAGGTAAGAGCTACCTTTGTAGGCGGCTTAGAACACAATGTTCATAAAATTGTTATCGGCGATAGTGAGCACGGTACTGTTTCCTCAGATTACAACGAGATTCAGCAGTATCAGACGGTAAGATTATCCGCTGTGCCTGATGAGAACTATGGCTTATCAGCTTACGTTGTAACGGCTGCAGACGGTAGTTCCGTAAGCGTAACCGGCAACGATTTTAAGATGCCTAATATGGATGTAACCGTCACAGGCATATTCACTCCGCTTTACGGGGTTTATATTGAAACACCTGACGGCAACGGTACTGCCGAAGCTTCAAAAACCGAAGCTATAGAGGGAACAGCTGTTAAAATTACACCCTCTCCCGACCTCGGTTATCGTGTTGATACAATTACTGTTACCGATAAGGACGAAAACGAAATTGAGGTAAACAATAACGCTTTCACTATGCCGGCGTCAGAGGTTACCGTTAGCGTTACCTTTGCCGAATATACTCATAAGGTCGATTGCACGGTTAACGGTCCCGGTAAGGTGACGGGCAATCTTTACGCCGACGCGGGAGATACGGTAAAGCTTGCTGTTACCCCAAATACGGGCGCAGTGTTGAAAAGTATTTATTTATTAAGTGAACACGGCGACAGCATTGAGCTTGACAGCAATAATTCCTTTACCATGCCCGATGGTGATGTTCACTTATTTGCCGACTTTGAGGCAGAGCAATATACCATTACCTATCAGGCGAATAACGGCACAATTACAGGAAAAGAAACCGCAACCTACGGCGAAGAGGTAGAAGTTACAGCTGTACCGGATGACGGTTATGTTTTGAAAGATGTTTATGTCAATGATTGGAGCGATATAGGCTTTGATAAGAACAGCAGCACCTTTATAATGCCTGCAAAGGATATAACGGTTAAAGCGGAATTCAGCTTAACCCCGTTCTCAATTACTTACGGCACTATGACCAACGGTACGGTAATATGCAGTGACATGACTCCCGTACCCGGCACAAGCGTAACGGTTACGCCTGTTCCCGACCAAGGATATTATACGAGCAGTCTGTTCTACTATCGAGTTGCGGCAGACGGTACCAAATTCTATTATGACATACATAATAATAAATTTGTTATGCCTTACGCTGATGTATTGCTGACGGCACGCTTCAGTAAGCAGAGTTATCCTATTATTGATAAATCCAAAAACGGTTCTGTAGAGGCAAATATCAGTGCAGTATACGATAGCGCAGTCAGATGCAAGCTTGTGCCTGATGACGGCTACCGTTTAGACTCCGTAAGCGTTAAGGACATTTACGGAAACGACATACAGTTCACCCTTCACAACTGGTCAGGCGAACATTATTGCGACTTCGTAATGCCGTCCGGCGCCGCTATTGTTGCTCCGGTATTTGTTAGGGATGAAGATGAATATGATATTACCTATAATATCGGTGGAAACGGCTCGGTCAGCGGTCCTGAAAAGAGCTTGTCCGGTAAAACCGTACTGCTAACGAATACCGCCGAAGAGGGTTACACCTTAAAATCCTTCAGCGTAAAGGCGAATAACATCGATATTGCTTATAACGAGGATTTATCCTTTACTATGCCTGCGGCAAATGTTACCGTTGCGGCTGAATACGCTCCCGAAGCGTGCGGTGAAAATGCGTACTGGAAGTATGATGTATTCACGAAAACCTTAACGGTTTACGGTACAGGCGCAATGTACGATTATGACGGCACCGATATGCCTTGGTACGGCTTGGATATTAACCGTGTTGTTATAGATTTAGGCATTAATTATGTCGGCGCTAATGCTTTTCGCCAAATGAATTTGGAAAGCGTGTATATGGCGGACAGTGTTGAATATATCGGCAATTATGCCTTTTACAAAAATCAGTCGCTCAAAGCGGTACGTATGTCTGAAAGACTGTATGACATCGGCACCTATGCCTTTGCTTACTGTGACGCACTAAAGCAGCTTGATTTCCCGTCAACGCTTGTCTATGTTCACGACAGTGCATTTACCGGTACAACCGCTATGGAGGATATCTGGTGCTATATGACAACGGTTGACCAGCTTAAATGGGGCGATTCAACAACATATAAGCTTGACGAATTCAAGGCGAATATGCAAACCGATATTCTTGTAAGAAATGAGTTACGTAATCAAGCTCAGTGGCAATATAGCGGCGTCATCAATGCAGGCTTTGAGTTTGTAACCGATGAAAAGCAAAAACGCAGCATTACCGTTACAACAGATTCCTTCGGTACAGTAAAACCGGATTTTGATACTGCACCTGAGGGAAGGTATGTATATTTAACGGTAACTCCTCTTGAAAATTATAGCCTTAAATCGTTGAGAGTAACAGACGCAAACGGCGAGGAAATTGAGGTAACAAACAATACCTTTATTATGCCCGGCACTGCTGTTACCGTTACAGCAGAATTTGAAAGACAGACTTATTCAATTGTTACACCAAAGCTTTCAAACGGTAAAATCGATTGTGTTGACAGTGCTCAGTGGGGAGCCTCTGTTCCTCTTACCGTAACGCCTGATGCAGGCTATACGCTTAAGTCGCTTATCGTAACGGATGTTAACGCAAACAATGTGGAGGTTAAAAATAACGCTTTCACAATGCCCAAGGCAAGCGTTACGGTTTTTGCTGAATTTGAAAAGCAGCACCACAGCATTACTTACAGACCAGCTGAAAACGGAAGCGCTTCGGGGCTTGAAACCGCGGATTACGGCGATATAATTGCCATTAGCGTAATCCCGAAATCGGGTTATAGATTGGAAACCTTATCTGTAAAGACGCTAAGCGGGGAAGAGGTAAGCCACGACGGCACAAGATTTATTATGCCTGATGAGCCCGTTGTAATTAGCGCAACCTTTGAAAAGATTGACTATAGCATTAATTACAGAATTTCAGGTGAAGGTAAGGTTACCGGCGTAAAAACAGCATATTCCAATGATAATATTACCCTTACTGTAACACCGAATACGGGCGCAGTTCTTGAAAGCATTTCGGTGACAGACGAAAACGGCGATACCGTAGCACTCAACGATAACACCTTCCGGATGCCCGAGGGTAATGCTACGGTTACCGCTAAATTTACCAGCACTGAGTACGGCATTACCTACGGCGAAACGGAGCACGGTTCAATTACGGGCTATACTACTGCAAACTATGGCTCAACCGTAACGGTTAACGCAACGCCTGATGACGGCTATCAGCTTGATACGCTTACCGTTACTGACAGTAAAGGAAACGAAGCCGATGTAAAAGGCAATTCCTTCACAATGCCCGCTTCGGATACCACTGTAACGGCAACATTCAAAAAGATTTCTTCAAAAGTTGTATATATTAAAACCGCAAACGGTGCAGTTTCAGGTCCTGAAACTGCAGAATACGGGGATACTGTTTCAGTTTCTCCTATCGCTGCGGTGGGCAGTGAGCTTACTGCATTATCAGTTAAAACGCTCAGTGGCGGGGATATTGAACTTACAGGCAACAGCTTTGCAATGCCGGATGAAACTGTTGTTGTTAAAGCTCAGTTTGATAAAGTTGATTATTCTGTAACGTACAGTAATTCCGAAGGGGGTACCGTAACGGGCGCTGCAACGGCAAATTATAATGACAGCGTTGAGCTTACCGTAACTACTGATACCGGCTATCAGCTTGATACGCTTACCGTTACTGACGCTGAGGATAACGAGCTTACCGTTGAGAATAACATCTTCACGATGCCTGATTCCTCTGTTAAAGTTAATGCAGTCTTTAAAAAGATTGATTATTCTATAACTTATCCTGAAACGGAAAAGGGAACAGTAACAGGCGTTGAAACGGCTAACTACGGCGATGAGGTTACTCTTGACGTAACGCCTGATACAGGCTGTGAATTAGTAAGCCTTTCGGTTAAGGACAGCAATGACAGTGAAATTACGGTAACGGACGGTAAATTCATAATGCCTGCAAGCAACGTAACCGTAAGCGCAAGCTTCCTTAATACCCGTTATACAGTTGCTTATCTTCCTGCCGAGCACGGCTCGGTTTCAGGGCAGGAAACTGTTTCACACGGCGACGAGGTAGCTCTCAGCATTACGCCTGAAATCGGATACAGGCTTGACACGCTTACCGTAACAGACAGCAATGAAAATGAGATTGCTGTAAGCGATAATAAGTTTATTATGCCTGAAAGCAACGTAACTGTTGAAGCAAGCTTCGTTAAAACAGACCATGCTATTACTTATTCCGAAAACGAATACGGAACCGTAACAGGCGTAGCCTCTGCAAAGTACGGGGACAAAATTGAGCTTACAATTACTCCGAATAAGGATTACACGGTTGAAACAATTACCGTAACGGATAACGAGGGTAACAGCATTGAAGTGAGCAATAACACCTTTATTATGCCCGATTCTCCCGTAACCGTTAGTGCAAGCTTTGCAAGATGCTATGCTTATGCAGTTTTAGACGGCAATACAAAAACGCTTACCTTTAAATATGGAACTCATGTTCCTGCCGGAGGCTATACCGAATGGGAAATTCCGTCAGGCGATACTGTACCGTGGATTAATTATAATTCTAAATATATTACTACTGTTGTGTTTGACCCGAGCTTTGCCGAGGCAAGACCTAAGACAACAGCAAACTGGTTTAAAGACTTTGATGCCCTGACGGATATTCAGGGAATTGAATATCTTAACACCTCTGAAGTAACAAGCATGAGCGGTATGTTCTACTATTGCTATAAGCTTACTTCGCTTGATTTAAGCACATTTGATACTTCAAAGGTTACCAATATGAGCAATATGTTCTATCGCTGCCAGGGCATTACCTCGTTGGATTTGAGCAATTTTGATACCTCAAACGTAACGAATATGAGCAATATGTTCTATTACTGCAATGCCCTGACAACTCTTGATTTAAGCTTCTTTGACACGTCAAAATCACCGAGCACAAGAACTATGTTCGGTGATTGCGATAAGCTTGAAACAATCTATGTTGAAGGCTTCGACACTCAGTGGCAGTCGTCCGATGATTACGATATGTTCAGAAACTGCAAATCCATCGTCGGCGGAACGGGAAGAACTTATGCTAATTACGCTACGGGCGTTAGCATGGCTAAGGCTGATAACGGCTACTTTACCGCAAAAACTCACACCGTAACGGTTGGGGAAGTAACGGGCGGAACGGTTGAAGCGGATAAGGCTCAGGCTGCTATGAATGAAACCGTTACTCTTACCGCAACTCCCGACGTTGAGGAGATGATTCCCGATTACACCGTTACGGACGCTAACGGCAATGTAATTGAGGTTACCGACGGTCAGTTTATTATGCCGGCTTCAGACGTAACAGTAACAGCAAGCTTCCATTATATAACCTTTACGGTTCAGTGGATTGTCGGCGGCAGCGTTGTTGAAACCGATGAAGCAATCAAAAACAGAACGCCTGAATTCAACGGCGAGGTTGCGCAGGAGTATTCAGACGGTGTTAAGACTTACGCCTTTTGCGGCTGGAACGACGGCACAAACACTTATGCTGCCGATGAGCTTCCTTCAGTAACGGCAGACGTAACTTACACAGCGGTTTATATTGAAACCGAGCATGATTTCAGCGAGCCTGTATGGACTTGGGCTGATGACCGCAGCACGGCAACGGCAACATTTACCTGCACAAATGATTACTGTGATGTTGTTGAAACAGTAAATGCAGATATAACGTTCAACGGCACGGATAAATATACCGCAACCGTTATATTTGAAGGGAAAGAATATACAAATACAGTCGGCATATTACGTACTGCTAATATTACTTTCTGGAACATTACCAGTTTGGCAATTAAGGCAGATACCGGCGAAACGGTTGAATTTGAACCTGCAAATTATGATTATTGGAAAGACCGCACGGATTTTGCAAAATCTGAAATCAGATTCACAAGCGGCAGCAGCATTGATATTAATTATAACAGTGAAACAAATAAGTTCTGGTTCGTAATGCCGGCTGAAAACATCAGCTTTAACATTTATTACAGGGAATACCGTAACGTTCCGTCAGGCAGGCTTGAACACGCAACGGCAACTGCTGATCAAGACATCGTTGTTGATGGCGAGCTTGTTACCTACACAACCGTTGTGGATAACGGCTGGAAGATTAGATGGTTCGGCTATAAGGACGGAGGAGATTATTACCCGGCAACGCAGGATGCAAACAATAAGAACATCTGGACAATAGAAATGCCTTATTATTTAACAAGCAGCAAACAATTATATGCTGTCTTTGATGAGGATCCGGACTGGCATACAATCACTATTGAAGAAGCTGAAAACGGAAGCGTAAGCTACGGCAAAGGCGGCGCTGATACAGGCGATGAGGTAACGCTCACCGTAACGCCAAACGAAGGCTATCAGCTCAGCACGCTTACCGTTAAGGACGCTGATGAAAACGAAATCACCGTAACGGATAATACGTTCACGATGCCTGCTTCAAATGTAACCGTAAGCGCAAGCTTTGAGCTTAAACAGTTCACGGTTAATTGGAAGGTCATGGAAACCGTTGTTGAAACCGATGAAAACGTTATTTACGGAACGGCTCCCGAATTTAACGGCGAAACGCCTGCAGATTATGTGTATTCCGAAAAGCATTACAGCTTTGCAGGATGGAGTGACGGCACAAATACTTATGCAGCCGACGAGCTTCCTGTTGTAACTGCAGACGTAACCTATACGGCAGTTTACGCAGAAACAGAGCATAGCTACGGCGAGCCTGAATGGATATGGAAATCAAACGGTAAAGATGCAACCGTTAAGTTTACCTGTTCTGTTTGCGGCCATACAGAAAACCTGAATTCCGAAAACTCCACTTTAATTATTTCAATGGAGCCTACCTGTACCCAAAACGGAGAAAAAGTTTACTATGCAGACGTTCAGCTCAATGGCAGAAGATACTCAAATACTAACAGAGTAACTATTCCTGCCACAGGGCACAGCTATGGCGGACCTCAATGGACTTGGGCAGAGGATTACAGCAGTGCAACAGCAAAATTCACCTGTTCAAAAGGCGATGACACGCAGACCGTTAACGCAGCTGTAACAAGCGAGGTTAAAGGCAGTAAGACGGTTTACACTGCAACCGCTGAATTCAACGGTAAAACCTATACCGATACCAAAGAGGTTGAAATTCAAAAGGTTGCAAATGATATCTACAACCTTACCGTTGAAGAAAATATTGACGTAAACGTTCTTGTTGACGTAAACGGACATATCGCGGACGGCGAGGTAATTGATTACATTGAATATACCTATCCCGATATCACAACCCAGGAGAAAAAGACGGTTACCGAAACCGTGCAGGGTGCGGATATTGAGGCGGACGCAAGCGGCTACTTTGTAAAGTCGTTTACAATGGCGGTAGCCCAGGCGAACGATTCGATTGTTGCAAGGGTTTACTTCACAAACGGAACCGCGAAGGATATAACAGTTTCCGTTACAAAATACTGTGACTATATTATTAAAAACAAGGACGCTGAGGACGGGCGCGGCGATAAGCTTTATACCAATGAGCTTGTAAATCTTTGCTACGCAGTGCTTGAATATGGCAAAAACGCGGCTGATTATTTCAATTATGAATATGAGGCATATCCCGAATATACCTTGCCCGAATACTTCAATCAAGAGGTATCTATCACCGGTCAGGCAGGAATTAAAAAGGGAAGCGTTGTAACGGGAATAGCTTCAACTCAGATGTTCATTCTTTCAAAAGCAACAA
This sequence comes from uncultured Eubacteriales bacterium, assembly GCA_900316345.1. Lineage (GTDB taxonomy): Bacteria > Bacillota > Clostridia > Oscillospirales > Acutalibacteraceae > Eubacterium_R. The sequence continues at coordinate 16,452 of ONCR01000040.1, read as the reverse complement.
TGCGCCTTACCTTTAAAGACGACCTCAGCGCCGTTAAGGTTGTAAGCGCTAAGGTAGGCGAAAAAGAGCTCACCGCTGTAAAAGCAAAGAATAACGGCAGGGATGCTGTTGATATCAGCGGTATCTTCGCCACAGAGCTTAATAAGCCTATCGTTCTTGAATTATCTGACGGAACAAAGGTACAGTATTCTGCAACTGATTGGGTAAAGAGCATTCTAACTTACAGTACAAACGAAAGCTCTAAAGCGCTTGCAAAATCACTTTATTATTACAATAAGGCCGCTAATGATTATTTTAGCAATCAGGGCTAACGGAGGATGAAAAAAACTGGTAAGGTTTTTATTGCATTAATGCTAAGGGGCGTCCGTCATAAAGAAGGTTAGGTTTTGGCTTTATCCTTTTGCCCCTAACAACATAAAAAACCGTCCAGAACAAAGCATAAAATCACCATAAGGCTTGCCGCCTTATGGTGATTTTTAATGAAGTTATGGCGTAAAAGATGCCATTTTTGGGCTGACATTCTTTATGACGGACGCCCCAAACACAGCCCTTTATTTTTAACTATTTACTTTTTTGAAACAGTGATTTGAGGCTTGCGCAATGCGAAATCCGTTACTGTTAGCTATGCGTATTTCGCTGTTGATTTATATGCTTTTAACTTTTTTGGTCGTCAAAGGCGTTCATCAGCTCAAGCTGTTCAACAGTGTCGTCAAGCTTTTGCTGAGCTTCCTCGTCAACTTCCTCCTTTTCAAGCATACTGTACGTTTCGTTTGCGATTACGCGGTAATTTTTATCTTTATCAATATAGATGCCGATAATATCGTATTCGCTGAGCTTGGTTCCGTCCTCTCTGTAATTGGCTTCAACGCCGACAAGGAAGATATCGCGCCCCTTGGCTTTAGCAATAACGTCGCCGTCAACCTTAACCTTTTCGTAGCCGTAATCGGTTAAATCCTCTTTAACATAGTTTTCGGCATACTTCTCGGCTTTGCCGGCCTTACCGCCGGAAAATGCGCATATAAGAATAATCAGAATCAGCAGAGCACAGCCTGCAATAACGCCGATACGAAGCTTTTTGTTTGCCTTAAGGGTTTCGCGCGCCTTTGTTATAAGCGATGAAGCGCCGTCCTTAAGCTTGGCCGTATCGGGCTTTTTAATAGCCTTAAGCGGTTTTTCCTTATTTTCTCTTTTCTCTTTTTTATCGGGCTTTTCGTCCTCATGCTCCTCGCGGCTTCTTCTTGACGGGGCGGGGGCTTCAAGCTCCTCCTTGGGCTTATATTCAACCCTTTTTGCGTCGGTTAAATCGGAAAAACAAACGGGGCACATATTAAGCGTTTCTTTAACCTCGCTTCCGCAGTTAGGGCAAACCTTATAATCCATAAAACTATTCTCCTTGTCTCAAATATACTGATATAATACCATATTAGCTTCAGTATTACAAGTAGAAAGAACAAGCTAATAAACTTTTAAGGCTTAATAAGTTTGCCTTTTTTAAGAAGCGCGAGCATTTTAAGATTTTGAGCGGGCGTTCCGCTGTAATTCTTAATCCCGTTTTTTCGGGCTATTCTTTTACGGAAAGAATAGGAATAATCCGCGCCGACGGATTCAAGCGCGTCAACTATTGAAAGAAAGCCCTTTTTGCACGCCTTAAAACACTCCGCCTCGCTTACGCTTTTAACGTTAATCGGCCTTAAAAAGCCCGAAACGCCCTCAAGCGAATGAACAACCTTTTTCATGCTTGCGCCGTTCCAGTTTTGGTCATAGGTTGTAACGGTTGTTTCGCTTTGCTCACCGCTTGCGATAGCTATATGGCCGTAGGGCGATTTTCCGTTATAATATTTTCCCCAAACAACAAGGTCGCCCTTAACGGATTTAACCCCCTTTTTGTAAGGGATTTTAATAAAATACTTTTTAAGATAGGTTTTATCAAAGCTGTCAAAGTAGGCGTGGGCGTTGCCTATGGCTTCGGGCTTTGCGCCGATTACCTTTTCGATATAGAGCTTTGCAAGGTCAACGCACTGAACGCCGTAAACGCCGTCATAATCCGTTCCCCTGCCGAGGTATGCTTTTATGAAGGAATCAAGCGACGCGCCGCCGCCCTTTTCGCCGAAATCAAGGTTCATAACCGCCGCAAGCCCTGCCGCAACAAGGCCCGTTAAAAAGCCCTTAGCTATTTCCCCGTTTGTAAAATCAACGCCGTTTTTAAGCGCAACGAGGGCGTAGGCTATAACCGCCTGAATAAAGGTTTTGCCTGCCCTTTTGGCGGTGTTTAAAGTAAATTTCATATCAGTCATCCTTTCTTTCAAGGTCGTCAATTCTTCGGTTGGCGACCCTCTGCTTTTCTTCAAGAAGCCTTTGGTTTTCTTCAAGCCTGAAGGTTCTTTCAATCAGGTTATTATGCTTTTCAACCCTTTTTTCAAGCTGCTCAATTCTGTAATTTGAAAGCTTTGAATTTATAAGCACGCCTGCAAGAGAGCCGATTGCGCTTCCGCCGAGGCCGATAATAGCGGCAATAATCGTTTCGCTCATTTTATCACCTCAGTCCGTTGCCTTAGTATAATGAAGAACAAGCCAAAGCTGCCTTAATCCGCTTTCATTCGGCACGGGATAAGAGCCCGCGGAATCAAAGGCAAGGGCGATTTCGCCGTCCGCCGTATCGTAATAAGCGGACATATGCCCTCCCTGGTTTGCATACATCGGAATCAGCTTCTTTGAGGTTGCTTCGCCGGTGGTGTTATCGTAAAAATACTGCTCGGCTATCATTACCGTTTCGGGGCTGTCAATTCCCGTAAAAATTCTTGTGTTTGAATCAATCGCCGCCGCGCCGCCGTTAACGAAATCAAAAACTACGGTTTTTTCATAAAGCGGCTTACCGTCAATCCAGCTTCCGATACGCTTTTCGTTGGTTGAATAGTTATGAAGGCCGTTTTCGGTTGCTATTTCAACCAGCTTATCAAGGCTTCCGAACACAAAATCGCCCGTAAATAATATCGGGTAAATTCCCGGAAGATAAATGTAAATAAAATCGTTAAAAGGAATATGGGAATTGCGAAGAAGCATCTGTGATGAGCGAAGAGCAACGCTTCCCTCCTTTTTATAAATTGAAAGCATTGAGCCCTTCGGGATTACCGCTTTATCGTCTTCCCTGTAAATAAGCCTTCTGAACAGGGCTTCGATTTCGTCCGTATCCTCAAGAGTGTAAAGCTTTTTAAAATCCGCGTATTCATCATAGGAGCTGATAATGATTACTTCGTTTTTGAGCATTACCTCAATATCGTTTTTGGCAACGTAAAAGCTCTTTTCCGCCCCGGCTATAACGCCGTTTTCCTCAAAATCCGAACGTGAAAGCAGAGCCGCCTCAAATTCGTCAAATTCAAGCCTGCCGTCCTTACCGTCCTTGCCGTTAAGCTCTCCGTTTAAATAACGCTCGTAAAGCTCGTTACCCTTTTCAATCGCCTCCCCGGTTATTGAAACAAGCTGAGAATAAACGTCGGGGCTCGGCTCCCGAGGGGTTTCGCCCTGCTCATAACCCGAGGCAATTACGGGAACGAACGCCCTGTTGGCGGTTATTAAATTCCCGCAGAAGCACGACACGCTGAAGCGCCCGGGCTTAATTACCTCCCACGGAACCTCGCAGCGGTTGTTTTCATCAAGAACAGCGTTATAAGCGGTATTTGAATTCTTAAAAACCGCGGTGATAATTCCCTCCCATTCCCCGCTGAAGGCGAATTCGGCAAAAAGGTAGTTTTTTGAATCAGAAACGACCCTGTTTGAATCGGTTCTTGTTATTATCTGATTTTCAACGTTGAACTGTAATAACACTTCATCCCTCCTTAAAAATAAACAATCCCCCGCCGCTGCGCCATAGCGGCAAAGGATTTCAGTTAACTGCCCCGCCCGTCGAGGCAGCTTTATTTTAGGAGAATAAATTAAAATGCGTCAAGCAATTCGGGTATTATTTAACAAATTATACGCCCCCTGCACTATAAAGTGTATAATAAATTAAATAAAATAAATAATTAGTATTGAATAATCCGTCAAATTATGTAATAATATTATGACTAATTTTATAAATCTATGCCTTGAGGTGACTTATGGATAACTTAAAGCTTGCAGCTCTGCTGTTTTCCGAAATTGAAAAAACGCCCGAATATTACGAGGAGGCTTACCCTCAGCGTAAGCTTAAGGAGGGCGCAAGGGTAACCCGTTTTGCGCCGAGCCCTACGGGCTTCCTTCATTTCGGTAACCTCTTTTCCTGCCTTGTTTCTTACAAAACCGCCAAAACGACCGACGGCGTTTTCTTCGTTCGCGTTGAGGATACTGACAGCAAGCGCAAGGTTGAGGGCGCGATTGAGGTTATGCTTAAAGGACTTTCGGTTTACGGAATAGCTCCCGACGAGGGCGTAATAGCCGAGGGAAAGGAAAAGGGCGAATACGGCCCGTATTACCAGAGCGCGCGCAAGGAAATATACCAGGCCTACGCAAAAAGGCTTGTTGAACAGGGGCTTGCCTATCCCTGCTTTATGACGCCCGAGGAGCTTGATGAAATCCGCGCTTCTCAGGAAAACGAAAGCATTAAGGGAATATGGGGCAAATATGCAAAGCACCGCGATTTAAGCCTTGAGGAGATTGAAAAAAGAATAAGCTCGGGCGAGCTTTGGACGCTTCGTCTTAAATCCCCCGGCTCGCTTGAGGGAAAATGCTTTTTTGACGATATGATTCGCGGCAAGATTGAAATGCCCGAAAACGTTCAGGACGTTGTTATTCTTAAATCGGACGGTATACCGACCTATCACTTCGCTCACGCGGTTGACGACCATTTAATGAGAACAACCCACGTAGTAAGAGGCGACGAATGGATAGCCTCAACGCCTATTCACCTTCAGCTATTCAGAGTGCTTGGCTTCAAGCCCCCGAAATACGCGCACATCGCGCCTATAATGAAGGAGGAAAACGGCGGCAAGCGCAAGCTTTCAAAGCGTAAGGACCCCGAAGCGGCGGTTACCTATTACGCAGAGCAGGGCTATCCGAGCGAAAGCGTAAACGAATATATGCTTACCCTTGCCAACTCAAACTTTGAGGACTGGCGCAGGGTTAATCAGAACGAGGCGCTTGAAAAATTCCCGTTCAACCTTAAAAAAATGAGCGTTTCGGGCGCGCTGTTCGATTTGGCGAAACTTGAGGACGTTTCCAAAAACGTTATTTGCAAAATGCCGGCAAAGAAGGTATACGAGCTTTCATACGAATGGGCAAAGGAATACTGCCCCGAGCTTGCGGCTCTTTATGAAAAGGACGCCGAAAGAGCAACCGCAATTCTTAACATTGACCGCGAAAACAAAAAGCCGCGTAAGGATATTGCAAAATGGAGCGATATTCCCGATTACGTCAGCTATATGTATGACGAAAGCTTTGTTCCCTGCTTTGAGCTTACGGGCAATGCAACGCCTGCGCTTGCCGTTAAGGTTCTTGAAAAGTACAGGAATACAGTTAATCTTAACGACACCAAGGACGAATGGTTTGAGCGCATTAAGGGTATGTGTGAAAGCGTTGGCTGTACGCCTAACGTTAAGGAATACAAACAAAATCCCGAGGCGTTTGAAGGCCACGTGGGCGACGTTTCAACCGTTATACGCGTTGCGCTTACGGGAAGAACGAACACGCCTGACCTTTATTCAATAACCGCCCTTTTAGGCGAAAAAACAGTAAGCGAACGCCTTGATAAGGCCCTTGAATATTATAAGGAGAATGTATAATGGCAATTGATGAAATTAAAAAGGAAGAGGAAATTGCCTCCAACTTTATTCACGATTTTATTGACGAGGATTTGGAAAACGGCGTTTATTCAAGAGTACAGACCCGTTTTCCCCCCGAGCCTAACGGCTATCTTCACATCGGCCACGCTAAGGCTATTTGCATTAACTTCGGCGTAAAAAACAAGTATCACGGAATCTGCAATCTTCGCCTTGACGATACTAACCCGACCAAAGAGGACACCGAATACGTTGAAGCAATAGAAGAGGACATCAAGTGGCTCGGCTTTGATTACGACAACGTATATTACGCATCCGATTATTTTGACTTTCTTTTTGAATGCGCGATTAAGCTTATTGAAAAAGGCAAGGCTTACGTTTGCGAGCTCACGCCCGAGCAGATGAGGGAATACCGCGGAACACTTACCGAACCGGGTAAGAATTCCCCCTACCGCGACAGACCGATTGAAGAAAACCTTGACCTTTTCCGCCGTATGGCAAACGGCGAATTTGAGGCGGGAAGCAAGGTTCTTCGCGCTAAAATTGATATGGCGTCGCCCAACCTCAATATGCGCGACCCGATAATCTACCGCATTATGTACGCTCACCACCACCGCACGGGCGACAAGTGGTGCGTTTACCCGATGTATGACTTTGCGCATCCGCTTTCTGACGCGTGCGAAAAGGTTACGCACTCTCTCTGTTCGCTTGAATTTGAAAACCACAGGCCTCTTTACAACTGGTTTGTTGACGAGCTTATTGAGGGCGAAAAGCCAAGGCAGATTGAGTTTGCAAGGATGAACCTCAACTACACGCTTACTTCAAAAAGAAAGTGCTTAAAGCTTGTTCAGGACGGCATAGTTGACGGTTGGAACGACCCGAGAATGGCAACCATCAGCGGTATGAGAAGGCGCGGATATCCCGCAGAGGCAATCCGCGATTTCTGCGAAAAAATCGGAGTTTCAAAGGCGTACAGCGTTATTGATTTTGCGCTTCTTGAAAGCTGCGTACGCGATAGCCTTAATCAGAACGCGCCGCGCGCAATGGCCGTTATTGACCCGATTAAGCTTATAATTGACAATTATCCCGAGGATAAAATTGAAGAAATCGAGGCGGAATACCACCCCGACCATCCCGAATTCGGCAAGAGAACCATTCCCTTCGGCAAGGAGCTCTACATCGAGCGCGACGACTTTATGATAGAGCCTATTAAGAAATACAGAAGACTTTTCGTAGGCAACGAGGTAAGGCTTTACAAGGCGTATTTTGTTACCTGCACGGGATACGACCTTGACGAAAACGGCGAGGTTTGCGCCGTTCACTGCACCTATGACCCCGAAACCTTCGGCGGCGACGCACCTGACGGCCGCAAGGTACGCGGTACTATTCACTGGGTATATTCAGGCGATTGCGGCGAGGCTGAAATCAGGCTTTACGACAGACTTTTTGACGTTCCCAATCCGAGCGACGAGGAGGGCGTAAGCTCATTTGAGGATAACCTCAACCCCGATTCTCTTGTTAAAACCACCGCTTATATAGAAAAATCCCTTAAATCCGCAAAACCCGGCGACCGTTTCCAGTTTATGAGAACGGGCTACTTCTGCGCGGATACGGACAGCACCGCGGAACACCTTGTTTTTAACAGAACGGTTGCCCTCAGGGACAGCTTCAACAAAAAGAAATAATTACCTTTACAGAGGTCTTTAAAATGGCAAAAAGAAACGATATAAAAAACATAGCGATTATTGCCCACGTTGACCACGGCAAAACAACCCTTGTTGACGAAATGCTTCACCAGAGCGGTATTTTCCGCGATAACGAGGTTGTTGAGGAAAGGGTTATGGACAGTAATGACCTTGAAAGAGAAAGAGGAATTACAATTCTTTCAAAAAACACCTCTATTCATTACAAGGATACGAAGATAAACATTGTTGATACCCCGGGCCACGCGGATTTCGGCGGAGAGGTTGAGCGTATTTTAACTATGGTTGACGGCGTTCTTCTTCTTGTTGATGCTTTTGAGGGCTGTATGCCGCAAACGCGCTTCGTTCTTAAAAAAGCGCTCGGGCTTAAGAAAACTCCGCTTGTTGTTGTTAACAAGGTAGACCGCGACGGCGCGCGCCCCGAGGAGGTTGTTGACGAGGTGCTTGACCTCTTTATTGAGCTCGGCGCTGATGACGACCAGATTGATTTCCCCGTTGTTTACGCCTCCGCAAGAGGCGGCTATTCCTCGCTTGACCCTAACGTACGCGAAGGCGATATGCGCCCGCTTCTTGACGCTATACTTGAAAATATACCCTCGCCCGAGGGCGACGGAGAAGGCCCTGCGCAGATACTTTTCTCCTCGCTTGAATATGACGATTACGTTGGAAGAATAGGCGTAGGCAGAGTTGAAAGGGGCAGCATTAAGGTTAACACGCCCTACGTACTCTGTAAGCAGGACGGAAAGAACGAGAACATCAAGTTTTCCCAGATTTATCAGTTTGAGGGCTTAAAAAGAGTTCCCTGCACCGAGGCTCATTTCGGCGACCTTGTTTGCGTTGCGGGCGTGCCGGACCTCAACATCGGCGAAACGGCGTGCGACCCCGAGCATATTGAGCCTCTCCCCTTCGTTAAGATTGACGAGCCGACTATTTCAATGAACTTCATTGTTAACGATTCCCCGTTTGCAGGCAGAGAGGGCAAGTACGTAACCTCGCGTAACCTGCGCGACAGGCTGTTTAAAGAGGTTGAGACCAACGTTTCAATGCGCGTTGAGGAAACCGACAGCATGGATACCTTCAAGGTTTCGGGCAGGGGCGAGCTTCACCTTTCAATACTTATTGAAACAATGCGCCGTGAAAACTACGAATTTGCGGTTTCACGCCCGACGGTAATACTTAAGAAGGATTCAAACGGCCAAACGCTTGAGCCGATTGAAATTGCAATAATCGAGGTGCCTGAGGATTACGTTGGCACGGTTATGCAGAAGCTCTGCTCGCGTAAGGGCGAAATTGAAAATATGGACACCCGTTCAACGGGAATGACTCACCTTGAAATAAAAATTCCGTCGCGCGGACTTATCGGCTACAGAAGCGAATTTTTAACCGACACCAACGGTAACGGAATAATGAACCAGCTTTTCAGCGGATACGAGCCGTACAAGGGCGATATTGAAACAAGAAACCGCGGCTCAATCGTAGTTCACGAAACGGGAACAACAACGGGCTACGGCCTTTGGAACACTCAGGACAGGGGCAGGCTTTTCGTCGGTCCCGGCGTTGAGGTTTACGAGGGAATGATTGTAGGCGAATGTGCAAAGGACGAGGACATCGTTTGTAACGTATGTAAGAAAAAGCACGTTACCAACACGCGCGCAAGCGGTTCGGACGAAGCGCTCAAGCTTGTTCCGCACACCGTTCTTTCACTTGAACAGAGCATGGAATTCCTTGCGGACGACGAGCTTCTTGAGGTAACGCCGAAAAGCATAAGGCTTCGCAAAACAATTCTTAATAAGGAATTAAGGCTTAAGGCCGAAAGCAGGGCAAGAAAATAATAAATGAAGGGATGTGAAGATATGAACGAAAAAAGCGGTTTGTATTTTCACATCCCTTTTTGCAAAAACAAATGCCCATACTGCGATTTTTACAGCGTTAAATACGAATTCAAAGCGGCAGAGGAATATACTAAACGCCTGATTGAAGAGATAAAAAAATACAACGGCGAATTTGATTCGGTATATTTCGGCGGAGGAACGCCGAGTATTATCGACCCCCTGTTAACAGGCAAAATACTCGCCTTCGCACGACGTCAATTTATTATTGATAAAAACAGCGAAATAACCCTTGAATGCAATCCCCGCGAGGATTTAAGCGACGCGTTTAAGCTATATAAAAGCTACGGAATAAACCGAATAAGCCTCGGTATGCAGAGCGCAGTAGAAAGCGAGCGCTTTGCCCTCGGAAGAAGCGCCGGAAGGGAGCAGGTTGAAAGAGCGATTATTGACGCAAGAAATGCAGGCATTGAAAACATCAGCCTTGACCTTATGCTCGGAATTCCGAAGCAAACGCTTGCTTCGCTTGATGAAAGCCTTGATTTTATTGATAAAATGAAGGTCAGCCACGTTTCGGCGTATATGCTGAAAATTGAAAAAAACACCAGGTTCTTTGAAATAAGGAACAGGCTTACGCTTCCCGATGAGGACGAAACCGCCGAAATGTACCTGAAAACGGTAAGCGCGCTTAACGAAATCGGACTTAAGCAATACGAAATAAGCAATTTTGCAAGGCAGGGGCGCGAAAGCAGGCACAACCTTAAATACTGGAGGCTTGTTCCCTATCTCGGAATAGGAAAAAGCGCCCACTCGTTCCGGAACGGAAAGCGCTTTTACTACGACAGCGATTTTAATTTAATCCCGGACGGCGAGGGCGGAAGCGATGAAGAGCGAATTATGCTCGGCTTAAGGCTGAACGAAGGGGTTGAAAAAACGCTTATTAAAAAGCCGTATGAAAGCTTTGTTAAAATGGGACTTATGACCGAAAACGAAAGCCGCGTTGCCCTGACGCCCGAGGGTATGCTCGTTTCTAACCTGATAATATCCGAATTAATCTGACAATAAAAACCCCGTGTTATCACGGGGTTTTTATTTATTATAAGTGATAGATGATTTCGTCGCTCTTCCAATTGAAGATTGCCATTCCCACGGCGAGCATTACGACTGCCGAAATCGAAGCGTAGATAAGCATTTTCGGATTCATCCATTCGCCGCTGAGAACGCATTGCCTGAACAGCTCAATCATCGAATAAAGCGGATTGTATTTAATAATGTATATCAGCTTATGGCCCTTGAAGCGGTTAATGCTGTAAAGAATGGGAAGCATATACATCAAAAGGCGCATAATAACGTCCCAGATATATTCAATATCCCTGAAGAATACGCAGAAAACGCTTAAAATAAGGCCTACTCCCGTTGAAAAAACGAGAAGAATAAACATTGGTACAAATAAAAACAGGAAGTGCAAGCTGAAAACAAGGCCGTCGCCGCCGCTGATACCGGTTGCTTTAAAGAATATCCAAACCATTACGTAGCAAAGCATTGAAATTGACGTTGTTACAAAGGTTGAGAATATTGACGAAAGCGGATACATATATTTAGGAACATAAACCTTTTTAATTATCGCCGCATTTCGCCTGAAGGCGGTCATCGCCTGTTTTGTTGAGGTAACGAAGAATTCATACATAATTCTTCCCGAAAACAGATATACGGGGTAACAGATTACGCCGTCGGCGTGCCTGCCGAAAATTCCGGCGAATACAACCGAAAGAACTATCATATTCAGAAGCGGCTGAAAGAAGCTCCACAAAATACCGAGCCATGAATTACGGTATTTAAGCTTAACGGTTTTTCTTGTTAATTCGCCTAACAGATTTTTATATTTTTTAAACATGCTGACGCCGTGGTTAAGCTCGGCCTCCGCAGCTTTTGCGTTCATTCAATAACACCTCGATTACAAAAAGCATTATGTAATGTTGTTTAAATATGTGACATTATACCACATAAGATTATAATTTTCAACTTTTTATTTAATTTGTTCCGTTTATTTGAATATTTCGGCTATGGTGAGGGCGGTTTTCCTTGCGCTCATATCGCCGTCCACCGTATAGTCGGCGGCGGCAAGATATTTGCCTCTTCTTTCGTCAAAAAGCTCCCTTGCCTTTTCCTTATCCTGAAAAAGAGGCCTCGTTGTACTGTCGCCTATTCTTTCACATATAGTTTCAAAGGAGGCGTCAAGAAAGACTATCTTTCCGCTTTTTTTAAGCGCCTCAACATTTTCGGCAAAAGTGAGCGCTCCTCCGCCGGTTGAAACAACGCTGTTTTTGGTTTCGCCTATTCTGCGGCAGAGCTCCCTTTCAAGCTCCCTGAAATATTCCTCACCCCGCGTAGCGAAGATTGCTTTGATTGCAATCCCCTGCTCCTTTTCAATTTCTTCATCGGTATCAACAAACCTGCAGCCCATTATTTTTGCAAGCTCTTTGCCTACAACGGTTTTGCCTGCGCCCATAAAGCCGCAGATGATTATATTTTTCATCCCTTTTCAAGCTCCTTTCGGGTAAGCTCAATAACGCGTTCAACTTCCTGTTTTGTAAACTTAACGCCGTTCCAGATTTCCTCGGCGGCGGCAGCCTGCCAAACAAGCATGGGAAGGCCGTTAAGATATTTAAGCCCTCCCTCTTTTGCGTACTTAATTAAAAGAGTTTCCTGAGGGTTATAAATTGCGTCAAATACCGCCTTTGATTTTAAAACGGCTTCTTTTTCAAGCGGAGAAGCGTCCGTTTTAGGGAACATACCTACGGGCGTTGCGTTTATAATCAAATCGTAGCCGCTGTCAATCTCATCAAGAAAAGCGATTTTTACATCACTGTTAAGCTTTTCCTTTATTTCGTTTTTCAGCTTTGTCGCCTTTTCAAACCCCGTTCGCCTTACGGCGAGGGTTACCTCTGCGCCTGCTATAACGCTTTCAAACGCAAAGGTTCGCGAAACGCCGCCGCACCCGAGAATAAGAACGCTTCCCTCAAGGCTTATGCCCGCGCCCTCAAGGGAACGAAGAAAGCCGATGCAGTCGGTATTATAGCCTGTCGCTTTTTCTTCGTCGTTATAAACCATATTTACCGAACCGAAAAGCCTTGCACGCCCTGAAAGAGAATCAAGCAGCGGAATAATGTTTTGCTTATGCGGAATAGTTACGTTAAAGCCCGTGAGCGCTGAAAGTGTATTTTTATAAAGCAAAACAAGCTCGTTTTCATCAGCCTCATAAAGCTCGTAATCCGCTGAAATGCCCGCAATTTTGAAAAGCTCCTTATGGATAAAAGGGCTCAGGGAATGACCGAGCGGATTACCGATAAGGCCGAAGCTTTTTTCCTGCCTGAATTTAATTCTCATCTTTCACCTCAAAATATATTGACAAATGTATTAAAAATCTATAATATGATAATAACATATAAAGTTATACCATTACAACAATTTATTTTTAAGGAGTTAATTATAATGCTTTTTGACGAAGTTAAAGAAATTTTAGTTGACCAGCTTGATATTAACGAGGATACGATTGAGCTTGATTCCGGCCTTTTTGACGACCTTGATATGGATTCGCTTGACGCAATTGACCTTGCAATGACGATTGAGGACCAGTATTCAATCGAAGTTCCTGACGACGTTATTAAGGGCTTTAAAACCGTAGAGGACGTTGTTTCCTACATTGAAAGCAATATTGATTAAGGTTTTATAATAATTATTTTAAGTCAAATTGCCCAAATTATAGACTTAATTTTCGTATATTTTGATTAATTGAATTATATCTTTAATAATAGTAAAATAAAGGGTAGGAATTAACCCTTTATTTTTTTGTTTTGAAAGGAATGTAAAAAATGTCTGAACAGTTTGTTATGGCGCTTGACCAGGGAACAACAAGCTCCCGTGCTATCATCTTTAACAAGAAGGGCGAATGCGTTGCCAAGAGCCAGAATGAGTTTACGCAATACTATCCCCAGAACGGCTGGGTTGAGCATGACCCTAACGAAATTCTTTTTTCCGTAATTCAGGCTATGATTGGCTGCCTTCGTCCCGCGGGAACCGAGGACGCCGTTAATCCGAGAGATATTAAGGGCATAGGCATTACCAACCAAAGAGAAACAACCATTATATGGGATAAGGAAACGGGAAAGCCCGTTTATAACGCAATCGTTTGGCAGTGCAGAAGAACCGCCGAATACTGTGAAGAATTAAAAAAGGAAGGCCTTGATAAGTATATTAAACAGACAACCGGCCTTCTTATTGACGCATATTTCAGCGCTACAAAAATCAAATGGATTCTTGATAACGTTGAGGGCGCAAGAGAGAGAGCCGAAAAGGGCGAGCTTCTTTTCGGAACAATCGATACCTGGATTATCTGGAACTTAACGGGCGGAAAGGCTCACGTTACGGATTATTCAAACGCCTGCAGAACTATGCTTTTTGATATTGAAAAGCTCTGCTGGGATGAAACCCTTTGCGACAAGCTCGGTATTCCCATGTGTATGCTTCCCGAGGTTAAACCCTCAAGCTGCGTTTACGGCTACGTTGACCGCATTACGGGAATTGAAGAGTTAACGGGCATCCCGATTGCCGGCGCAATCGGCGACCAGCCCGGTGCTCTTTTCGGCCAGGGCTGCTTTGAAGCCGGTCAGGCAAAGAATACCTACGGAACGGGCTGCTTCCTTCTTATGAACACCGGTGAGGAGAGAATTGAAAGCAAATCAAACCTTCTTACGGGCATTGCCTGGGGCCTTGACGGCAAGGTTATCTATGACCTTGAGGGCTCTGCATTCAACGCAGGCTCCGTTATCAAGTGGCTGCGCGATGAGCTCGAACTTATCGACGACGCAAGAGAATGCGATATTCTTGCAGAAGAGGTTCCCGATACCAACGGCTTATACCTCGTTCCCGCATTTACGGGTCTCGGTGCTCCGTACTGGGATATGTACGCCCGCGGAATTATGGTAGGCATTACGCGTTCAATCAACAAGCGCCACGTTTGCCGTGCCGTTCTTGAAAGCATTACATACCAGATGACCGACCTTCTTGAAGCTATGATGAGCGACAGCGACATCGTACTTAAGGACCTCCGCGTTGACGGCGGCGCGTCAGTTTCAAACATTATGATGCAGATGCAGGCTGATATGACGGGCTGCAACGTTAACCGTCCGGTTAACAGAGAGGCTACCGCTCTCGGCGCAGCTTATCTTGCCGGCCTTGCAACGGGCGTTTGGAAGGATACTGCAGAAATTGAAGAAAACAGACAGGTTGACAAGATTTTTGTTCCTTCAATGCCTGCAGACGTAAGAAATAAAAAGTATTCAGACTGGAAGCGTGCGGTTGAACGCTCACGCAACTGGGAAAGATAAATAATAAAGCCCCGCGCACATTTGCGGGGCTTTTTTGGTAAAAAATTAAGGAGGAATATTTATGAAAAAGTTTTTAGCAAGCATATTCGCACTGATTATGGCGCTGACCTGTCTGCCGCTCACGGCAAGCGCTCAGACGCCGTCAGACATGATAAGCTGGTATTTTCCCATGGGCTTACAAAAACCCGAAAGGCCGTATATTCAGTACGAAAACGACCCCGTTCACTGGGATACCGTTACTGCGTGGTTTGACGTTGACGACGATTTACAGACCCTTGTAAGCGACGCGCGTAAGGACAGCGAGGCGTTCTACGAAAAATATAATATCAATAATTGCTCCGTATATATCCAGTTTGACTGTAATATAGACGGAGCAGGCTGGCAGGTGAAAGACGACTGGGAAGACCCTAACTACGATTACGACAGTTTCAGTCCGTTTAATCCCGATTACGGCGGTGTCTACGAGCTTTACGATATTGACAAAAGCACCATATCGCAGATTCTTATGTATTCCAACGAGCCGGGCGATTCAAGCATTTTCAAGGGAAAGATTATCAAAACAGGCGAGGACGGCTATAATCTTGATATGGCTAACCATAACTACGCCTTCCGTTACAGATACCTTTATAAAATCTGGGATAAAGATTCCAATCTTTTCTCCTATAAGTCTCAGTCGTGGTCCGATGTGGTTTCCATCGGTAAAAATGCAACGCAGACTGAATTGACAAGACCTACGTCGCTTGAAGCTCCCGTCATCGGCGGAAGCTGTCTTGAAGAGGGCACCGCGCAGGAACCCGAAAACCATTTTTACATTGACTTCTACGAAATTCCGCAGAGCATATTTGACGCGGTAAGATATTTCAACATCTACGAAAATCCCGAAAACAGAACGGATCTCGTTATTTTCCAGGCACAGTACAGGGTTAACGGCGGAGCGTGGACGGAATATCCCTTCTTACACGACACTTCCATTGACCTCAGCACGAGACAGCAGGGACAGCTTCCTACCCTTTTAAAGGCAGGCGACAAGGTAGAGGTTCGCGTTCGCGTTAAAGCCGGACCGAACAAGGAAATCGTAGGCGCGTGGTCAAATATTAAGGAATTTACCGCTCCCGTTACGGATTATAATTACCAGCCTCCCGCTCCCGTCGTACCTGCGCTTCCGCCGATTAGCTCGCTTGACGGCGACGCAACCGAAGGTCAGGTCGATACCTTCATTACGGGCTTAAAGAACGATAACGACGCTAAAGGCACTCTGTTCTGGAAGTTCCCTGCAAAGCAGTCAAAGGTTACAAAAAATTCAATAAAAATGAGCTGGAACAAGGTAAACGGAGCCGCTTACTACATTGTTTACGGCAACAAGTGCGGCAGTGCTAACCGTTATGTAAAAATCAAGAAGGTAACAACGCTTAACTTTACCCAGTCGGGACTTAAAAAAGGCACCTACTACAAATACGTTGTTTCCGCCTTTGACAAAAACGGAAAGCACATTGCAACCTCGCGCACAATGCATATTGCAACAAAGGGCGGCAAATACTGCAACTACAAGAGCGTTACAACCAAGGCAAAGAAAAACAAGGTTACCTTAAAGAGCAAGGGCAAAACCTTTAAGCTCGGCGCAAAGGCGGTTAAGGAGAGTTCAAAACTCAAGGCAAACCAACACAGAAAAATCCGCTATGAGAGCTCAAACAAAAAGATTGCAACCGTTGATTCAACCGGTAAAATCACTGCAAAGAAAAAGGGCACCTGCTACGTTTTTGCATATGCCCAAAACGGAGTTTAT
>ONCR01000061.1 GCA_900316345.1 uncultured Eubacteriales bacterium | reverse complement strand
AATTCCCCTTGACAGGGGAAATGTCTGCGTAGCAGACAAAGGGGTGAGCCGTCTGCGGCTGAGCAAAAGGTGGCTGCCGTAAGGCGGACGGATGAGGGGCAAAAAATCGGGAGGGCGCGGTGGCCCTCCCTTACGATAGGTTTACAGTTAGTATAAATTATACCTCTTTAACTGCCTGGCCTTTTATACCGAGGAGGTTACGGGAAAAGTTAATTCCGTAGGCTTTTCCGTTTGGAAAAAGCTCTAAAAGCGGAATTAAAACGAAGCGCCTTTCGGCAAAACGCGGATGGGGAAGGGTTAAATTTTGGGTATTAACCGCGCTGCATTCGGCTAAAATCAAATCCAAATCCAAAATGCGCGGCCCGTTTTTAAATTCCCTTATTCTTCCGAACGCCGCCTCTATTCCGAGGCATACGCCAAGAAGCTCGTTAGGGGTTAAGGAGCTTTCAATTTCAACGCAGGCATTATAAAAATTATCCTGCTCGGCATAGCCTACAGGCTCGGTTTCATAGATTTTTGACGCGCGTAACACGTCGCACTTCGGAACAAGCCTGAGCGCTTCAACAGCGTTTTCAATATTCTTTTTTCTTTCGCCTATATTAGTTCCTATGCCGATAATAAATTTCATTTTCTTTCCCTTAAAACCGTAACCGCCATATAATCAAATTCCGCCTTAACGGGAGCCTCGGGCTTTTTAACGGTTACCTCAACCTTTTCTATTTTTTCAAATTCCTCAAGCAGCGCGTCGGCGACAACCTGCGCCGCCCTTTCAATAAGGTCATACGATTTTTCGGTAAATACTCTGCGTATAGTTTTTACCGCCTTTGCATAGCTTACCGTATCCTCAAGGCTGTCGTTAAGGCAGGCTTTTTTTATATCAAGATAATAATCAACGTCAATAAAAAAGCTCTGGCCGTTTTCCTTTTCCTCGGGGTTTACGCCGTGAAAAGCGAAGAGCTTAAGGTTTTTAACCGTTATTTTATCCATTTTTTTATCTCCTCTGCCGTTCTGACGCCCTGTATTTCGTTTTTTACGTCGTGTATGCGGATTATATCTGTTCCGCCCAAAATCGCCGCCGTATCCGCCGCTATGTTGCCGAAAACGCGTTTTTCGGGAACTGCCTGACGGCTTGCCTCGCCTATAACGCGTTTTCTTGACGTGCCGAGAAGCAGCGGTGTGCCCGAGGGCTTATATTTTTTTACGTTTGCTATCAGTTCAAGGTTTTGCTCATAGCTTTTGCCGAAGCCTATTCCCATATCAAAGCAAAGCTGATTTTCATTAACGCCGAGCCTTTTGCATTTTTCAAGCGCTTCTTCAAAAAAAGCCTTTACCTCGTCTGCTCCGCCGCTGCCGTTATGGGTAATAACCCAGCCTGCGCCGCTTGATTTAATTATTTCGGCCTTTTCGGCAGTAATTATTCCGCTTATATCGTTAATAATATCCGCCCCGTTTTCAAGCGCCTTTTTTGCAACGAAAGGAAAATAGGTATCAACCGAAATCGGAAGGCTTGTTTTTTGCCTGAGCTCGCTTAAAACGCCCCCGAGCCTTGCCCATTCCTCTTCGGGAGAGATTTCGGTATAGCCGGGTCGCGTTGACTGGGCGCCTAAATCAAGAATATCCGCTCCGTCCTTTTCAAGCTCAAGCGCGTGCTTAACCGCTTTTTCGCCCTTATATTTTCCGCCGTCCGAAAACGAATCCGGCGTGAGGTTAATTATACCCATAATAAGGGTTTTGCTTTCATATTCAATTTCTTTATCTCTGCATTTCCAAATCATATTATTTATCCAGAAGCGAAAGCACCTCTGCCCTCGTTCTTGCGTCCGTTCTCATATTGCCGCGAAGCGCGGAGGTCTGGGTTATAGAGCCTGAGGCCTTCGCCCCTCTTATTGACATACACATATGCTCCGCCTCAATAATAACCGCAACGCCCTGGGGCGAAAGGTTATCGTTAAGAAAATCCGCAATATCGTGGGTTAAGCGTTCCTGAACCTGCGGCCTTTTGGCAAAGGCGTCAACAATCCTTGCAAGCTTTGAAAGCCCGATGATTTTATTATCGCTCGGGATATAAGCTATATGAGCCTTGCCTACAAACGGAAGAAGGTGATGCTCGCACATTGAGGAGAACGGAATATCGCGCACTATTACCATTTCGTCGTTTGATTTTTCGTCAAACAGCTTAAGGTGCTGAGTCGGCTCTTCATTTAAGCCGCTGAACAGCTCCTCATACATATTTGCAACCCTTTTCGGGGTTTCCTTAAGCCCCTCTCTTTCAGGGTTTTCGCCTACGGCAACAAGAATGTCATAAACGGCTTTCATAATTATTTTTTTATTTTCTTCACTAATCATTTGCTGAAATACCCCTTAATTTCTTTAACCGCATTTTGCGTAATTACGTTGTTTTCGTCAAATTCCGTTGTAACGTTATAAAGCGTTATTTCCGTGCTTTTTTGGGCGAAAACGTAAATTGAATTTTTATTGTTTTCAAAATCGCGAACCGTAATATCGGTTTTGCCTGATTTTATAAACAGGCGGAAAAGACTTTCCGCATTTTCATAATTTTCGGCATTTATTAAGCCCGTTACCGCTCTTAAAGCAAGCTCGCTTTCAAGGGAATAATCCTTGTTTTCTTCGCCGAAATATCTTAAAAGATTGGTTATATCACGGCCGCTGAGCTTTTGTTCGCCCTCGTTAAAATGAATAGTATATTTATCGTCCTCGCTTCCGCCCGAAAAGCGTATATCGGAAATAACGGGATAAATTATATTACCGAGCTTATCGGTAAAATCAACAAACGAAGACGAGGTAAATTCGGCGTAATAATCAATTTCGCACCCAAGATATTCGGCAAGCCTTGTTTGAAGCGCGGCTCCCCCGCCCTCTAAATAAATATCCTTAACGCTTTTATCGTCAATTACCATATCTGAGGAAAGAGCGGCCGCTTTATATGCAAGATTATCCTTATCAGCCTGAAGAAGAATAAGGTAATGGGGAAAGGTTTCCTCATCATCGGTTTCAATAATAAGATAATTAGTTTTTCCCGATATTGAAGGAAGAATCAGCTCGTTATTATCGGCGGCTTCGGTTAAGGTTACCTCTCCATCGCCGAAAAAAGCGGCTGCGGATTTATATTTATTGCTCATAAATATTAAAAACGCAACGGTGAAAAGAACAATAAAAACCAAAAGGACGTAAAGAATTCTTGCTTCCTTAGAATTTCCTTTGCCCGATTTCGGAATATAAATATCGCCTCTGTTTTTAAAAAGCCTCATTTTTTCACCGCCTTTTTTATAAAAACGATTATATAATATCTTACAAAAAAATACAACAGGCTTTTAAAAAACGCCTTAAGTTTTCCACAGGTTAAAAATATAATGTTTAAAACTTTATAATTATTATTGACTTACAGAAATATATAATATATAATAAATATTTAGATTACTATAATATTTTATATATAAGGAGGCGATGCAATGTTTACTATGTACGAGCTATGGCAAAGCGTGCTTAATATTTTTAAAGAGCGCTTTAACGATACGGTTTATAACCTCTGGTTTTCCGATATTGAAATAAAAAGCTATAACAACGGCGTTGTTGAGCTTATGTTCCCGAGCAAGTTTAAAATGGATACCGTTGTAAGGGAATTTGACGGCCAGTTCCATGAAGCCTTCAAATCCGTTTGCGGCTTTGACTGTGAGTTTAAATATACCTGCCCCGAGGAGCTTGAAGAGGAAAATAAAGAGGAGGGTTATTCCTCATCAAACGACATTTTTACGTTTGAAAACTTTATCTGCGGCCCGTCAAATAAATTTGCATATACAGCGGCCAAAGCAATAGCCCAGAACCCGGGCGGCTTTATTAACGAAACGACTAACGTTGCAAATTACAATCCGCTTTTCATTTACGGTTCATCGGGACTCGGTAAAACCCACCTTCTTTTTGCCATTAAAAACGAGGTTGAAAGGCTTTATCCGGAGCTTACGGTTAAATATGTTGACGCAGAGGAATTCGGCAATGAATTTATTTCAGCCCTCGGCGACAGAACGGTTAACGAATTTCACGAAAAATACAGAAATTCTATTGACGTTTTTCTTATTGACGATATTCAGTTCATCGCCGGTAAAACACAGACGGAGGAGGAATTTTTTCACACCTTTAATTCCCTTGTTAATAACGGAAAACAGGTTGTTTTAACCTCAGACCGTCCGCCGAAGCAAATTCATTCTATAACGGACAGGCTTCGTTCCCGCTTTGAAAGCGGCCTTCTTGCCGATATTCAGTCGCCTGAATTTGAAACGCGCTGCGCAATTATAAAAAGAAAAGCAAAGCTTCTTAATTTTGAAATTGACGACGACGTTATTGAATATATTGCAAAACGCTCAAAATCAAATATCCGCCAGCTTGAGGGAATAACGAAGCGCCTTCACGCAATGTGTACCTACAGCGAGGACGTACCAACAATCGCCCTTGCGCAAAACGCGATTAAAAAGATATTTGACGACGACGTTAAGCCCCTTCCCGTAACAATTCAGCGGGTTGTTGACGAGGTAAGCCGAACAACGGGCGTTTCGGTTGAGGATATTTACAGTAAAAAAAGAACGGCAAATATTTCAAACGCAAGAAAAATGTGTTTTTACATAATAAGAAACGTAACCGATATGCCCTTCAGCGCAATAGGCGAGGAATTCGGCAAAGACAGAACGACGGTTATGTATAATATTGAAGAAATGGAAAAGAAGATGTTAATAAATTCAACGCTTAATTCCCAGGTTCTTGATATTATTAACAACATAAAGGACGATATGTAATTTTCCACCTTTTTTTACTTTTCCACTTAAAAGTTTTCCTTTCGCCGGTTGAAAAATATTTTTTTACACCCTTTTAACCTTTTATTCACTTTGAAAAATTTTTAAGCGTTAATAATTAATTCAGCTTTTATAAGGGGTTATTAAGGTTTTTAACCTTTTCAACCTGCATTACTACTACTATTGACATATATATTCAATCTTTGAAGAAAAAATAGAAAATTTTACAATTTTCAATTTTTTCAACGTTGAAAAAAAAGAAAGGTTTTTATTATGAAATTTACCTGCAAAACAAAAGAATTAAACACAGCCTGTAATAACGTTATAAGAGCGGTAAGCGCAAAGGTTACAATACCGACGATTGAGGGAATTTTAATCGAATGCGGCTCAGATACATTAAGCCTTACCGGATATGATTTTGAATTCGGAATTAACACTGTTTTAAGTGTTGAGGTTGAAGAGGCGGGCGAAATAGTAATTAACGCCAAGGTGCTTTGTGAAATAATCAGAAAGCTTGCGGACGAATACGTTACTATTGAAGCGAACGGAACCTCGGTAACAATAGAAAGCGGCGCGGCAAAATATAATATCACCGGTATTGACGCCGACGATTATCCCGAGCTTCCCTCGGTTACGGGAGGAATTCCGCTTGAGCTTGAGCAGCGCCTTTTACATTCAATGATTATGCAAACCGTTTTTGCCGTTGCTGACAGCGAAAGCTCAAAGCCGGTTTATACGGGCCTTAAGTTTGATATAGGTATGGACGAATTAACGCTTATCGGCGTTGACGGTTATCGCCTTGCAATAAGAAAAGAGAAGGTTAACTATAAGGGCGAAGAGCTTACCTTTATTGTTCCGAAAAAAACAATCCGCGAGCTTATAAAGCTTATGGATATTGAAAGCGATAAGCCGGTTTCAATCTCGGTAGGAAGAAGGCACATTATTTTTGAGGTTGAAAATTATTCAATCATCAGCCGCCTTCTTGACGGTGAATTTCTTGATTACAAAACCGCAATACCGAAGGCGATTACAACAACCGTTTTAATTAATACAAACGACGCAATTAAGTGCATCGAAAGAGCGCTTCCCGTTATTGAAAATAACCAGAAAAATCCGATTCGCTGCCTGTTTGATTCAGACCAGATGAGGGTTTCAACGGTTTCAAGCGTCGGAAGAGTTGTTGACTATACCCACGCAAACACCTCCGGCGACAGAGTTGAAATAGGCTTTAATTCAAAATTTATGCTTGATGCTCTTAACGCCGCTGATACCGACGAGGTAAGAATTGAGCTTGCAGGTCCGGTAAGCCCCGTAAAGGTTATGCCGATTGACGGCGAGGGCTTCCTCTTCCTCGTTCTTCCGATGAGGCTTAAAAATGAAAATTAAAGTCAAAGCTAAAGAGCATAAAACCGAAACGGCAGTAATTAATACCGAATTTATTCAGCTTCAGGCATTCTTAAAATATATGGGCATTGCCGAAACGGGCGGCCAGGCAAAGGAATTTATTCAAGGCGGAATAATAAGGGTTAACGGCGAAATCTGCACCGCAAGGGGAAAAAAGCTCAGAAGCGGCGATAAGGTTTCGGCATTTTCGGTTGATTATATAATTGATGTTAAATTAAATAATGAAAATTAAAAGTATTCATTTAGAAAATTTCAGAAATTTTGAAAGTATTGACGTAAGCTTTGACGATATTAATATTATCTGGGGCGAAAACGCGCAGGGTAAAACAAATTTAATTGAGGCAATTTACCTTTTTACCGGCGCAAAAAGCTTTCGCGGCGCAAAGGATAAGGAGCTTATACGCTTCGGTTGCGAAAAAAGCAGCTTAAGGCTTGAATTTTTATCAGATATAAGAGAGCAAAGCGCCGAAATTATTATTAAGGATAAGCGAAGCGTAAGCCTTAACGGCGTTAAAAAGAAAAATAGCGCCGAGCTTTCAAATGAAATTAAGGCGGTTGTTTTCAGCCCCGTTCATTTAAGTATGGTTAAGGACGGGCCGAGGGAAAGAAGGCGCTTTGTTGACGGAGCGCTCTGCCAGCTCAAGGCTAATTACAGAAAGCTTTTAAAGGAATATTCAAGGGGGCTTGACCAGCGCAACGCTCTTCTTAAGGATATTTACAGGCACCCCGAGCTTGAAGCAATGCTTTATATATGGAACCAGAATCTTGCTGCAACGGGCGCAAAAATTATTTATCAGCGGCTAAAATACCTTGAAGCGCTGACGCCTTACGTTAAAAATATTTTTTCGGGCATAAGCTCGAACCGCGAGGAGCTTGATTTAAAATACAGCTTTTATGACGGAATCCCCGATTTAAGGGAGCTTGAAAAAAAGCTTTTAAAGGAGTATGAAAACAGTTATTCAAACGACGTTTTAAACCGAACTACCTCAGTGGGTCCACACAGGGATGATATTGAAATTCTTATTAACGGCAAAAGCGCAAGAATATACGGCTCGCAGGGGCAGCAGCGAAGCTGCGTTTTAGCCCTTAAGCTTGCAGAAGCGGCGCTACTTGAAGAAATGACGGGCGTTAAGCCGATTGCGCTTCTTGACGACGTTATGAGCGAGCTTGACGAAACAAGACAGGATTATATTTTAAATAACATTAAAAGCAGCCAGCTTTTTGTTACCTGTTGCGATAAGGAAACCATCCTCCGCTTAAAGGAGGGAAAAACAATTCGTATTGAAAACGGAGAGGTAATTAATTAAATGTTTATTCATCTCGGCGAAAATACCGTTATTACCGATAAAAAAATAATCGGCATTTTTGATATGGATACCTCAACCGTAAATAAAGCAACAAGGGATTATTTAAGCCTTGCCGAAAAAGAAAAGCGTATTAATTACGTAAGCTACGATTTACCTAAAAGCTTTATTGTTACCGATGAAAAAATATACGTAAGTCCGATTAATACGTCAACGCTTAATAAAAGAGCGTTAAACAGTAAATAAAAAGCTTTTCTCGCACAGGAGGAAAATTTATGAGCGAAGAAATCAAAATAACAAATCTTGAGGAAGAGGATATTGATACCGTTGTTACCGACGAGTATAATGCGGACGATATTCAGGTTCTTGAAGGGC
The DNA here is from genome assembly GCA_900316345.1 of uncultured Eubacteriales bacterium. Lineage (GTDB taxonomy): Bacteria > Bacillota > Clostridia > Oscillospirales > Acutalibacteraceae > Eubacterium_R. The sequence continues at coordinate 6,881 of ONCR01000061.1, read as the reverse complement.
TTGAGGCAGTAAGAAAAAGGCCCGGTATGTACATAGGCTCTACCGGCCCGAGAGGACTTCATCATCTCGTTTACGAAATTGTTGATAACTCAATTGACGAGGCGCTTGCAGGCGTTTGTACTCATATTGAAACGGAAATTCTTCCCGGCAATATTATAACGGTACGCGATAACGGGCGCGGAATTCCGACGGGTATTAACGAAAAAACGGGCCTTCCCGCCGTTACGGTTGTTTTAACCGTGCTTCACGCAGGCGGTAAGTTCGGCGGTTCGGGCTACAAGGTTTCGGGCGGTCTTCACGGCGTTGGCTCGTCCGTTGTTAACGCGCTTTCTGAATGGCTTGAGGTTGAGGTAACCCAAAACGGTCATATCTATTCACAGCGCTTTGAACGCGGAATCCCCGTTAACGAGCTTCATATTATAGGCGACAGCGAGGGCCACGGAACATTTATTAAGTTTAAGGCCGACCCCGATATTTTTCAGGAAACAACAAAATACGATTTTGATATTCTTGAAAGACGTCTTCGCGAGCAGGCATTCCTTAATGCAGGCCTTTCAATTACGTTAACCGATAAAAGAGAAAAGTTTGACCGCTCCGCAGACGACAGATATGACGATGAGGAGCACGGAAAAACCTACTGTTACGAAGGCGGTATCCGCTCGTTTGTTGAATATATTAATACAAGCAGAGGCTTTAATCCTATTCAGGAAGAGGTTATTCACATCTCAACCACGAAGGGCGACAGAAGCGCGGAGGTTGCGCTTTGCTATACTGACCAGTACAGCGAAACTATACTTTCGTTTGCAAATAATATTAATACCGTTGACGGCGGTACACACGAAACGGGCTTTAAAACGGCAATAACAAGGGTATTTAACGATTACGGCAAGCGCTTCGGTATTCTTAAGGACAGCGATAAAAAGCTTACGGGCGACGACGTAAGAGAGGGCGTAACCGCAATTATTTCCGTTAAACTTACGGAGGCTCAGTTTGAGGGACAGACTAAGGGTAAACTTGGTAATACCGATATTACCGGGCTTGTTGCTTCGCTTGTTTACGATAAACTGATGACTTATTTTGAGGAGCATCCCGCCGTAGCAAAGGCTATTCTTAATAAGGCGCTTGACGCCTCACGTGCACGAGAAGCGGCAAGAAAGGCAAGGGAAAACGCAAGGCGTAAGTCTCCGCTTGAAAGTAATTCACTTCCCGGTAAGCTTGCCGACTGTACAAGCAAGGACGCATCAAAATGCGAAATTTATATCGTCGAGGGCGATTCCGCCGGCGGCTCCGCAAAGGAAGGAAGAGACCGCGAGCATATGGCGATTCTTCCGCTTTGGGGCAAAATGCTTAACGTTGAAAAAGCAAGGGTTGACAAAGTTTATTCAAACGAAAAGCTTGTTCCCGTTGTTATGGCGCTCGGAACGGGCATCGGCGAGGACTTTGATATTAATAAATTAAGATACCACAAGATAATTATTATGGCCGATGCCGACGTTGACGGCGCGCATATCAGAACGCTGCTTTTAACCTTCTTCTTCCGCTATATGCCGAAGATTATTGAAGAGGGCTACGTTTACCTTGCACAGCCGCCGCTCTTCAAGGTAAGCAAGGGCAAAAAGAGCCAGTACGCCTTTTCTGACGAACAGCGCGACCAAATTATTGAAGAAATGGGCGGCCAGTGCGATATTCAGAGATATAAAGGTCTTGGTGAAATGGACCCCGAACAGCTCTGGGAAACGACGATGGACCCCGAATACAGAACGATGCTCCGCGTTACCATTGAGGACGCGCAGCGCGCCAGCGAGAATTTTTCAATACTGATGGGAGACAATGTTGAGCCGCGCCGTGAATTCATTGAAAAAAACGCTAAATTCGTACAAAACCTTGACATTTAAGTAATTAAACGCTTAAAACGGCGAGAAAAAAATGATTAGACATAAAAACAAAGAGCTGACTGAAAACTCAAAACACCTTCGTAAAAATATGACTTCGGAGGAAAGGAAGCTTTGGTATAAATTTCTTAAACATTTACCTGTAACCGTTAACAGGCAAAAGGTATTTGATTTTTATATAGTAGATTTTTACTGCGCAAAATACAAACTTGTTATAGAAATCGACGGAAGTCAGCACTTTGAAGAAAACGGAATAAAGAAAGACCAAAAAAGAGACGAATACTTTAAAAGGCTTGGTATTACGGTTATAAGGTATTCAAACTATGATATAATTATTGTTTTGACGACGTTTGTCAGGACATAATTAATCACATGGCTTCCCCTTGGGGGGAAGCTGGCAGCCGAAAGGCTGACTGATGAGGGGAAATAAAACAACCGTAGCCTTACCCCTCATCCACCGCAAGCGGTCCCCCTTCCCCCTTAGGGGAAGGAAATAATGTTAGGAGGGATTTTATTTGGACAACCAAATCCGTTATGACAACCAGAAAATTGTTGACGTTGAAATCAGCGATGAAATAAGAAAGGCGTTCCTTGATTATTCGATGAGCGTTATCGTTTCGCGTGCGCTTCCCGACGTAAGGGACGGCCTTAAGCCCGTTCATCGCCGAATTTTATACGCAATGTATAAAAATAATTTATACCCGACCAATCCTTACCGTAAGTGCGCCACCACCGTCGGCGACGTTCTGGGCCATTATCATCCCCACGGCGACGCTTCGGTTTATGACGCTATGGTAAGGCTTGCGCAGACCTTCTCAATGCGCCACATCCTTGTTGACGGCCACGGAAACTTCGGCTCAATCGACGGCGACCCGCCTGCGGCTTACCGTTACACCGAAAGCAGGCTTTCAAAAACAGCGATGAAAATGCTTGAGGATATTAAAAAGGACACTATTGACTGGGCTCCGAACTTTGACGACACGGAAAATGAGCCCACGGTTCTTCCCGCGCGTTTTCCGAACCTTCTTGTTAACGGCTCTTCTGGTATAGCCGTAGGTATGGCAACAAACATTCCTCCCCACAATATGCGCGAGGTTGTTGAGGGTATGTGCTGCCTTATTGACAACCCTGAGGCGGAGCTTGACGAGCTTATGGAACACATCAAGGGCCCCGATTTCCCGACGGCGGGCATTATTATGGGCGCGCGCGGTATCCGGTTGTTACCGAAATTCCTTACGGCGTTAACAAAGCAAGGCTTATAACCCGAATTGCCGATTTGGTTAAGGAAAAGCGCCTTGAGGGCGTTGCGGACGTTCAGGATTATTCCGACAGACGCGGTATGCATATTGAAATTGTTGTTAAGCGCGACGCTAACGCACAGGTAGTTTTAAACAATCTGTATAAAATGACGGATATGCAGGTTACCTTCGGCGCAATTCTTCTTGCGCTTGACGACGGCGTTCCGAAGATAATGAATCTTAAGCAGATTCTTGAAAAATACATATTATTCCAAAGAGATATAATCAAGCGCAGAACCGAATTTGACCTTAAAAAGGCGCAGGAAAGAGCGCATATTTTAGAAGGTCTTGCCAAGGCTATTGATATAGTTGACGAGGTTATTGCAACTATCCGCGCGTGCCGCGGCGGCCAGGCTGAGGCAAAGCAGGCGATTATGGATAAATTCGGCTTTGACGACCCGCAGGCAAGCGCAATAGTAGCTTACCGTTTAGGCCAGCTTGCAGGGCTTGAAATCGAAAAGATAATGAACGAGCTTGATGAGCTTCACGCAAGGATTAAGGATTACACCGACATTCTTGCAAATCCCTACAGAATTGACGAAATAATCAAGCTTGAAAGCCGCGAGATTGCCGAAAAATTCGGCGACGAAAGAAGAACGGAAATCTCCGCCTTTACGGGCGATGTTGACGACGAGGACTTAATCCCCGTTGAGGACTGTATTCTTACTCTCACCGAGCGCGGCTATATGAAGCGCCAGACGGTTGACACCTATAAGGCGCAAAACCGCGGCGGCAAGGGCATTATGGGTATGTCCCGCCGTGAAGAGGACTATGCAAAAACGATGTTCACCTGCTCAACCCACGATTTCATTCTTATCTTTACCAACAAGGGCAAGGTATTCAAGATGAAGGGCTATCAGATTCCCGAGGCTTCAAGAACGAGCAAGGGGCTTAACGTTGTTAACCTTCTTCCGCTTGAGCAGGGCGAAACCGTTTCCGCAATGGTTAAAATCCCTGAGGAAGAGGACAGAGCCTACCTTTGTATGGTTACAAGAAACGGTATTATTAAGCGTACCGCTATTAATCAGTACGACCATATAAGAAAAACGGGTATTATCGCTATAAATCTTGACGAGGGCGACGAGCTTTGCTGGGTTGACGTTACCGACGGCGAAAGAAAGCTTGTTGTTGCAACACACGACGGTATGGCTATCTGCTTTAACGAAAGCGACGCGCGCCTTATCGGAAGAACCGCAAGGGGCGTTAAGGCTATTCAGCTCGGCGAGGGCGACTACGTTGTCGGTTTTGCCGTTGCACAGGACGAAAAGCAGCTTCTCACCGTTTCGGAAACGGGCTACGGAAGAAAGAGCGAATTTTCAGATTACCGCGTTCAGTCAAGAGCAGGCAAGGGCCTTATTAACTACCGTACGGAACAGTTCGGCAAGGTTGCAATGATTGCGCCCGTTGACGACGATAACGACGTTATTATGATTACCACCGACGGTATTGTTATAAGAACTCACGCAGAGCAGATTTCCTCATTCCGCCGTCCGAGCAAGGGCGTTAAGGTTATGAAGGTTAAGGAAAACGAACGCCTTGCAACTCTTTCCATAGTTGATAAATACGAGGAGGAAGAGGAGTTTTCCGCCGAGGAGGGCGAAACTGCAGAAGAAAACACCGAGGAATAATTCATAAAATATTAATCTGTTTTTAAAAGCAAATTTATATTTAAGGATTATATTTACTCAACACCTTACCCTGAAAAGAGGAGGCAAAAAATTGAGCAAAGACGAATATAATATTGACAGTATCCTTTCCGAGGTTAAAAAAAGGCACGAGGAAGAGGCAAAACCGAAGGAAGAAACACCGGCGGAAAAAGCTGTTGAAACAACAGAAAACGCAGCTTCCGAAGAGCTTACCGAAGAGGAGCAGGACGTAACCGAAGAAGAAGCGGCAAAAGAGCCTGAGGAAACCTCCAGGGAGCCTGCTTTGATTGAGGAAGCCCCAAAAGACGAGCCTGCACCCGAGCCCGAGGCAGAGGACGAAAGCGAGGAGGGAATGGTAAACCTTCTTGATTACGCCGAGGAGGAAGCGGAAGAAGCTCCCGAGGGGGAAGCCCCCGAGGAGGAGGCTCCGCCCGAACCCGAGGGCGGCAAAACGAAGCGCGAAAAAAAGCCGAAAAGCAAAACAAGAAAAATACTTACGGCGGTTATAATTGTTCTTCTTATCCTTATAATTGCCGCGGCTGCGGTTTTCGTAATAAAGGCCAACAGCTGGCTTAACGAAATAGTTGATAACAGCGCGGACCAGACCAACGTAACCCAGACGGAATGGCAGGGTATGAGCAAACTTGTTGAAAGCTTTGACCCGATTAAGGAAACCGAGGGAACGGAGCTTTCCTCGCTTGAGGATATGGTTAAAACCTGGTATTATAACGGAGCGCCCTGCTCCTCAAGCCACGTTCTTAACGTTCTTCTTATCGGTGAGGACACAAGGGGCAAGGAAATCCTTGAGGACGAAACGAGGGCCGACGCCGCAATAATCGCCAGCGTTAATATTGACACCGAGGAGATTGTTTTAACCTCAATCCTTCGCGACAGCTGGGCTTACTGGGAAACCAAGCCGGGCGACGAAAGCACGGGCGAATTCGGAAAGCTTAACGGCGCGCTTTCAACCGGTAACCTTGACGTTTATATAAACACCGTTGAAAGGCTTTATAAAATTAACATCGACAGCTACGCGATAGTTAACTTCACCTCGTTTGAAAAGATAATTGACACTCTTTATAAGGACGGTATTGAGCTTGAGCTCACCGCCGCAGAGATTAACGAAATTAATAACCACCCGGGAAGATACGGCGACGTTACCATTGAAAAAACCTTTGAGGGCAACAGCGGAAAGATTAAGCTCACGGGCGAACAGGCGCTCGCTTATTGCAGAATAAGGCATATTGATACCGATAATGCAAGGGCTGACCGCCAGAAAACCACGCTGATGACCATTTATGAGGACTTCAAGGATTCTTCAACGGCGAAAAAGCTTAAGTTTGTAAACCAGCTTGTTCCCTACGTTAAAACGGGCTTCGGCAAAAGCGATATAATTAAAATCGCAACCCACGCCTTCACCCACGGCTGGACGAGCTTTGACATCAGCTCGTTCAACTATCCCGCGGTTAACGTTACGGGCGGTATTTACGGAAACGATTTCCTTAAGCAGTGGATTTGGCGAGCCGATTTCCCTGCGGACGCTTACGATTTACAGATGAGAATTTACGGTAAATCGAGCATAACCCTTGCAAAAACGAGGGTTAATACAAAAACCGTAAGGCAAAAGGGCTTTTATCAGGAGGGCGCAACGCCTACCTCGGATACCTATACCAATACCGCGTACGGCGAAACGACGACCTGCGTTCCCTATGAGGACGAAGAGGAAGAAGAAAAAGAATAGTAAAAGGAAGGACGAAGGTCCTTCCTTTTTAATTCGGGATTCGGAATTCGGAATTCGGAATGCGGAATTTCGGGAGGGGCAAGCCCCTCGCCCCATTATAAATGCCGTTTTGCATACCAATGTAGGGCAAGGTGCCCACACCTTGCCGCGAAACGTTGCAAAAAATCGGGAGGGCGCGGAGACCCTTTTTAATTCGGAATGCGGGATTCGGAATGCGGAATTATTGGAGGGGCAAGCCCCTCGCCCCATTATAAATGCCGTTTTGCATACCAATGTAGGGCAAGGTGCCCACACCTTGCCGCGA
>ONCR01000017.1 GCA_900316345.1 uncultured Eubacteriales bacterium | reverse complement strand
TCTGCGTAGCAGACAAAGGGGTGAGCCGTCTGCGGCTGAGCAAAAGGTGGCTGCCGTCAGGCAGACGGATGAGGGGCAAAAAATCGGGAGGGCGCGGAGGCCCTCCCCTACAAGCTTATACTTTCGCTTTTCACAAAAAAACGCCCAAGCCTGTTGTTTTTTTATAAAAAGCGATTTGTCATAGTTTTGTTATTGCTATAATAACTATAATATGCTATAATTTCTTTAATAGTTTTGTTTAATATAGCTATATAATCAGTTAAGGAGGAATATTTATGAAAGAAGCAAAAGCTCTTGCCTTCGTTAACGCATACGGCGTTTTAAGAACGCTTGAAAATCTTTGCGATATGGTTGACGAGGCAAAGGCGGTTTGTCAGGGCCTTAAAAAGCCCGTAGCCCTTTGCTTTGACGTTAATGACGGTCCCTGCGTAACTTATCATTTTTCCGCAGACGGCTGTAAATTTACAGAGGGTGATTACGGTTGTACCTGTAAAATGAAATTTTCGTCCCCCGAAAAATTTAACGATTTAATTGATAATTCAAAACCGGGAATACCTACTAAAAATCCCGTTCAGGTTCTTTCGTTTTTACTCGGCCCGTTCACAAAGCTTACGGATTTGTTAACCAAATACCTTATGCCGAGCGACGAGGATATGAAAAACAGAGATTTCTTTGAAAAATCAACAATTTTAACTATGTATACAATCGGTGGAGCTATCTGCGCTCTTGGCAATTATGACAGCATCAGCAGGCAGTCCGCTTCATACATTATTGACGGCGATATTCAGATGGGTATCAAGGATGCCGTAACCGTAACAATCCGCGCGCGCGACCATAAGCTTGAGCTTATTAAGGAAAAGCCCGACACTCCGCGTGCAATTATGGAATTTGCAACTATTGACCTTGCAAACGGCCTATTTAACGGAACGGCTTCAACTATGGCGGAGCTTTGCGCAGGCAATATTTACCTTGCCGGTATGTGCAATATGATTGATAACGTTAACCGTATTCTTGACAGAGTTGCGGTTTACTTAGGATAAGGAGGGAAGGCTATGAGTAAATATCCTGAATATAAACATGAAAAATCACGTGAGTGGTTTGACAGAGCGCTCAACGCCATTCCGTCCGGAATTTACGGCCACCTCGGCCCGTCCGAAGGACTTTGGCTTCCTATAACAAAGTGGCCCCTTATGGGCGACCACGCAAAGGGAACGTACTTCTGGGATGTTGACGGAAACAAGTACCTTGATATGATGTGCGCCTACGGCCCTAACGTTCTCGGCTACTGCGACGACGATGTTGACGCCGCGGCTATGGAGCAGCTTCGTATCGGCAACTGTACAACCTCGCCTTCCTACAAGATGGTTGAATGCGCTGAGCTTCTTAAGGATACCGTCGCTATGGCTGATTGGGCTTTCTTTATGAAAAACGGTTCTGACGCAACAACCTTCTCCGTAATGTGCGCAAGGGCTCATACCGGCAAAAAGAAGATTATGTTCTTCAAGGGCTATTATCACGGCGATTTTCAGTGGTGCCAGAAGGCGGACTACCCCGGAATTATGCCCGAGGAGGTTGCAAATAATATTATAGTTCCATGGTTTGATATTAACGCTATGCAGGAGGCATATGACGCCTGCGGAGGCGACGTTGCCGGCCTTATAGCACAGCCTTACGACCACGGCAATTTTTACGATAACGTTTGCGCAACAAAGGAGCAGTGGGCGGCGGTAAGAAAGTTCTGCGATGACCACGGTATGGTTCTCATTATAGACGACGTAAGAACGGGCTTCCGCCTTGACCTTCAGGGCTCAGACCATTATTACGGCTTTAAGGCGGACCTTATCTGCTTCTGTAAAGCGCTTGCAAACGGCTATAATATGAGCGCTGTCTGCGGTCGTGAGCATATGAAAAACGCCGCTTCCTCGGTTGTTTATACAGGCTCTTACTGGATGAGCGCGGAGCCGTTCGCGGCTTGCCTTGCCTGCATTCCTAAAATGAAGAAGCTTGATATTCCCACTATGTTCCGCGAAAAGGGCATTAAGCTTACCGACGGCTTAAAGGCCGCAGGTAAGGAGCACGGTTTCGACCTCGTTGTATCGGGAGAGCCAGCGCTGTTCTATTTAAGAATTGCTAACGATGACAGTCTTATGCTTCATCAGGAATGGGTTGCAGAGTGCGTAAGCCGAGGCCTGTTCCTCGCTTCGCACCATAATCACTTTATCAACGCGGCTTTAACCGACGAGGATATCGCCCTTGCAATTGATATTGCCGATGACGCATTCTCGGTTGTTGCCGAAAGACATCAGGATTTAGGTTTTATTAAATAATTTAATCACGGAAGGAGTAATATTTATGCCGGCTGATTACAAACCATTTGACAAAGCTGAATGGCTCCGCCTTGAAAAGAAGGCTGACGAGCTTCGAAGGCTGACTCTTAAAACCGCAAACTGGGGCGGCTCGGGCCATCTCGGCGGCGCAATGTCCTGTATGGACGCTATGACAATCCTTTATCATCGCTTTATGAAGCTTGACCCGAAGGATTCCAAAATGCCTGACAGAGACCGCTTCGTTCTCTCTAAAGGCCACGCGGCGGTAGGCTATGCCCCCGTTCTTGTTGATTTCGGCTTTATGCCGGAGGAGGAGCTGCATATCTTTAACCTTACAGGGGCCAAAATCGGTATGCACCTTGACGCTAACAAGGTTAACGGCTGTGAGTTTTCAACAGGCTCTCTCGGCCACGGTATTTCGCTTGCAGTTGGTTTTGCCCTTGCGGGAAGAATTAATAAAATCGACTATATGAACTATATTATCACGGGCGACGGCGAGCTTAACGAAGGTTCAAACTGGGAAGCCGCTATGAGCGCGGCTCAGTTCAAGCTTTCAAACATCGTTGTTCTTGTTGATAACAACAAGTGTATGATTGACGGCAGAGTAAAGGACGAAATGAATATCGAACCCGTTGATAAGAAGTTTGAGGCTTTCGGTTTTAACGTTTGTCGTGTTGACGGTCATAACTTTAAAGAACTTAACGACGCTATTGAAGCCGCAATTAAAAATCATCAGGACGGCGGCGAAAAACCGACCTGTATCGTTATGGATACCTTTAAGGGTGCCGGCGTTGATTTTATGGAGGATAATTACCTCTGGCATTACGGCTCGCTTGATGAAGCAAAGCTTGCAGAGGCTAATGCGTCACTCGATAAGTATTATCAAAAGCGTATTGAACGCGTTGAAAAGGAGGCTTAATTATGGGTGGAATGACATATACAATGACAGATACAACCAAGCTGTCAACCGCGGAATGCTACGGTATTGCGCTTTGTGAGCTCGGTGAAGAGCATAAGGATGTAGTAGCCCTTACAGCCGACCTTGCAAAATCAACTAAAATCGGTATGTTCGGCGAAAAATTCCCCGAAAGATTTGTTAACGTAGGTATTGCGGAGCAGAATCTTTTCTCGGTTGCCGCAGGTATGGCTAAAAACGGCCTTGTTCCGTTTGCTTCAACCTTCGCAATCTTTGCTTCCGCGCGTGCTCTTGACCAGGTTCACACCGACATTTGTTATCAGAACGTACCCGTTAAGATTATTGCAACCCACGCGGGAACCTCCTTCGGCCAGGCAGGCTCAACCCACCACAGCCTCATTGATATGGCTTGTATGCGCGTTCTTCCGCATATGACGGTTATCTGCCCGTGCGACGGCTCCGAAACCTACCATGCGGTTAAAGCCGCTTACGATATTCCAGGCCCCGTATACATCCGTATTAACCGCGGCTTTGACCAGGTTATCTATAAGAATGTTGAAGACTGTAAGTTTGAATGGAATAAGGCAAGCGTTATGAATGAGGGAACGGATATTACCGTTATCGCCTGCGGTTCATGCGTGTTTGAGGCCATGCAGGCAGCACGTATGGCGGAAGCCGACGGAGGAATTAAGGTAAGGGTTCTTAATATGCATACCATTAAGCCTATTGACGAAGAGGCTGTTCTTTCCGCAATTATGGATACGCGCCGTATTATTGTTGCCGAAGACCATGAGGTTATGGGCGGTCTCGGCTCTGCTGTTGCAGAGGTTATCGCCAAAAGCGGTAAGGCCTGCGCGTTCAAATCGCTCGGCCATCAAAACGAATTCTCAACAATAGGCCTTCAGGAAGACCTTCTTGCTCTTGCTAAAATCGACGCAAACGGCATTGCAGAGGCTATTCAGGAAACAATGCACGCTGACTTTGAAGCTGACGATGCATGGGATGACGAATTTTAATATAATCTTAACCTTTCAGGCTTCCCCTTGGGGGGGAAGCTGTCAGCCTAGGCTGACTGATGAGGGGAATATGATTTTTTTAACTATTGAAAGGAGTTGTTTTTATGCCAAGCGATGAAGTACGCTATACTAATAAGGTATTTATGGCCGGTGCGCTTCCACTTTTAAAAACCATTGCATCCGACGTACCGGAGCTTAAGAAAAAGTTTGAGGGCGTTGACGCAATATATCAGGTTTCCGCAAAGGTAAACGTTGAGGATAAGGAAGCTGTTCATTTTATTGTTGAAAACGGCGAATGGACCGTTAAGCTCGGCGAATACCTCGGCCAGAAGAAAATTGACGGCGAGCTTGAATTTTCCTCAATGGAAAAAATGAACGCCTTTATGAAGGGCAATATGGCTAAGCTGCCTAAGTTCAAAATCAAGTCGCTCGGAAAGTTCATAAAGTTTATGCAGGTGCTTCTTAAAATGAGCGATTTGCTTAATATGACGGAGCCTCCCGAGGATGAAAAAACTCAGGTTCTTCTTTGCAAGCTCTATTTTTACCTGCTTTCTTCGGGAATTTCACAGCTTAATAAGCTCGGCCACCCAGCTATTCACGAATGGGCGCTTAAATCGCCCGACCGCTGCTATCAGTGGGAGGTTGTAGGTCATCCCGAATGCACCGCTTATATAAGAATAAAAGCGGGTAAATCGAGAGCCGGCAGGGGCGCTTATAAAAGAGCTAAGCCATTCTTCTGTATGAAGTTCGACTGTCCTAAATCCGCGCTTCTTATCCTTCTCGGTATCGGCGATATGTTCCAGATGACTGCCGACCGGCAGCTTATTATGGAGGGCGGTCCCGAATTCGGCGTTCAGATAGGCGACTATATGATGATTGTAGGCGACCTTGCAAAATAATATCAAGGCTTGTTTTGACAAATTATGCCTCCCTTACGGATTATAATTATTCGTGAAGGGAGGCATTTTTATTGTTATATACGTTGATATTCTTTTTATTATAAATTTTTTTATAACCTTCCTCCTTGTAAGCCTTACCGCAAGGCTTACAAAACGAAGGGTAAAAACGGCGAGGCTTGTTTTTGCCTCTGCCTTCGGCGGAATATATTCGCTAATAATTCTTGTTTCAATACCGTTTTACATATCGCTTATGCTTAAAGTGCTTTCGGCGGCGGTTATTATTTTCATTGCGTTCGGAGGAATGCGGCTTAAAAGCTTTGCGCTGTGCGTATTTGTTTTTCTTTTTTCTTCGTTCGTATTTCTCGGAATAATTACGGGAGCGCTTATGCTTTTTAAATCTGAAAGAATTGCGGTTTCAAATTCAACGCCGTATTTTAATATCGGCGCAAGAGGCTTGCTTATAAGCGCATTTTTTGCGTACGTTATCTCCTGTGCGGTTGTCAGGCTTTACAACAAAAAAGTATCGGCAGGGGAAATATATACGCTTAAAATTGAAAGGCAGGGGCAGAGTGTTACGCTTTTTGCCCTTGCCGATACGGGCAATAAGCTTCGCGAGCCGTTTTCGGGAAGCGGAGTTATAGTGGCGTCAAGGGAAAAGGTAAAGCCGCTTTCAAAGAATAGCGCGCTTCGCGTTATTCCTGCGTCAACCGTCAGCGGCTCGGCTTACCTTGAAGCGTTTATGCCTGACAGAGTAATTATTAAATGCAAAAACAAAACCGAAACCGCGCTTTCGGTTTACGTTGCAATGTCGGGCGATATGGATAATTCGGAATACAGCGCGGTTTTTAACCCTGAAATAATATCTGTTTAGGTGATGAAAAATGCTGAAAAATCTTGTAAAAAGGCTTTTTGAAAGGCTGAAGCTCAGGCAGTATTGCCACTATATTAACGGGCCCGAAACGCTTCCCCCGCCGCTTACTAAGGAGGAAGAGGAAACCGTGTTTAACGAACTCAGGCGCGGCGATAATTCCCACCGCGATTTGCTTGTTGTTCATAACCTTCGCCTTGTTGTTTATATAGCCAAAAAATTTGACAGCCCCTCGGCGGGTGCGGAGGATTTGGTTTCAATAGGAACAATAGGGCTTATGAAGGCGGTTAAAACCTTTGACCCCGATAAAAATATCAAGCTTGCAACCTATGCTTCGCGCTGTATTGAAAACGAAATACTTATGTTTCTTCGCAAGGCGTCAAATTCAAAAACCGAGCTTTCGTTTGACGAGCCGCTTTCAACCGATTGGGACGGCAACGAGCTCACGCTTACCGATGTTCTCGGTACGGAGCCTGACGAAATAAGCGAGGACATTGAGCTTGAGGATGAAAAAAGGCTTCTTCGCTCCGTTTTGCAAAGCCTTCCCGAAAAGGAAAGGGGAATAATGTACCTTCGCTTCGGTATGAACGGTAACGAGGTTTTAACCCAGAAACAGCTTGCCGACAGAATGGGCATTTCCCAATCCTACATATCGCGGCTTGAAAAAAGAATTCTTAAAAAAATAAAGGATGAAATGCAAAAGCATATGGCCTTGAAATAGCCTAAAATCAACTAATGGTTTATTGACTTATATTGTTATAGATGTTATAATAACCGCGTTGCTGTTAATCAGCGCGGTTATTATTTTTTGAAAGGAGGCAATAAATATGACTAAAAGATATCTTGACAGAAGAAATTACACAAGCAATAAATATATTCATATGCCGTTTTGCCGCCTTTTTTACCTTAAGCCCTTATCGGGTAGTAACGCGTAAATCCTTTGCCGTCGGTTAAATGGCCGACGGCTTTATTATTTATAAAACGCCGGGAAAGTGAGGAGTATGGAAATTAAATCAGTATTATCAAAAAACATATATAAATACAGAAAACAAAAAAGCTTAACCCAGCTTCAGCTCGCTCAGCTTTTAGGCGTTTCGGCTCAGGCGGTTTCAAAATGGGAACAAAGCCAGTCAGCTCCCGATATAGCCCTTCTTCCGGAGCTTGCTCAAATATTGGGCGTAACGATAAGCGAGCTGTTTCTTGAATAAATAACAGATTAAGGAGGCGAAAATATGCGTTGGATAGAGGTGCAGGAAAAAAGAGCGCCGCTTGTAAGAAACGTAATCTATGCGGCAAAAACCATATGGGGCGCGGATAAATGGTATATGCTTGCGTCAATCGGATATATGACCATTGATATGGTTTTTGAATATTTTGTTCAGAATATTCTGTTTTTAAAAATCCTTTTAAGCATTATTGAAGGCGAACGGGATTTTAAGGTTTACGTAAGATACCTTGTTATATTTGCCGTTTCTGCGCTTGTTTGTAAGGGCGGAAGCTGGTTTTTTACCTATGTTAACCAGATAGGCGCAAAGCGGTTTCTTAAAGCGATGAACCGTAAGATTTTTGCAAAGGCGGGCGAGCTTGACGTTTCCTGCTATGAAAACCCCGAATTTTATGATATTTATCAGCGCGCGACCGAGGTTATTACGAAGAGCTATTACGATATTTTTAACGATAGCTTTGCGGTAATTATAGGCAATCTTATTTCGTTTTCCCTCGTTGTGGGCGTTGTTGCGTCTATTGATACGGCGTATCTTCTGTTTTTGGTTCCTATTCTTCTCGTTTTTGCTGTTGAGGTAAGCAAAAGCAGGTATTACTATAAGCGCGACCTTGAAATGACGAAGAATAACCGCGTTAAAGCGTATATTCAGCGAACGATGTTCCTTCGCGATTATTCAAAGGATATGAGAAGCTCAAATATCTTCTATGTTCTTATGCACAGGTTTAAGGGCGCTATTGACGCTAACCTTATGATTCTTAAAAAATACGGCTTCGGGCTGTTTATATACAGCCTTGTGAGTTCTCTGTTTTCTGAATTCATCCCGATAATCGGAACCTATGCTTACGCAGGGTATAAGTTTGTAAATACGGATGAAATGACCGTTTCGGGTTTTTCGGTTGTGCTTTCTTCAATAAACTCGGTAAGGGGCGCGGTTGACGAAATCGCCGAATGCTTTTCGCATATTTCGGAAATGGCGCTGTATTTCGAAAACCTTCACAAGTTCTTTGATTACAAGCCGAATATAACTGACGGCAAGCTTGAAGCGGGTGAGTTTGAAAGCCTTGAATTCAGGAATGTTTCGTTTAAGTATCCGAGCGCGGAAAGACAGACGCTAAGCAATCTCAGCTTTAAAATAAATAAGGGCGACAGTATTGCCGTAGTGGGCGTTAACGGCGCGGGAAAATCAACCCTCGTAAAGCTGCTTCTTCGTTTTTATGACCCCGACGAGGGCGAAATCCTTTATAACGGAATAAACATTAAGGAGTATACGTTAAGCTCTTACAGAAGAGCCTTCGGCGCAGTATTTCAGGATTACCGGAATTTTGCCGTTTCGGTTTATGAAAACGTTATGTGTAGGGAATGCAACACCGATGAAAAGCTTTTCGCAAAGGACGCGCTTATAAAAAGCGGCGTATGGAACAAAATCGAAAAGCTTGAAAAAAGCGGCGATACCGTGTTAACTAAGGAGTTTGATAAGGACGGAATAGGCCTTTCGGGCGGCGAAAACCAGAAGGTTTCAACCGCAAGGCTCTTTGCGCAGGACTTTCAGATTGCCGTGCTTGACGAACCCTCGTCTGCCCTTGACCCTATTGCCGAATACAATATGTACGAAAATCTTATTGAAGCTACGAAAGGCAAAACGGTTATATATATTTCTCACCGCCTTGCAAGCGCGGTTTTAAGCAACCGTGTTATAGTTCTTGATTCGGGAAGGCTTGCGGAGCAGGGAACGCATGAGGAGCTTATGAAAAGCGGCGGCGAGTATTCAAAAATGTTTACCCTTCAGGCTTCAAGCTACAGCGGAAAGGGGGCGAAGGAAAATGAAGAATAAAAAAGAGAAAACGGACCATTCAATGCTTTCTAACATTTTCTTTTTTATTAAGCTTATATGGCAGGTTCAGCCCCTTTATGTTATCGGCGAGCTGCTTTGGGGCGTTATGATGTTCCTTCCGCCAAGGCTGATAAGCGTTCTCGGTATTAAATATATCATTGACGTTTACGAAAGCGGCGAAAGGCTTGAAAGAATTTATTACGCTGTCGGCGTAATAGCCGCAATACTGATTTTCAGCAAGCTGTTTTCGTGGCTTTTCCGCGAATTCTATTGGAATATCGCTAAAGAAAAGGTTTATTACGGGCTTAATAAACGCCTTTATGAAAAGGCAAGAGAGCTTGACCTCGCCTCATACGATAACCCCGAATTTTATACCGATTTTATTCTGACTATTGAAACTTCGTCCGATAATATTCAGAACCTTATGAACCTTGTTCGTAACTATTTTGCGGATATAATTGCGCTTGTTGCGGTGTCATCAGTTCTGCTTACTATTGACCCTGTGTGTCTTCTGATAATATTCGCGGTTGTGTTTGCGTTTATGCCGCTTTCAAAGAAGGTGGGCAAGCTTCAGATGGACAGAAGAACGGATAACGCAAGGCTTCACAGAAGAAGCGATTATTTTCAGCGTATTTTTTACCTTCAGGATTATTCAAAGGAGGTAAGAATGAACGGAATTAAGCCCCTTCTTCTTGAAAGGTATGACGATTCGGCAGACGACGTTATAGATAATCAGAAGCATTACTGGTCAAGAATAGCGTCTTACTATTTCTGCCAGGAAACGGGCGTTCAGGTTATCGGCTTTATGTTCGTAATGCCGCTTTATCTCGGCTATCTCGTGCTTGTTAAAAAGACAATCGGCGCGGGCGGCTTCGTTGCGGCATTTAACGGCGCGTATTCAATCGCTATGAGCATTAACTTCCTAACCGTATGGGCTGTCGCGCGTTTTTCCGAAAGAGCAAAGATGATTGAAAAATACCGTTCCTTCCTGAAAACCGAAAGCAATATTAACGACGGCAAGGAGAAGGTTGAAGCTGAAAAGCCCGAAATAATTGAAATTAAAAATCTCTCCTTTACATATCCGGGCAACAGCGAGCCTACTCTTAAAAATATTAACCTTACAATCGAGCCTTATGAAAAGGTTGCGCTTGTAGGCTATAACGGCGCCGGCAAAACTACGCTTACCAACCTTATGCTTCGCCTTTATGACGCAAGCGAGGGCGGAATTTATATCGGAGGTAAGGATATACGAAACGCAACGCTTGATTCCCACCGAGAGCGCTTTTCGGCGGTGTTCCAGGATTTTCAGCTCTATGCCTGTACTCTCGGTGAAAATGTTGCGCTTGACGTTAACCCCGAGGATGAGCGGGTAAGCGAAGCGCTTAAGCACAGCGGCTTTTCAAAGAAACTGAAAAACGGTAACAAAACGGAGCTTCTTCGTGAATTTGATAAAAAAGGCGTTATGCTTTCCGGCGGCGAAAGCCAGAAGGTTGCAATTGCAAGGGCGTTTTATAAAAACTGTCCGTTTGCAATTCTTGACGAGCCCTCCGCAAACCTTGACCCGGTTGCCGAATATAATCTTAACCAAGCGATGATGGAGGCGGCGGAAAACAAAACCGTAATTTTTATATCTCACAGGCTTTCAACAACCGTTAACGCCGATAAAATCTATGTAATGGAAAACGGCTCGATTATCGAAAGCGGAAGCCACAGCGAGCTTATGGAAAAAAACGGCGCGTATGCCTATATGTTCAACCTTCAGTCAGAAAAATACAAGTAATAAAAGAACCGTTGGTCGCCCAACGGTTCTTTTTCAGTCGTTTAACTCTCTCGGTCTGAAAAGTAAGGCTATGCACCATACCGCGGCGATGCCTACAAGCGTATAGATTATTCTTGAAACAACCGCGTCCTGACCGCCGAATATCCACGCAACCAAATCAAACTTGAAAAGCCCGATTAAGCCCCAGTTAATTCCGCCGATGATGTTAAGTATCAGCGCAATTCTGTTAGCTATTTTCATAAAAAATCACTCCTTTATGACTATTGTGTGTCAAAGGAGTGATTTTATTCTAAATATTTGTAATAAGTATTTCAATTTCACCGCTGACGAGGTATTCTCCGTATCCCGCGGGAACGAGGAAGGAATCGCCTTTTTTTGCTTTTCTTCCTTCAATCTCACCTCTGCCGTCAATAACAAGGACGTGATGAAAACTGTTTTCGTCAGCGAAAAGCTTTACCGATTTTTCAATTTTGTATTTGTTTACGGTAAATAAGCTACAGCTTGTAAGAAGCTGTGAAACGTAACCGTCAAAACGGATTTCCTCGCCCATGGGCTTAGTGCCGTATTTCGGAGGCTCGCAAACCGAAACGTCAACCGCCTTGTCAATATGAAGCTCTCTCGGCTTACCGTCGTTGCCGAGCCTTCCGTAATCGTAAACGCGGTAGGTGCAGTTTGAATTCTGCTGAATTTCGGCTATAAGCGCGCCCTTGCCGATTGCGTGAACCGTGCCGGCTTCAATGAAGAAAACGTCGCCCTTTTTAACCTTTACGCGGTTGAGCTTATCGAGCAGCGTGCCTTTTTCAATCGCCTCTCTGAACGCCTCTTTGCTTATTGCCTCCTTAAAGCCGTAAATAAGCTCCGCGCCGTCAGCCGCGTCAAGCACGTACCACATCTCGGTTTTGCCGAATTCGTTTTCAACGCGCCTTGCGTATTCGTCGTCGGGATGAACCTGAACGGAAAGATTGTTAAAGGCGTCAATCAGCTTGATTAAAACGGGAAAATAGGGAAAGCGTTTTGCGTTGTTACCCGAAATACCGTCAACGATTTCGCCGAGCGGCTTGCCGTCAAGGCTGCCGCCGTCAACGGTGTTCATCCCGTCCTTATGGCAGGCAAGCATCCAGCCCTCTGCCGTTTTATCAAGTCCCGTGTTAAATCCGAAGTCCGTTACAAGCCTGTTGCCACCCCAGATATAATCCTTAAAAACGGGTTTCAATTTTAAAATTTCCATAAAAGAATCCCTCGTTACTCTTTATTATTAACATATTATCAAATTTTTACTTCACTTTCAACTCATTTTGTAGTAAAATATATTGATTAATTTTTTAGAGGTATAGCCGTGGCAGTTTTAGACGTTCAAAATTTAACACTTTCCTTTGGCGAAGATGTGCTTTTTAAGGACATCTCTTTTGACGTTAAGGAAAAAGAAAAGGTCGGCTTAATCGGAGCAAACGGCGCAGGCAAAACCTCTCTTTTTAAAATAATTACCGGCGAATACGAGCCGGACGGCGGCGCGGCGTTTATTTCAAAAAACGCAACTGTCGGGTATATGGAGCAGCACACCTGCTCTGAAAACAGAACGGTATATGAAGAGCTGATTTCGGTATTCGGCGAATTAATTGAAATTGAAAAGGAACTTGAAAGCCTTGCCCGTAACCTTACAGAGGGTATAGGCGACCAGGCTGAAAACATAGAAAAGCAGGACAGGCTCACCGAAAAGTTTAACCGCGACGGCGGACTGACCTATAAAAGTATGACCCGTTCCGCGCTTATCGGGCTCGGCTTTGAGGAAAGCGATTTCGCCAAGCCTACTTCAAAGCTTTCGGGAGGTCAGCGTTCAAAGCTTATTCTTGCAAAGCTGTTGCTTTCAAAGGCTGATTTCCTTTTGCTTGACGAGCCGACTAACCACCTTGACATTAAGTCTGTGGAATGGCTTGAAGGCTTCTTAAAGGATTTTTCGGGCGCCTGCCTTATCGTCAGCCATGACAGATATTTTCTTGATAAGCTGACCGATAAAACCGTTGAAATTGAAAACGGAAAATGCCGAAGCTATACGGGCAACTATTCCGCGTTTCTTAAGAAAAAAGCCGCGGAGCAGAAGGCTGTTGAAGAAAAGTACGAAAACGATATGAAGGAAATTGAGCGCCTTGAGGGGATAATCGCCCAGCAGCGCCAATGGAACAGGGAAAAGAACATTAAAACAGCCGAAAGCAAGGAAAAGGTTATTGAGCGTATTAAGGCGCAGCTTGTTGTTCCCGACAGTAAGCTTCAGAAAATACGATTTGATTTTACCCCGAAGGCCGAAAGCGGCGAAGAGGTTTTAACCGTAAGCGGTATTTCAAAATCGTTTGATAAGAAAAAGCTTTTTGAAAACGTTAGTTTCAGGCTGATGAAAGGGGAAAGGGTTTTTCTTCTCGGCGATAACGGCTGCGGAAAAACGACTCTGCTTAAAATAATTATGCAGGATTACCTTCCCGACAGCGGATATTTCAAATTCGGCGCAAACGTTCTTACGGGATATTTTGACCAGGTTCAGGCAAAGCTTGATTTAAGCAAAAATGTTTTGCAGGAAATATGGAGCAACTTCCCTTATATGACCGAAACCGCCGTAAGAAGCGCGCTCGCCGCATTTCTTTTCAAGGGCGACGACGTTTATAAGGAGCTTTCGGATTGCTCGGGCGGCGAAAGGGCAAGGGTTGCGCTTTTAAAGCTTATGCTCGGAAGATTTAACCTTCTGCTTCTTGACGAGCCTACAAACCACCTTGACGCCTTTTCACGCGAAGAACTTGAAAAAACAATTCTTGATTACAGCGGAACCGTTTTAATAGTTTCGCATGACAGATATTTTGTTAACAAGCTGGCAACGCGCATTTTAGAGCTCACGCCGGACGGTGTAAGCGAATACCTCGGCAATTACGATTATTATATTGAACGAAAAAACAGCGCTCTGCCCGATGAAAAGCCAAGGGAGAAGGAACAGCCTAAAAAGGTTAATGAATATAAGCTCCGAAAGGAACAGGCGTCAAATCTGCGCAAGGCCAAAACAAGGCTGAAAAAATGCGAGGAGGAGATTGATACGGTTGAAAACGAGCTTGCCGAAATTGAAGCAGGTCTTACGGGCAGCGCGTACGAAGAGCTGCTTGAGCTTACCGCCTCGCTTGAAGAAAAATCCAAAATCCGCGACGCCCTTTATTCCGAATGGGAAGAGCTTTCCGAATTTATTGCGGAAAATGAATGAATATGAGTAAAAAAGTTATAATTATCGGCGGAGGAGCGGCAGGGCTTATGGCGGCCGCCGAAAGCGCGAAACGGGGAAACGAAACGCTTGTGATTGAAAAAATGCCGCGCCCTGCGCGAAAAATGATGATAACGGGCAAGGGAAGATGTAACGTAACCAATGCGACCTTTGAGCTTGACGCTCTAATTGAAAACGTTCCCACTAACGGGCGTTTTCTTTACAGTGCGTTTTCAGCCTTTATGCCTTACGATACTATTGCCCTTGTTGAAGAAATGGGCGTGCCTACCAAAATTGAACGCGGAAACCGTGTTTTTCCCGTAAGCGATAAGGCGGTTGACGTCGTTGACGCCTTTGTTAAAAACGCAAAAAATTGCGGCGCTGAATTTATTCAGGGAACCGTTAAAGCCTTTGAATTTGAAAACGGCTTGATAAAAGCGGTAATTCTTGAAAACGGTGAAAAGCTTGAAGCGGACGCGTTTGCGCTGTGTACGGGCGGCGCTTCATATCCGCTAACCGGCTCAACCGGCGACGGTTATGCCCTTGCAAAAAGCGCAGGGCACGTGGTAACTCCGATTTCGCCCTCTCTTGTTCCGCTTGTATTAAGGAACAATTTTATTCCTGCCCTTCAGGGGCTTTCCCTGAAAAACGTTAAGCTTACCGTTTTTGAAAGCGGAAAAGAGGTTTACGCCGATTTCGGCGAAATGCTGTTTACTCATTTCGGAATAAGCGGCCCGATTGTTCTTTCCGCCTCGTCGCATATGAAGAAGCCCGAGGACGGAAGATATACCTTAAGCCTTGACCTTAAGCCGGCCCTTGACGAGCAGACGCTTGATAAGCGTATTCAGCGTGAATTCGCCGAAAATAATAATAAAGATTTTATAAACTCTCTTTCAAAACTCTTGCCTAACAAGCTTATACCGGTTATTGTTAAACTGTCAAAAATTGACCCTTCAAAAAAATGCAACAGCATAACAAGGGAGGAGAGGCTTTCGCTTGTTAAGCTGCTTAAGGGAGTAACGCTTGACGTTACGGGTTTTCGTCCCGTTGAGGAGGCTATTGTTACCTCCGGCGGAGTTGACGTTAAGGAGATTAATCCTAAAACCATGCAGTCAAAGATAGTTTCGAACCTGTATTTTGCGGGCGAGGTTATTGACGTTGACGCGTATACAGGGGGCTTTAACCTTCAGATTGCGTTTTCAACCGGCTATCTTTCGGGAAATAATATTTAGAGGAGAAAATATATGATTAATGTTGCAATTGACGGCCCTGCAGGCGCAGGTAAAAGCACCGTTGCAAAGGCGGCGGCAAAGGAGCTCGGTTTTATTTATGTTGATACCGGCGCGCTTTACAGAACTATTGCGTTAAGCGCAGTAAGAAACGGCGTTATTAACGATAATGAAAAAATAATTGAAATGCTTTCATCAATAACCGTTGAGCTTGGCCACGAGGGCGGAGCGCAGAGGGTTTACCTTAACGGCGAGGACGTATCCGAGCTTATAAGAACGCCTGAAATTTCCATGGGCGCAAGTAACGTTTCCGCAATACCGAAGGTACGCGAATTTCTTCTTGAGCTTCAGCGCGATATAGCAAGAAAAAACAACGTTATTATGGACGGCCGCGATATAGCAACCGTCGTTCTTCCGAACGCCGACGTTAAAATCTTCCTTTTCGCCTCTCCCGAATGCAGGGCGCAAAGAAGATATAAGGAGCTTATTGAAAAGGGCGAAAGCGTAATGTATGAGGACGTTCTTAACGACGTTAATCAGCGCGATTATCAGGACAGCCACCGCGAAATTGCCCCGCTCAAGCCAAGCGAGGACAGCATTATGTGCGATACTTCGGAGCTTACGCTTGAGGAATCCATTCAGGCAATAGTAAACATAGTAAAGGAGAACACCAAATAATGAAGGAATTCGATTATTCAAGGGTTCCCCGTTATAAGTTTTACAACTTTGCGGTTAAGGTTTTCGGCCCGATGTTCAGAAAATTGTATCACATTAAGCATAAAGGGCTTGAAAACCTGCCCGACGATAAGCGTTACATAGTGGCAATTAACCACACCTGCGCGCTTGACCCCGTATTTGTTGCAATCGGTAAGGGCATCCCGGGGCTTCATTTCATCGCGAAGGCGGAGCTTTTTAAAAACCCCGTTGTTGCATGGGTTATAACTCATCTTTACGGCTTTCCGGTTAAAAGAGGCCAGGGCGATAAAACGGCGATTAAATACGCCGAAAAAATTATTGAAGAGGGCCACGTTCTTGCCCTTTGCCCCGAGGGTAAAAGAATTAAGGATAAAAACGGCGTGCCCCAAAGCGCAAAGGCAGGCGTTGCTATTTTTGCTCACCACACCGGCGCTAAAATTCTTCCCGTTGCAATCTGCTGTAAAAACAGAATTAAGCGCGGCGAGCAGGTTACCGTTGTTTACGGTAAGCCGATAACTCTTGAAGAGCTCGGCCTTACGGGCGACGAGATTGAAAAAGAGGAATATAAGGCAGCCGCCAATCAGGTTATGAAAACGATTGCCGAAATGAGAGAGAAGGAGCTAAATGGAAATTAAGCTTGCCAAAACCGCAGGCTTCTGCTTCGGCGTTGACCGCGCGGTTAATCTTG
Organism: uncultured Eubacteriales bacterium; assembly: GCA_900316345.1. GTDB lineage: Bacteria > Bacillota > Clostridia > Oscillospirales > Acutalibacteraceae > Eubacterium_R. Next base: position 9,672 of record ONCR01000017.1, on the reverse strand, counting down.
TTTATGAGCTTGTTGAAAAAGGGGAACGCGTTTGTACGCTTGGCCCTATTATACATAACGCCCAGCTTGTTGCCGATTTGGAAAGCAGGGGCGTTAAAATTATTGAAAAGCCCGAGGAATGCCCCGAGGGCTTTACGGTTGTTGTAAGAACCCACGGAATTGAAAAAGAGGTTATGCAGGATATTGAAAGCCGAGGGCTGAAATACGTTGACGCAACCTGTCCGTTTGTGAAAAAAATTCATAATATTGTTGAAAAACAGCCCGAGGGAGTGCCCGTTTTGATAGCGGGGGACGCCAACCACCCCGAGGTTAAGGGCATTTGCTCCTTCTGTAAAGGACCGTTTTACGTTTTTAACAGTGAAGAAGAACTGTTAAAAATTATACAAAATAATAATTTTGACAAAAATTCGGATTTAATTTTTGTATCTCAAACAACTTTTTCGCAAAAAGAATGCAAAAAATGTGAGAAAATCATAAAAAAGGTATGTACAAATTGTAAAATTTTTGATACAATATGTAATGCGACTGCTGACAGACAAGGCGAAGCGTCCGAAATCAGCGAAATTGCGGATGCTATGATTGTTATCGGCGGGCGTCATTCATCAAACACCTGTAAGCTTAAAGAGGTCTGCGAAGCGAACTGCCCGGCCTATCTTATAGAAACGGCGGAGGAGCTTAAGGGGATTAATCTTGAAGGTTTAAAGGTGGTTGGTGTAACCGCCGGGGCTTCGACACCCTCGGTAATTATCAAGGAGGTACTCAAAACCATGTCCGAAGAAATTAAAGAAAAGGAAGTTGAAACAACTTCAGCTGTAGCCGAAGAAGTTGTGGAGACAGCAGAAACCGCTGAAATGGCTGCTAACAAGCCTGCTGTCGAAGCATCTGCTGATGGTGAGGCATCCTTTGAAGAAATGCTTAACGAATCTTTTAAGGAAAATGAAAACAGCAAGGTAGTCAAGGGAACCGTTGTTGCTATTACACCAACAGAGGTTTATGTTGACGTACAGGGCAGAAAGCAGACGGGCGTCGTTGCTCTTGATGACTTATCGTCAGAGCCGATTTCCAAGTGTGAGGACGTTGTTGCCATCGGTGATGAGCTTGACCTTATCATCATGAAAACTGACGACCAGGAAGGCGTTCTCAAGCTTTCAAAGCGTCTTTTCGATGCGTCAAAAGGCTGGAATGACATTGTTGCCGCTAAAGAATCAGGCGAAATTCTCGAAGGTGTTGTAACCCAAACAATCCGCGGCGGCGTTCTTGTAACAACAAAGGGAACAAGAATTTTCGTTCCTGCTTCGCTTACAGGCTTAAGACGTAACGAGGATTTGGAAATCCTTAAGGATGCAACCGTTAAGTTTAAGGTAATTGACGTAACACCGTCAAGAAGAAGAGCAGTAGGCTCTATCAAGGTCGTTTCAGACGCAGAACGTAAAGAGAAGGAAGACGCTCTTTGGGCTACTCTTGAAGTGGGCCAGAAGATTACGGGAACCGTTAAGTCCCTTACCTCTTACGGCGCATTTGTTGACCTTGGCGGAATTGACGGTATGATTCATATTTCCGAGCTTTCATGGTCAAGAATTAAGCATCCCAGCGAGGTTGTTAAGGTTGGCGATACCGTTGAGGTTACAATCAAATCCCTCGATGAGGAAACAAGAAAAATTTCCCTTGGCTTCAAGAAGATTGAGGATAGCCCGTGGGAGGTTATGAAGCGCGATTATCCCGTAGGAACAGTTGTTGACGCAAGAATCGTAAGCTTCGCTACCTTCGGCGCTTTCGCTAACATTCTTCCTACAGTTGACGGCCTTATCCACATCAGCCAGATTTCCAGAGAAAGAATTAAGGCTCCTCAGGACGTTCTTAAACTCGGCGATATCGTAAAGGCTGAAATTATTGACGTTGACTATGATAAGAAGAGAGTTTCTCTTTCAATCAAGGCCACTCTCCCCGAAGAGGAAGAAGCTGACGAGGCTGAGGAAGCCGAAGAAGCTCCTGTAGCCGAAGAAGCTCCCGCAGTAGAAGAGGCTCCCGCAGCTGAAGAAGCTCCCGCAGAGGAAGAAGCTCCCGCAGCTGAAGAAGCTCCCGCAGAGGAAGAAGCTCCCGCAGAGGAAGAAGCTCCCGCAGCTGAAGAAGCTCCCGCAGCTGAAGAAGCTCCCGCAGAGGAAGAAGCTCCTGCTGAGGAAGCAACAGAAGAATAATTTAATTTCTACATAAAAAGAACGGATTCTGATGAATCCGTTCTTTTTTTATTCCGTTATTTCTATTGTTTCAATAACTACGTCGTAAAGCGGTTTGTCGCCCGGTGCTGTTTTAACTGCCGCAATATCCTCTAAAACGTCCTTGCCTTCAATAATCTGGCCGAAAACGGTATGGTGATAATCAAGCCACGGCGTTCCGCCTACTGCCTTGTAATTATCAATACACTCCCTTGGATATCCCTTATCGGTAAGCTGCTCCATCTGTTCAAGCATTTGCTGCGGCGCAGTTTTTGCCTGAACAATGAAAAACTGCGAACCGTTTGTTGAGGGGCCTGCGTTAGCCATCGAAAGCGCACCGTAGTAGTTGTGGGCTTCAACGCTGAATTCATCCTCAAACGGCGTTCCCCAAATTGATTCGCCGCCGATTCCCGTTCCCATCGGGTCGCCGCCCTGAATCATAAAGTCCTTAATAACCCTGTGGAAAATAAGGCCGTTATAATAGCCGTTTTTAGCGTGGGTTGTAAAGTTTTCAACCGCCTTAGGAGCAATTTCGGGGAAGAGAACGAAGGTCATATCTCCGCGGTTGGTTTTGATTGTTGCTTTAATTCCGTCTTTAATTTCAAGCTGATTCATAATAAATTGCCTTTCTTTTGTTTAGAGGTGTACTCTTGAATTTATTTCACGAAGTATCTCTTTATCTATTTTGAGAACCTTGCGGTCATAGGTCATAAGGCCGTTAAGCTCGTCTTCGACGTCGGTAACCTGTGTATAAACCGTTGCCGCAAGGCCTGTCGGTATCTGCGGAATAACAGTTTTGTTAAACAGCCTGCTGTACGCCTTGGTTACGCCTTCCTTTGACTTGTAAATCTTATAGCCGAACATACGGTCGTTGAAGGTGTGGCCCTTAACGCGGATAGAAAAACCGCCGAATTCCGTTAACAGCCACGGCTTTTCACCCTGCTTAACTTTAATTGGGGTGAAGTAAATATGCTTTGAAATAACGTCGGTTACGCCGTTATCGTGCCAGCCCGAGGTGCTGTCAACCGTGCGGGTTTTATCCCACTCCTTAAGAAGATTATAAGCCTTTGCGGAATCGAACTGGCCCCAGCCCTCGTTAAACGGAACCCAAAGCGCAATGCAGGGGCAGTTATAAAGCGCGTCAACCATCTCTTTAAGCTCTTTATAATATAGCTCTCTTGCCTTTTCGCTTGTGCGCTTAAAGGTTTTGTAATTCGTATCGTCAAGGTTTACGCCGATAAACGGAATTGCGCTTACCTCAAGGCCGTATTTTCCGCCGCCGTTAACCATATCCTGCCAAACAAGAATTCCGTTAACGTCGCAGTAATGATACCAGAGCATAGGCTCAATCTTTATATGTTTTCTGAGCATATTAAAACCGCATTCCTTAACGGTTTTAATATCAAATTCCATTGCCGCATTGCTCGGCGGAGTAAGAAAGCCGTCGGGATAATAGCCCTGGTCAAGGAGCCCGTTATGGAAGTAGGGTTTATTGTTCAAAAACAGCCTCGGTACGCCGTTTTCATCCTTGCCCGTTGAAAACTTTCTCATACCGAAATAGGATTTTACCGTGTCCTTACCGTATTTGAAAACTACGCCGTAAAGGAACGGGCTTTCGGGCGACCACGCCTTAAACGAGGGAATTTTTATTACCTTATCAGTAGTGTCGGCAATTATTTCGTCCCCGTCGTACACTGTAATTTGAACACCGTCGGCGTTTTCAAATTCAAAGCTTACCTGCTCGTTATCGTAATCGGGAGTAATGCGAACGCTTTTAATATATTCTGCGGGCGTACTTTCAAGCCATACGCTCTGCCAGATTCCGCTTTGAGGTGAATACCATATTCCGCCGCGTTTTGTTTTTTGCTTACCGCGCGAATATTCATTTTCTTCACAAAGATCCCGTACAATAACGTTAAGCGTGTTTTCACTGTCGGTTAAATAATCGGTAACTTCAAGCGTAAACGGGGTGTAGCCGCCGTGGTGTTCTCCGACAAAGTTTCCGTTTAAAAGCACCTTAGCTATCTGGTCAACAGCGCCGAAGTTAATGAAAACTCTGCCCCTGTTGAAATTCTTTTCAAGGGTGAACTTCTTTTCGTAAACAAGATATTCGTTAGTGCGTAGTGTTCTGCTAACTCCTGAAAGCGGACATTCCGGTGAAAACGGAACGGTGATTTTATATTCGTATTCCTTAGGAATTTCCTCGCCCTCGGTGAACGCAAGCGCCCACTGACCGTTAAGACTTAAATAACTGTCACGTTTAAATTGCGGCCTGGGATATTCGCAAAGAGGCGCTTTTTTGTTTAAATCCTCTCCCCATTTTGTCAGCAGCATTTACTTATCCTCCATAACAATTTTTGAATCAATAATCTGAATGTGTTTATTGCATATTTCAAGAGCCGCTTTTTTGTGTGAAACAATAATGCAGGTCTTGTTATTAAGCTCCTTAAGGTTAGTTAAGAAGCGTTTTTCCGTTGCTTCGTCGAGCGCAGACGTCGCTTCGTCAAGAAGAATAATCGGCGACTTTGAAAGCAGCGAACGCGCAATCGCAAGCCGCTGAAGCTGGCCTTCGGAAAGCCCTATTCCGCGTTCGCCGATAACGGTTTGCGTTCCTTCGGGAAGGGCGTTTATAAATTCGTCTGCGCAGGAAATCCTTATCGCCTCGTTTATTTCGTCCTCGGTAGCGTCAGAGTTTATAAAGGTAAGGTTTTCCATTATAGTTCCCGAAAGAAGGAAGTTGCCCTGAGGAACATATGAGAAAAGCCGTCTTGTTTCATAGGTAACGGGAATGCTTGCGTTTTCGCATTCAAGTTTAATATCCCCGTCCTGAACCTTGAAAACGCCGAGAAGAAGCTTAAGCAGGGTGCTTTTGCCTATACCCGAAATTCCCATTATCGCAACAAAATCGCCCTTGTTGATTTTAAGCGAGGTTGAATCAAGAATAATATCGCGGTCATATTTAAACGAGATGTTGTTAAAATCAATGGTTTTAAGCGTGGAATAAACCTCGTTTGTGTTAATGCTTTCGGTGTTGCTTTCGGCTTCGTCGGGAAGCTTTTCAAGCTCCATAAGTCTTTCGGCTGAGGCGAGAAGCGAAAAATACCTCGGCATCATTCCCGAAAGCTGGGCGAAGGGCGACTGAATCTGGTTAACAAGCTGAAGCATAGCCGTAACCGTACCGTAATCAAGCTGGCCGTTAACAAGACGGTAAGCGCCGAAGCCGAGCGCAAATACGTATCCTGCGCTGAAAACGAAGCCTACGCCTGCGTTTGCGCTTATACTTAAAAAGCGCTTTTTCATCCTTGCCTTATAGTTTTCGCTTTGAAGCTCGTTTGATTTATCCTCAATCTTCTTTTCAACAACGAACGCTTTAACAACAAGAAGGCTTGTAAGCGCCTCCTGAATAAAGGAGCGCGTTTTGCCCTCGGTTTCCTGAACGGCCTTGTGAAGAAGCTTAAGCTTTTTTCTGAAAACCTGTGTGCTAAGGAAAATCAGTACGCCGCCGATAAGAAAGATAAGCGAAAACATCTTATCTATATAAATAAGATATGCAAAGGCGCAAATAAGCCTTGTAACAACAAGAACAACGCTCGGAACCATAGTAGTAAAACCGTCCGCAATGATTGCAACGTCGTTGAACATACGGTTTTGAAGCTCGCCCGTATGGTATTGCGTAACCGAGGCATAATCCTTTTTGATGCAAACCTTAAGAACGTGCTGCTTAAGTATCCATTCAAGCTTTGCCTTGCAGCGTTCAACCGAGCTGCGCGAAATAAGGCTTAAAATGAGCTGAATTATAAGCAGGGCAAGAAAGCCGAGCGCATAGCGGATTACCTTGTGGATGTCCTTATCCTGAACCGCGGCGTTGATAATATTCTTTGAAAAGTTAGCGTAAACAATAGAAAGAACAGCCGTAATTACGTTAACAACTATCTGAATAATTATCTTCCATTTTTCACTTTTGCAAATGCTGTAAATCCATTTAAGCGTTGTCATATCGCTTTTGGAAATCTTTGGCTTGTTTTTCATTATCAGGCTTTTCCTTTAAACATTCTTTTTATTTTTCCCGCAACTCTTTCCGAAAAAAGAATGGCGGGTCTAACGGGGTAAAGGCTTGTCCAAAAACGGGCGTAAAGCTTTTGAAGCCTTCCGTTTCGGCAGTCTATGTAATGCTTGCCGTTTTTATAAAAGCCTGCAAGCACGCCGCAAATCATATCGTCGGTAACATATTCCTTTTTAATGCAGTTATCGCCGATTATAATATAGTGGTCGTCGTGAACCTCTATAACTCGGTGAAGAATATATTTTCCGCCGTTTTCATAAAGCGCAATGTCAAGCCTTTTAAGCCTTCCCTCAGGCCTGGTAACAATGATGTTATCCTTTTGGTGGTGCAGCAGCGGCCACATTGAACGCCCCGAGGTAAGGCTTGTGTATTTACCTGTTTCGTTTAAAATATCTCTTACTGAGCTTTCGTTTTCCATATATAATCCTTTTGTTTTATTATAATAATTATAACATAAATCTTTTATATTTCAACTTTTATTTAAAGCGCCTTATCAGCTCTCGGTTACATAAAAGCTCCTCCTTATCGTCAAGCGCATCGAGCTTAAGCCCTGCGGCTCTGGATAAAAGCTCGTCTGCAAGCACGGGGTTTTTCGGAAGAACGGGGCCGTGAGCATAGGTTCCGATGGTGTTGTTAAAAAGAAGCCCTTCGGTTTTATCCTCGCCGTTGTTGCCGAAGCCGCTTATTATTTTTCCAAGCGGCGTCAGACCGTCAAGGTAAGTTCTTCCGCTGTGGTTTTCAAAGCCTACCGTAATCCCGAAGGGTGTATCAAAAACGGTGTTGCCTATCATTCGCCTTGCGCCGCCTACAGTGTAAAAGGGGAGGGCGCCGCTGAGCTTAATAAGCTCGCCGTCAGCGGTTTCATAGTATTTTCCGAGAAGCTGAAAACCGCCACATATTGCAAAAATAACCTTTTTTGATTGAACCGCAAAGCGCAGTGCGTCGCCCTTTTTGCGTATATCGCGCGCAAGAAGGCGCATTTCTCTGTCCTGTCCTCCGCCGATAAACAAAAGGTCAAAATCGGGAAGAGCGTCGCCGCAGTTAACGGGGATTATTTTTGCTTCAAGTCCCCGCCATTCAAGCCGCTTTTTTAAGCAGAGTATATTACCGCTGTCGCCGTAAAGGTTAAGTTCCGTCGGGTAAAGATGGGCTATTTTAATCAACTTGCTCCCAAAACTCCTTTCCTCCGAAGGCGTCAATAAAAAGATGGCGCATATTCATCATTGCCGTGTAGGTTGAAAATACTACAAAATCGGAACTCCCGCTTTTAATCAGGCTTATAAGACGTTTGTATTCCTCGCCGTTTATTATTTCGTGTGTTTTAATTCCGTCATATTTTAGTCTTAAAGCCATATCGTATGAACGTGTGCCTATTGTGTAAACCCTGTTGCACTTGTTTTTTATCGGCGTAAAATCGCTGTCCCAAATCCAGCTTACGTCGCGCCCGTCAGCGTCGTTATCGTTAAGCGCAAACGCCATATCAAGCTCGCCCCTGATATTGCAAACGTATTTGATGCAGCCCGTTAAGCCAACAGGATTTTTAACAAGAAGAAGTAAAACGGTATTCTCGCCGAAAGTGAATTTTTCCATTCTTCCGAAGGCCCCCGAAAATGAGCAAAGCGAATCAATACTTCCGATTTTAAGGCTGCCGAGAACAGCCGCGGCGGCGCAGAAATTATAAAGGTTATATATGCCGCCGAGCGAGGTTGAAAGAAGCCTTCCCCCGAGAATAAAGCCCGTTTCACTGACGGAGCTTATTTCGTAATCGGGCGTAATGCGGTGATATGAGCATTCGCCGCAATAGAATTTTCCGAGCTGTGAAAGCGTTTTACTTTTATATTTCAGCTCGCCCGAGCAAACGGGGCAGTGCCTGCTGTCCGATATGCCGGGGCTTTTTACGTCAAGGTCAAGCCCGAAGGTAACAACGCGGTTTTCTATCTCTCTTTTAAGCGAATATGTTATCGGGTCGTCCGCGTTAAGAATAACAAGCGCAGACGGTGAATAGCCTATGCCCTCCCTGATTTTTGAAAGCGTTTTGCTTATCTCTCCGTATCTGTCAAGCTGGTCGCGGAAAACGTTGGTAACGGCAATAACCTCCGCGTCAATATAGCGTAAAATCAGCGGAAGGCTGTTTTCATCGCATTCAAGAATTGCAAATTCTTTTTTGCACCTGCCAAAAACCGTTGAATTCATTATAAATGCGGTTGTAACACCGCTCAGCATATTTGCACCGCTTCGGTTGATGAAGTATGAATAATTTCCCTGCCTTAAGGCGTGCTCAATCAGGGCGCAGGTCGTCGTTTTTCCGTTCGTTCCCGTAACGCAGATTATCCTTGCTCCTTTTGAAAGCCTTGTAAGTATGTTGTATTTCAGCCTCAGCGCAAGCCTTCCCGGAAGGGTAGTTGCCCCCTTGCCGAAAAGATGAAGAATAAACGCGCAGAGCTTTCCCGTAATTATAGCAATAATCATACTAAATTTATATTGAATCCGGCGGATAATATGATATAATTATTTACAATAAATAAGGTTGGTGATTGCTATGCTTGAAAAGATAGTTGAAATTGTTAAAAGAGCAGGCGCGATATATAAAAGTGCGGGCGACGATTTAGGCGTTGAGGAAAAGGGCTCTGCGGTAAATCTTGTAACTAAATACGATAAGCTTATTCAGGATTTTCTTGTTGAAGAATTTACAAAGCTTATTCCCGACGCGCATTTTCTTGACGAGGAGGGCGATGAGGATAAAACCCTGACCGACGGATATTGCTTTATTATCGACCCTATTGACGGAACGACTAATTTTATAAAAGGCTATCAGCACAGCGCAATCTCAGTAGGGCTTGCAAAGGATAAGGAGCTTGTTATCGGCGTTGTTATGGACCCTGACCTTGATAACGTTTATTATGCCGAAAAGGGAAAGGGAGCGTTTCTTAACGGAAAGCCGATTCATTCAAGCAATTGCGATTTAACCCATTCGCTCGTTCTTTTCGGCACCTGCCCGTATGAGCACGAGCTTGCGCATAAAACATTTGAAATCACGGAAGAAATTTTCTACAGAGCGGTTGAAGTACGCCGCGGAGGTTCGGCCGCGCTTGATATTTGTTATGTTGCCGCAGGCAAGGCGGATTTGTATTACGAGCTTATTCTTCGCCCGTGGGATTGGGCAGGCGCAACGCTTATTCTTAACGAAGCGGGCGGCATTGCCAAAACCTGCGAAGGCGGCGATATTGACGCTGATAGGGTTCAGTCCTACTGCTGCGGAAACGAAAAAAATCTTAAGGAATTTTATGAAATATACAACGCTTAATTCTTATCTTAAAGAACGCTTCGGATGTAAGGTCTATAAGCTCTCGCTTGACGGCGGCTTTACCTGCCCGAACCGTGACGGAACGCTTGACA
>ONCR01000060.1 GCA_900316345.1 uncultured Eubacteriales bacterium | reverse complement strand
GAAGGCGTGAATGGTTTGTTGATTGTAGGGGAGGGTCTCCGCGCCCTCCCTGTTTTTTGCAACGTTTCGCGGCAAGGTGTGGGCACCTTGCCCTACATTTGGTGTGCAAAACGGCATTTATAATGGGGCGAGGGTCTCCGCGCCCTCCCTTAATTCCGAACTCCGAACTCCGAATTCCGAATTTGAAAAATTTTGCTTGACAAAAATTTTTCACTGTGCTATACTCTGGGTGTATTAAGCGTATTAAGCGAATTAATACAGTTAACGAAAAAGCAGGTGATAAATTGATTAGCATTAATTACCGAAGCGCGCTGCCGCTGTATGAGCAGGTAAAGAACAGCTTTATCAAGCTTTTCGTAACGGGCGCGTTAAAGCCCGGGGAACAGCTCCCCTCGGTGCGCGAGCTTGCAGTTGAGCTTGCAATCAACCCAAACACAATTCAGCGTGCCTACCGTGAAATGGAAAACGAGGGATATATTTACACGGTTTCGGGCAAAGGCTGTTTTGTTGCGGAGCAAAAGGAGGCGCGCGCGGACACCACAAGGCTTCTTGAAGCTTTCAGGGACGCGGCGGCGAAACTAATGTTCAACGGCGTTGACTCAGAGCAGCTTAAAAACGAGCTTGAAAAAATCAGCAAGGAGGTAAAGGGTAATGATTGACGTTAAAAATGTTGAAAAGGCATTTGACGAAACGAAGGCCCTTGACGGAGTTAATATGCATATTAGCAAGGGCTCGGTTTACGGGCTTGTAGGCCCTAACGGCGCAGGCAAAACCACGCTTATGAACACCCTTTGCGGCATTCTTAAGGCCGATAAGGGAACGCTTACCGTTGAGGGTGAGGAGATATATGAAAACAACGCCGTTAAGCGCAGGCTTGTTTATATTTCGGACGAGGTATTTTATTTTCATAATTCCAGTACCGAAAGTCTTAAAAGCTTTTACAAGGGGCTTTACCCCGATTTTGATACGCAAAAATTTGAGGAGCTTAAAAAATACTTCCCCTCAATAAACCCGAAGGCGAGCGTACGCAGGCTTTCAAAGGGAATGAAAAAGCAGGTAGCCTTTTGGCTTGCGCTTTGCTGCAGGCCCGATATTCTTGTTCTTGACGAGCCCGTTGACGGCCTTGACCCGATGATGCGCCACCAGGTTTGGAGCCTTATTATGAAGGACGTTGCCGAAAGGGAAACGACCGTTCTTATCTCCTCTCACAACTTAAGGGAGCTTGAGGACGTTTGCGACACCGTGGGAATAATGTACAAGGGCAAAATTGTTGTTGAAACCGCGCTTGACGAGATTAAGGAGGGCCTTCTTAAATACCAGGTTTCCTTTAACGGCGAGGTTGATTTTGACGCTCTCGGCTTAAACATTTTAAGAAAAAAGCAAAACGGAAGAGTTTTTGAGCTTATTATTTCGGGCAACAAGGAAGAGGTTTATTCAAAACTAAACGCCTGCGATGCGCTGTTTGTTGAGGCTTTACCGATGTCGCTTGAAGAAATATTCCTTTATGAGATAGGGGAGGTTGACGATGAAATCAAACAAATGCTTATTTAGCAAAACGCTATTCTTATCAAATATAAAACGGTTTCTTCCGTTCACGGCTCCGCTGTTAATCGCTGAAATAATCGCGTTTCCGGTAATGCTTTACGGCAGTAACGAGAAAATTATTGATTTTCGCTACTTTACGGCTTCAAGCATGGCGTCGGACATAATATCAATAGCCTTTGCAATTCTTTTTTGCGTGCTTGTATTTTCGTATCTTTTCAAGGCGAGCGCCTGCACCGCGCTTCACGCCTTCCCAATAGGAAGAAGGGGGCTTTACGTTACGGGCTTGCTGAGTAGCTACGTTTTACTTGTTGTTCCTCAGCTTATCGCCTTTGCCGCGGCGCTTCCCGTTGTTTTCGCCAAGGGCGCTCAGCCGTCGGCGTTTGTGCTGCTCGGCCTTGTTTCAATCCTCTGCGTTTCGTTTATCGCCGTTGCGATAGCGGCGCTTGCCGTTATGCTTGCGGGCAACATCTTTTCCGCAGTAGTAATTTACGGAATAATCAACGCGGTTTATTACGGCATTACCGCTATGCTTAAAGCGGTAACCTATTTCTTCGGTTACGGTATGAACGAATGGGACTTCGAGGGCTTTGAGCTGCCGTTTTCGCCGCTCATCAGCCTTCTCGGGAAGAAAACGGCAATCTTTGCATACAGCGAAAAATTTGACCCGACGGTTCTTCGCAACTATTACCTCTATGTTTTAATTACCGTTGTTTTAGCCGTAATTGCTCTTGTTATTTCATATTTACTTTACAAAATAAGAAGGCTTGAGGTTGCCGGCGATATGGTAAGCTTTAAGCCTGAAATACCCGTTTTCAGCATTATTGTTTCGGTTTTCGGCGCGGTAATAATGACGGCGTTTTTAAACGCTTTGTTCTTTGGCGGCTTCGGCAGCGCAGTTGCGGATATGGTTTCGTTCATAATCTTTTCCCTTCTGTTTTTCTTCGGGGCACAGATGGTATTAAGAAAGTCGGCTTCGGTATTTAAGGTTAAAAACTTTATAATCTGGGGCGCGGCGGCGGTTATTACGCTCGGAGCGTTCATAGGCGTTACCGTACACGAAACGTTTTACGTTCCGACGAAAAACGTTAAAGAAATCAAAATTGAAACCGATTATGAAATTACGGTTTCGCCCGAGGATTTTGCAACCGTTGAGGAAATTCATAAAACCATAATTGACGAGCAAGTTAAGTCTCCGCTTAATCTTATCCAAAGCAGCCGCCCCATGCCTGAGGACGACGCATACGCTACCGATTATGACGTTGACGCTCCGAAGGACGGCCTAAGCATTAAATACACGCTGAAAAACGGCAAAACGGTTTCAAGGTTTTATTTCATTAACCAATACCGCGAAGCCAAGCCCGAAAAGGTCAGCGCCCTTGTTGATAAGCTTGAGGAAAAATATCCGCCGATTTCCGTTTTTGACGTGCTTGACGGCGTAGATTTTACAATCAAGGGCGGAAGACTTGTAAACTATGATTTTGTTGCAGATGATATTAACGTTCAGCTTAATACAGAGGAAGCCGAAAAGCTTTTCGCTCTTTGCAAGGCTGAATCAGCGGAACTTGAAAAGGGCTATAAATCCTCAAACGGTTTGAGGGAAGACGTTGTCAGCGAAGATATTGACGTTTTCATTACCTTTACCGTTAATGACGTAAAGACATTTAAAAAGCTTACCGACGAGTATTATATAAGAGATTTTGCAGACGCCGAGATTTACTGCCTTGACGATGAGGAAGATTACCCCGACGTTACTATGATTGAATTTGAGCTTACTACGCCCAACTATATCTCCGGCGGCAAGGTTGAAAAATTCATCTCGCAAAAAACGAAAAAATAAAACGAAGCTCGTAGGGGAGGGTCTCCGCGCCCTCCCTGTTTTTGCAACGTTTTGCGGCAAGGTGTGGGCACCTTGCCCTACAATTGGTGTGCAAAACGGCGTTTATAACGGGGCGAGGGGCTTGCCCCTCCCGAAACTTTTCACTTTTCATTTTTCACTTTTCACTTAAATCGTAGGGGAGGGTCTCCGTGCCCTCCCGATTTTTTGCAACGTTTCGCGGCAAGGTGTGGGCACCTTGCCCTACATTGGTATGCAAAACGGCGTTTATAATTGTAGGGACGATTCACGAACCGCCCCCTACGGCCGCAAAAAGGGCTGTATCCTTTTTCAGGATACAGCCTTTTTTAAACGTTTTTGGTTTTACTGTAAACAACCTTGCTCCACTTGCCGTAGTTCTTTTTGACATTACCATTTACTAAACTGATTTATTGCTTTTTTAAATTCCTCTTTCATCTCGTCCTCTCCGTTTTGATTAGCTGTGAACTTTCTGTCTGTAAAAGTAATGGTAACTACATATCGGTCAGTCGTTTTAAAAAACCGCGCAACACATTCGCTGTCGTTATAACAAAAATAGCCCGTCCATTTTTCATTTGCTATCGTATACGTGCCTTGCGTTAATAGTTTATGTGTATCCAACCAGCCGCTCATCATATCTAAGTACGCAACGTCTATTGCATCCGAATTTGCCTTATATTCATTGAGCGGTGTTGTTGTAAGGTCAATCATCCATCTGAGATATTCGTTTTTGTCCTTTTTGGCAGAATTAAATTCCATCTTCGTAGACGAGCCACTTGTCAACTTGTCATTATAGAAGTTTACTGTGTCGCCGTTATCCCTTTCATATCCGTTCTTAAACTTAAACCGCAAATTAAGGGTCTCGCTTCCCCAATATGAATCGGTAATAACGCCTAAATTCGTTTGTTTTTTATTGTTTTCGCGGTTAGCGTAACCGTTGGCAATAAAGATAACGGCAACAAAAAAGCAAACAAGAAAAACTACCCCTGCTATTAAAAGGATTTTTTCGCCTACGCGCTTTTTCGTTTTTTTTGTTGCCGTTTCAACTTCCGCATTGCTACTCTTCACCGAATCGTTTTTAACAGCACAACCGCATTTAACGCAAACCACTGCATCTTCGTTTAACATATTTCCGCAGTAGTAGCAAAAACGCTTTCCCTTCCCTGCAGGCACGCCGCAATTTAAACACACGGCCTGCTCTTTGCCCATCGGCTTTCCGCAGGCTTTACAAAAGCGCGTAACCGAAACGCTGTTTTGCTGCGCATTACCATTGCTGCTCTGACGGCTCGTTTCCGCATTTGTCTGTGCGCCGTCAGGCCGCGGCTGACCATCTGTTTCAAACAGGTTTCTGCGCTTCATTTCTTCTATCAGCATTGCTCGCCTTTCTTCGCTGAATTGTTCTTTTACCTTGAACATTTCGAGAAGATTGCCGTCAGTGCAGTTGGAGTATCTGTTTTCGCTTGATACGCTTCTGTCAACCTCACGGCCACAGCTCGGGCAAAACAACGCTTTGTTCGGTATTTCTTCGCCACAACAATTACAATTCATATTACTCTTTTCCTCTCTTTATAATGAATCGATTAATCTACCCGTTCATTAAGCCAAAAATAACAATTGAATTAATTATCCAAATAACTATCGAAATCGGGATTGCGGCAATACATTTGTTTTTCAGATTTTGAGTTTTGAACTTTATTGTTCCTATAATTCCGAGTATAAGCCCGACAACAGGAACAAGAAACGCAAAAACGAGAGCTGCCGTTGCCAGTCCTCCGTTTTCCGGTTCCGGCGTTGCATATGTGCCGGGAGTATAGTTTGCAATTGCCTCCGACCGCTGCGGTTGATTGCTTACTGCGCACCCGCAGTAAGGGCAAACCACAGCTTCATCAAATATTTCTTTTCCACATTTTGAACAATACATATTTTTCTCCTTTGCTTAAAATTGTTAGATTTTGCCTGAGCCGGTAAACCGATATTTTGTTTACATCCGTATTTTACCACTGTGCTGTCGCTTTTTCTTATGCCCGCGGCATAAAACGGATAAATTATTGTTTATATTAATTATAGTCATTATTTGACTATATGTCAATAGTCATTAAATGTCTATATATAATATATTAGGGTGATATAATGTTTAGTAAAAGACTTAAGGAGCTAAGGGATTTTTCAAGCCCTCACCTTCGTCAGGAGGACGTTGGCAAGGCGACGGGCATGAGCCAAAGAAAAATAAGCCGCCTTGAAAAGGGCGACGTTCAGCCAACTCCCGACGAAATAGTAAGGCTTTGTAAATTTTATAACGTTTCCGCGGACTATCTTCTTGGGCTGACCGATAAATTTTCGGGCGGCTTTGCGGGAAAAGAAAAGGCAAAATAATTTTATTTTTTTGCCTTTTATTATGCCCGCGGCATAATATGCGAAAGCAATTGACAGCATAGTTTTCGTATGATATTATGAAAACGCGGAGGGGTTTTTATGAAAAAGGACACCGAAAAGCTTCTTGAGGAGCTTAAAAGCTACGCCGATTTCGGCGAATTTTACAGGGAAAACAGGGAGCTTGTTGCCTCGGTTACGCTGAGCGATTACCTTAATGAGCTTATTGAAAAAAAGCATCTTAACAAGGCCGATATCGTTGCAAACAGCGAGATGAGCGAGGTTTACGTTTATCAGATAATTTCAGGCATTAAGCCGAACCCGAAGCGGAAAAAGCTGCTTTGCATTGCCTTCGGAATGAATCTTACGCTTGACGAAACCCAGCTTTTGCTTAAAAAGACGGGCTACGCTCCCCTTTACGCCAAAAACCCGTTTGACGCGGTTATTATTTACGGCCTTTCAAAAAGGCTCGGTATTGTTGACGTTAACAACCTTTTATTTGAATATGACCAGGAAACCTTAGGATGAACATATGCCCTAAATGCGGCGCGCCGCTGCAGGAAAACGCGCAGTTTTGCCCCCACTGTATGACGGTGCTTGCCGAAAAAAAAGAAGTTAAAAAGCCCGAAAAACCGATAAGCAATAAAAGAAGAGCCGTAATTATTATTACGGCTGTTTTGCTTGCTCTTGCCGTTGCGGCGGGCGGTATTTTTACCGCCGTTTATAAGAAAAAGCACTCGCCCGTTTGTCCGCCCGAGCAGTTTAAGGCGGCGGTTGTTAAATCGAGCGAAAGGGCTGACGCCGACGCCCTTTGGGACGCCGACGGCTTTATTGACACCCACGATTATACTGAAAAAAACATAGTTCGCTATTCAACAAAAACCTATCTTGAAAACGCGGTTATTTCCGTTTTCTTTTATAACGGCGGCGAGGAGGTTTACGCCTATTTCAGCGACGTTGAAGCAAATAACTTTGAGAGCGCCGAGCTTCTTTTTGAATGCGTAACCCAAAGCGTTTGCAACAATTATTTTACCGATTTACACGAGGTTTTTACCAACGAAGCGCAATACCCGAAAAGCGAGTTTCCGCGCCCGTTTTATTCGGAATTTACCGATTTGCTCGGCAAAACACAGCAGTATAACGCCGACCTTGCCGCCGGTGCAAAGCTTTCAACGCGTTATATTACCGCTACCAACGGGGAGTTCCAGATTAATTACTATATAACCGAGCGCATTAAGGGCGACGAAACGCTTTACGACCTTGCGCTTGAGATTGAAAGGGCATAATTATTATGACTTGCAGCGAATATTTAAACGCCCTTAAAGGCGATTACGATTTTATTCGTAAGCTTTCAAACAAAAACGGCGCAAGGATTATTCTTTTAAAACACAAAACGCTTGGAACAAGGCTTGTTCTTCGGCAATACGAAACGCCCGTTTTGGCTTACGATTTTTTAAAAACCGTTAAATTTGAAAACCTTCCGCTTGTTTTTGACACCGTTACGCTTGACGACGGCCAGCTTGTTTTTGAGGAATACATCGACGGCATAACCGTTGCCGACGTTCTTGAAAACGCGCCCTACACCTATTCGGGAGCAAGGGCCGTTATCGCCTCGGTTTGCGACGCGCTGGCGCTCGTTCACGAAGCGGGCCTTGTTCACCGCGACATCAAGCCCGAAAACATTATGCTTTCAAGGGAAGGCACGGTTAAGCTTATTGATTTTAACGCCGCGCGACGCGTTACCGAAAACTCCGAAAAGGACACCGTTCAGATAGGCACCGTAGGCTACGCTCCGCCGGAGCAGCTCGGCCTTGCGCAAAGCGATTCGCGCACGGATATTTACGCCCTCGGCGTTTTGCTTAACGTAATGCTTACCGGCGTTCATCCGAGCAAGCGCCTTGCCGACGGAAGAGCGGGAAAAATCATCTTAAAATGCACCCGTATTGACCCCTCGTCACGCTATCAGAGCGTTAACGAGCTTAAAAAAGCACTATAATATTACTATTTGTATAATCATTTTATACAAAGACTTATTGACTTCTTTCTGCTCTTCTATTATAATATTAGCAAAGTTTAAAAGGAGGGCTTCAATATGGCGAAAAAGAATAAAAAAATAGTTAAAACCGAGCATTTCGGAATTCAGCGAAAAATTGTTGCAAATATGACAACCGAAAGCTGGCAGAACATTCCCCACGTTACCTATACCTACGAACCCGACGTTACCGAATTTATGGAGCAATACAGGCTTCTTAACAAGGATGTTGAAAAGGAAAACAAGGTTACCGTTAACACCCTTATGCTTAAGGTTATTGTTGAGGGATTAAAGGCCTGCCCGGCGATGAACGCCCACATTGAATTTGACAGAAAGTACGTCCGCGGCGCAATTCACACCCTTTCCGAAATTAACATTTCAATGCCCATGGTGCTTCCCACGGGCGAAATGATGACGATAAATCTTCATAATTTTGAAAGCAAAAATCTTGACGAAATGGTTGCATACATCAAGGACGTTAACCGCCGAATGGCTAACACCGATTTAAACGAGGTTATGTTTGACGTTTCGCTTGATAACACGCTTACCGGCCTTAAGGAGGGTAAATTTGCCCAGACGATTAACCGCCTTATAGGCTCAAAGACGGGCAAACACAAGGTTAAAACCCTTAAGGGCAAGGCGAAAAAGGAATACGAAGCCATCCCCGAAACGGACCGCCTTACAAAGCACGATATCGAGCAGGGCTCAATAACAATTTCAAACATCGGCTCGGTTTACCGCGAGCAGAGGGGCGCGGCGGCGCTTATTGAAATTATTCCGCCCCAGGTTACGGCAATCGCCGTAGGCGCGGTTCAGGACAAACCCGTTGTTATTGTTAACGAAAACGACGAAAAGGAAATAGCTATACGTCAGGTTCTTCCCTTCACTATCGTTTTTGACCACCGTGCGCTTGATTTCGGCGACATCGTTCCCTTTATCAAAAAGCTTGACGAAATTTTTGAAGCCCCCGAGGTTATGTTCGGTTGGAAAACCGAAAAGAACATAAGCGACGAGGAGCTTGAAGAAATAAAGGTAGAGCGCATTGAGCGCGAGGCTAAATTTGAGGAGAGCAAAAAGCGCGAAAAGGCAAAAAGAGAAGCCGAGCGCAACGCCGAAAGGGCAGACGCAAAGGCTGAAAAGGCACAGGCGGAGGCTGAAAAAGCGTTAAAAGAGACTGAGGAAAAAGCGGCTAAAGCCGAAAAGGAGCTTGCCGAGGCTACCGAAAAAATTGAACAAAAGGCGCTTAAGGAGGCGGAAAAGGCGGAAAAGGACGCCCTTGAAGCCGAGGAAAAGGCAAAGCGTGAAATTGATAAATTAAAGCGCGAGGCTGCCGAAAAGGCTGAAAAAGCCAAGAGTGAAGCAAAGGAAAAGGCGCTAAAGGAAGCCGAAAAACTTCAAAACGAGGTTCTTGAAAAGGCCGATAAAATGCGCCGCGACGCCGAAAAGAAGCGCCGCGAAGCGGAGGAAAAGAAGCAAAGGGCGCTTGACGAGGCGGATAAATCCAAGAAGGAAGCCCTTGACAGAGCCAAAAAGGAAGCCGAAAAGGCAAGGCGCGAGCTTGAAAAGGTGAAGGCCGAGGCAGAGGAGCTTGCCGAAAAGGCAAGAGCCGCGCGCGAAAAGGCTGACGAATTCAGCGAAGAAACCGAAACCGAAGAAGAAAAGTGATATTATGAACAAAAACGCCCGTTACATATGGATAGATAACGTTAAAATAATTGCTATTGCATTAGTTGCCGTCGGCCATATGCTGATGGGCCTTTTTGACGCGGGAATTTTAAACGCGGATAATTATCCGCAGGGCTTCGTTAATGCGATTTACCTTTTTCACGTTCAGCTTTTCTATATCTGTTCGGGCTTTTTATATCAGCGGCTTACGCAAACGCAGGATTTTAAGGCTTATTCAAAAAACATTCTTAAAAAACTAATCGCCTTTGGTATTCCCTATTTTGTTTTTGAAACGGCTACCTACGCGCTTAAGGTAGTTTTCAGCGGCTCGGTTAACGTAGGGGCGCAGACAAGTCTTTTTAACCGTCTGTTTTTATACCCGTTTGCACCGTATTGGTTTTTATACGCGCTGTTTCTTATATTTCTGATTTCGCCGATATTTAAAAACAAAATTGACGCGGCGGTAAGAATAGCCGTTGCGGCAGCGCTTTTCTTAATCTGCGCCGCAGGTGCGTTTAACGGACTTCCGCGCTTTTTTAAGCTTATTGCCGTTTATATTTCGGACGGGCTTATTTGGTTTACCCTCGGAATGGCGCTCGCCTTCTTTAAAATTGATAAGGCGTTTAAAAAATCGGGCGGAATACTGTTCATTTTATTCGTAGTTTTGTTTGTATTAAAAACTAAGCTCGGCGTTAAGTTTATCGGCGATTCGCTTATTTTAGGGCTTTTGGCGTGCGGCGGAATCGTTACGTTTATCGGCTCCTTTAAGGGCGAAAAAAGCCCGAAGGCGCTTGCCTTTGCCGCAAAATATATTATGCCCGTATTTCTTATGCACACTATTTTTGCCGCGGCGGTAAGAAGCGCGCTTTTGCATTTCGGAATAACAAGCCTTGCGCTTCATCTTGTTTGCGGGATAACCGCAAGCTTTGCGCTTCCCGTAATAGCAGGGCTTATAATGGAAAAGCTTAAGCTTGACTTTTTATATCAGCCGACAAAATATATAAAAATTAAATAACATTTTTTAGCTTGTTTATTGTTTTCATTTTTTCAAAAACTATTATTACCCGAAAGGAGGAGAAAAAATGAAAACAACGACGTCAAAAATGATAATGAAGGGCGTAGGCGCAACGCTTGCGGTATGCTCCGCGCTTGCTATGGCAAGCTCGGCAAAGCCTGCCTCCGGCGCAGCAAAAAAGGCGGTTAAAAAAACCGCCAATAAGGTTGCAGGTATGGTGGACGCTCTTTCAACGTTTATGTAAAAAAACAGCCTCACGCGTTGAGGCTGTTTTTTAGTGAAGAATGAAAAATGAAGAGTGAAGAATTGCGGGAGGGGCAAGCCCCTCGCCCCATTATAAACTCCGTTTTGCACACCAATGTAGGGCAAGGTGCCCACACCTTGCCGCGAAACGTTGCAAAAAACAGGGAGGGCACGGAGAACCTTTTTAATTCGGGATTCGGAATTCGGAATTCGGAATTTCGAGAGGGGCAAGCCCCTCCCCTACAATCTTAAACCTATTAGCCTTCCCTTCGGGGAATTCCCCTTGACAGGGGAAATGTCTGCGTAGCAGACAAAGGGGTGAGCCGTCTGCGGCTGAGCAAAAGGTGGCTGCCGTAAGGCGGACGGAT
>ONCR01000018.1 GCA_900316345.1 uncultured Eubacteriales bacterium | reverse complement strand
GCAGTATGCAATAAAAACTGTTAAGGATACGTTTCAGCTTAAGCTGTCAAAGGCGCTGAACCTTGACCGCGTTACGGCGCCGCTTATGGTAACAAAGGCAAGCGGTATTAACGACGACCTGAACGGCGTAGAACGCAAGGTTCATTTTACAATGAAGAACATTGACGGCGAGGCCGAGGTCGTTCAAAGCCTTGCAAAATGGAAAAGGCTTGCGCTTTACCGCTACGGGTATAAAGCCGATGAAGGAATTTATACCGATATGAACGCAATCCGCCGCGATGACGATACGGATAATCTTCACTCTCTTTTTGTTGACCAGTGGGATTGGTGCAGAGTTATCACAAAAGAGGAGCGCAACGTTGAGTTCCTTAAGGAAATTGTTAAAAAGATTGTTGCGGCAATCGTTGAAACAAACAAGGCGGTTAAGGAAAAATATCCCTCTCTCGGCTTTGAAATGAGCAAGGATGTGTTCTTTATTACAACACAGGAGCTTGAGGATATGTATCCCTCCCTGACGTCAAAGGAACGCGAGGATGCAATAGTTAAAAAGCACGGCACGGTGTTCATTCAGCAAATCGGCGGTAAGCTGAAAAGCGGAAAAAAGCACGACGGGCGCGCTCCCGATTATGACGATTGGGAGCTTAACGGCGATATTTTTGCCTGGAACAGCGTTCTCGGCTGTGCGTTTGAAATAAGCTCAATGGGAATCCGCGTTGACGAAAAAAGCCTTCACAGCCAGCTTGAGGCGGAGGGCTGCCTTGAACGCGAAAAGTTTCCGTTTCATAAGATGATACTTGACGGCACGCTTCCGCTTACCATCGGCGGAGGAATCGGCCAGTCAAGGCTTTGTATGCTGCTTCTTGAAAAGGCGCATATCGGCGAGGTGCAGTGCGCTGTCTGGAGCGACGAAATGCGTGAGGAATGTAAAGAGCATAATATTATATTGTTATAATTATATAAGCGCGGCTGATTCAGCCGCGCTTTTACACTTGTATTTAGTTAAGATTCGTTAACAAGCTTTCCCGTCATATGCTCGGGCGTAAGCTCTAAACAGAGAACGCGCGGAAGTGAGTTTTCTATTTCTTTATTTAAGTAATCCTCGTCATCAGTAAACTTTTTACAAAGATTTGTGCAAATTTTGATTTGCTCGTCTTTTTCGGTAACGGTTTTAATTCTGCCGAAAATAACTACGCTTTTAACGTTGAGCGCCCATTCGCCTTCTTTTCTGTAGCCCTTGTCAAAAACGGTGTAGCAAACCTTGTCGTTTTTAAGAAGGGAATCAATTTTATGCCCCTCCTTTGCTCCGTGAAAGTAAAGCCTTCCGTTTTCCTCGCAGTACCAATGGTTCATCGGGATTGCATATGGGTATCCCTCTTCGCCGTGAAGCGCAAGAACGCCGCGGGTTTCGTTTTTTAAAACATCAAGGCATTCGCTTTCCGTTATTTGCTGTTTAAATCTTCTCATTTTACGAAACATGGCCGTCCCCCTAAATTACAGTATAACCGTGCTCTTCAAGAGCGTTCAGCGCCCTTTCAAGCTTTTCTTTTTTAACAAGAATGTAATCCGTATTGTATGTTGAAACTGCAAAAATGCCGATTTTATTTTCGGCAAGCACTCCCGAAATCCTTGAAAGAATTCCGATTAGCGAAAAATCGAGCTCACCCTGAATGCGGAAGCCTGCCCAGCCGTCCTCGCGGGCAATAAAGCTTTCCGGTGCGCTTTCGGTTTTGCATACAAGGGAAATTTCCTCATCGGTTCTGCCGATGAAATAAAAATCCTTTGAAAGCTCAATTTCGTTTGTATCCTTAAGCTTGCAGACCGTCAGCTCATACGGCAGCCTTTTTAATTCCATATTCTTACCTCCGCATTTTCGCTTGATTATAACACATTTTTTCGGGTTTAACAACCTAATGTTATAGTGTTGATAAGCCATAGCTTAACCGTTCGCTTCATCAATATCGCCCGTCATAGTAAGAAGCATATAGCCGTAGGGAACGCCGTTGCGGAAGTTTTCCGTATTATAAGCGTAATCCTTGAACATCTGCTTGTAGCCGCTTACCAGGGCGTTGAAATAGGCTCTGCCGCTTGACGGCTGTAAGTCCGGCGAATTCGTATAAAGCAAATCCTGTAAAACGAGGGAATATTTTGTTTCAAGCTCCGTGCCGCTGTCGCCGTTGATAAACTGCGAGAAGCAGTATTTAACAGTATCGTCGCCGAAATAAAGCAGGGTTTTATAATCCTCGCTGTCCTTATTCTTGCCGTCCCAGAGGTCAAAGGCGGTCATAATAAACTCGGTTGTATCAATGGAATACTTTTCGGCAACCTGCTTATAGAGCGATTGGGTAAGGGCTTCGGCGCCGACCTTTTGAAGCTGCTCCAGCTTGCCGTAATCGCTTTCGGAAAGGTGATTTCTCAAATCCGATTCGCGCAGACTTCCGAGCCCCTCATAGTCCTTCAGCGTATATTTAGTGCCGTCATTTTCAAAGGTGATAATCACGGGACCCTCGGCGCTACTTGTGTCCTTAAGACGGTTGCCGAGCTCGTTGCCTTGTTCCTGTGAGAGCCACGCTACTTTCGCGTAGAGGTAAACAATGACCTTTTTTTCCGTTCGGTCAGCAAATTTTGTATCGAGAATGCGATGAGCCTCGCCGAAATAATCTCCCTTAACGTAGTTATTCTTTTCGTTAACCAGAATCGCTTCGGTAATGAGAGAGTCCATATCCTCAGGCTCAAGAAGGTAAACCCAGTGCATATCGCAAAAGGCGAACGGCGCGCCGCCCCTGCAATAAACCTGATAGGTTACCGTGCCGTCTTCGGTCATACTGCTGTTTGTGTAGGTAATGCAGGTGTAGTCGCCGTCGCGGAACCAAGAGCGGTAATCTTCATAGACCGTCAGCGGAACGCGCTCTCCCATATCCAGCTGAAGAACGCCGTATTCATCGCCTACGGCAAGCGGCGCTTCCTCGGCTGTTTCGCTGACGAAAATCTGATTACCGAGATTGTCAACGATTTTCAGGCTGTCCTTTTTGATAGTGATTTTACTGTAGTAATAGCCGTTATCACGCACCATGGAAAGCGCCATATTCGCGCCGATAACCTTGCCCGCGGTGTAGTTATCGCTTTTTATTGCGCCGCTGATTACCTCAATAGCGTTTGTAATGCTTTCCTCGGTTATGTGCTGCTGCGGATTTGCGGCACAGGCGGTGAGCAGCGCGAGGCAAAGAATAATTGCAACCGCCTGCAAAACCCTTTTCGGCTTTTTATAATGCAAAACGTTTTTAATCCTTGCCTTAACCCCGTTTTCGGAAAAAGAAATCGGGCTCGGAGCAGGGAATTTTTTATCCGCGGCAAAGGAGAGGAGGGCGGTGGAGTATGCCTTTTTAATGCCTTCGTTCTGATTTAATACCGCTTCGTCGCAGCTCATTTCCATATCCTTGGTCATCAGGTAAAAGGCGAGCCATACGAGCGGATTAAACCAGTGCATTACCAAAAGAAGGTATGAAAAGAGCTTTATTATATTGTCGCGCCGCTTAAGGTGATACCTTTCGTGAGCCAAAACGTATTCCCTATAGCTTTTGCCCGTTTCTGTGGGGATATAGATTTTCGGCCTGACAATTCCGACTATAAACGGGGAAGATATGCTTTCGCAGGTGTAAATATTTCCCTGTGCTTTTACGGCAAAGCGGAGCTCCTTTTTCAGTCTGATAAACTTTACCGCTGTAATGACAAGCATAGTAATAATGCCTGCAAGCCACAAAAGCGAAAGTGCAAGCAGAAGCAGGCTGTAGCTCTTTTGATAAACGGTATTTGAAAGCACCGCGCTCTGTGCAACGCTGTTAAAAGCCGGAATTCCCGTTGTGACCTCAGTAGAAAACGCGGTTTTATCTGCAGGCGGAATGTAGCTTAACCGATATTCCTCCCACCTCTGCGCCTTCGTCATATCAAACGGCGTTAGTGAAAACAGGCTGAATACGGAATTGAAGCTAACGGGGCAGATAAGGCGAAAGCCGACTACGCTCCAAAGCGCGTAGCCGTATTTTTTCGGCATTCCTTTAAGCGCAAGGCGTAAAAGCAAAACCGCAAGAATAACGTAAGACGCGGTAATGCTCATATTTAAAACGCTTATGAATAAATCGGTCATTACTTTTCCTCCGTGTAATTATCAATCAGCCTTTTGAGCTCCTCGGCCTCCTTGTCGCTGATTTTTTTACCGCCGAAAAAGGAAGCAAGAAACGAGGGAAGCGAGCCGCCGAAGGAGCTTTCAACAATATGCTCGCTCGCCGCCTTTTGTACCTTTTCCTTTTTAATCAGCGAGGTTACAACGCTGTTTTCGTTTTTTGCAAAGCCTTTTTCCGTCATTTTTTTTAATACGGTATAGGTTGTGGATTTTTTCCAGCCGAGGGCTTCGTTGCATTTAATAACCAAATCGCGTGAGGCTATCGGCTCGTTTTCCCATACAATGCTCATAAAGCGAAAATCGCTTTCGCAAAGCTTTAATTCCATATTATTACCTCCGTTGGTCTATAACTATCGACTATAACCATAGTCTACAACAATAGACCACGCTTGTCAAGTTTTTTTGCAAAATAAAAAGGCGTTTAAAAACGCCTTAAATCAATATCTTATTTATTCTCCTTTGCCGCGGCTTCCTTTTCCGCCTTGCGCTGGGCTCTCTTTTTCTTTGCCTTATAGCCCATAAGCTTGTCAAGATGCTCCTGCGGTGTTGAATAGGAGCCGAGGGTAACCGTCTTTTCGCCGTAGGTTCCGTGGAAGTTTGAGCCGCCCGTTAAAAGAAGCTTTTTCTTTTTGCAAAGCGAAGCGAGCATTTCCGTTTGCTCCTCGTTGTTGAACGGCGACCATACCTCAACGCCGTCAAGCCCCATCTCGACATATTTTTCAATCTCGTCAAAATTATTAAACTTGCCCGGGTGAGCAAGAACGGCAATGCCGCCTGCGCCGTGGATTTCGTCAAGAACGGTCTGAACGTCGGGGTATTTTGTCGGAGCGAGAATATTGTTTTCGCTGTCTGTGCTGAAAAGCTTACGGTAAAGCTCTCCGAAAAGCTCGTCCGTATAGCCTGCGTCCATAAGCGAATGCATAATATGCTGTTTGTAAAGGTTTGTTGAGCCGCTTGCGTGGCTGATAATAAATTCGCTTGTTATCGGGAAGCGAGCGGCAACCTTGAGCATCATAATCTGCCCCGCGCGCTTTCTTGCAACGGAGGTTTTGCGGCAGATAGCCTCAAGCCTGTCGGGGGAATCCGCAAGGTACGAAATGATGTGAACGCTTTTGCCGGATTCGTTATCAAAGGCTGAAAGCTCAACGCCCGAAATTACGTTAACGCCGTATCTTTTGCCAATAACCTGGCCCCTTACGGTGCCTGCAATACAGTCGTGGTCTGTTATGGCAATCGTGTCAATTCCGCTTTTGTGTGCTATTAATATTAAATCTTCAATTCCGACTGAACCGTCGCTTAACTTTGTGTGGCAATGTAAATCTGCTGCCATAACAGGTCTCCTTTCAGGTAAAATATTTAGACTTGTGCCAATATACCTGATATCATTTTAACAAAAACACGTCAAAATTTCAAGGAATTCGCTTCAAACTGTCATTTTAGACAAAAAATAGTCATTGGTTGATTAAGAGCTTGTTTAATTTACTTATCGGTAGTCCTACAACGTTAAAATAATCCCCGTGTATCTCTTCAACAAGCAGCGAGCCGTAGCCCTGAATGCCGTATGCTCCCGCCTTGTCAAAGGGCTCGCCGGTAGCGATATAGCGTTCAATTTCGTCTTCGGTGAGATTGAAAAATTTAACCCTTGTTTCAACGTAAAAAGAGGTTTCATTACCGTCTTTAATTACTGTAACGCCGGTATAAACGCTATGCTCCCTGCCGCTTAAAAGCCTAAGCATTTCCCTTGCGTTTTCAGGGCTTTCGGGCTTTCCGAGTATGGTGTTATCTATTGAAACAACCGTGTCGGCGCCTATAACGGTATCGCCTGAGTTTTTAAAGGGGCGCGCCTTGATTTTTGAAAGGTATATTACCGCGTCAGCCGGATTTATTCCGTCGGGCAGAGTTTCGTCAACCTCTGCGGTTTCGCAGATAAAATCATCGGTTATGTATTTCATAAGCTCGCGCCTTCGCGGACTTTTTGAAGCAAGAATTATCATTTTATTTAACTCCTCTGTAATAGAGCCCTCTTGTGTAGTTGTTATCGGACTTTTGTTGATTTTTGTATATATTTACTATCTGCTCAATTTCGTCCCTGCTCTCATCGGTGAAATAAAAGTGCACAAAATCCGTGTTAATTTCGCTCATTCTGTCGCTTAAAACTACGGGTAGGGGGTTAAGTAGCTCTACGCAAGGATAGTCTGAACAGATTACGGGAAATTTATACCCCTTTCTGTCGGTCAGCATTCCTTTTTTGCCGCATTTTTCACATCCGATGCTGTTTTTTACGGGACAGTTGCGCGTAAGCATAAGCGGAAGCTTGCCGTAGCCGACAACTCCCGTGTCCTCGGCGTTGATTTTTTCAGCCTGAGCAAGGGTAAGCTCAAATGAAAGAATAGGCGAATTGAAGCGGCGCGCCGCTTCGCTGTTGGTTAAGTTAAGCCCGAAGTCGCCAAAGGGCGTGAAGCCGAGCTCCTTTGCGGTTTTATAAACGCCTGCGTTAGAGCAAAGCGCGTTTTTAACGCCTATTTCCTTAAGGTGAAGAAGGCGCTTTTTCATTCTTTCCTCAGCGCCGAAGGGAGCGCGCGGAAGCTCAACGCCTGCGCCCGTTTTTATAAACGCCCCGTCGCTTTCGCCTATCGGAAGAAAAATTCGCCTGAACGGGTGGCTTTTCGGAATTTGCTCCGCCCTAAGAAAACGCGCGGTAAAGTATGGCGCACCCTTCTTAATTCTCGGGCCTATCGGCTCATACGGAAGGGCTGTAACGCTTTTTTGCTCCGGCCTTCCGAGCTTTTCGCAAACCTCGCGTCTGAGGGCGTTAATCTCGCTTGCCGGGACAATCAGCCCTTCATCAAGCGTAATGTTTATACTGTTTGGAAAGTAGGGCGTTGAGCCGAGCTTTGCAAGCCTTGCTTTTACGCTTTCGTCGGTCATAGGCTTGTTAAGCGCCCTTTCGGGGATAGCCCCCGTTGCGGTAACGCTTTCGCCGAGCGCAGAGCCCTTAAGCAAAATCGGTTCGTTTTCTCTGCAAATAAATTCAAGGTCAAGCGGAACCAGGGGATTTTCGTTATCGTAAAGATGAGAGAGCTCCTTAAGAACTCCCGCCGCGGCGGTAACGTCCTCCTTCTGCCTTATGCCGAACATATCGTTTCGCCTGCCCGTAAAATAGCCGTCGGTAAATCCCGAGCGCGAAAATACGCTTTTGAGCGCGTGGCCGTCAGCCTCGCGAAAAACGCCTTCAACGGCTTTTTTACATGCGGTAACAGCGGCGGCAACGTATTCGGGACGCTTCATTCGCCCTTCAATTTTAAGGCTTAAAACGCCTGCGCCGTCAATTTCGTTTAAATGGTTTATAAGGCTTAAATCCTTAAGCGAAAGCGCATTTTCCCTTTTGTCCGAGGCGCTGAATTCAAGGCGGCAGGGCTGGGCGCAAAGGCCGCGGTTTCCGCTACGCGAGCCAAGCATTGCCGAAAGATAGCATTGCCCCGAAACGCACATACAAAGCGCGCCGTGAATAAACATTTCAAGCTCCATATCGGTGCTTTTACGTATTTCTTTTATCTCGTCAAGGCTCATTTCGCGCGGAATAACCGCCCTGCAAAAGCCAAGCTCCTCTAAAAGCTTAAAGCCGTCGGGCGTGTTGACGCTGCACTGGGTTGAGGCGTGAAGCCGCGCCTCGGGGAAGCAGGTGCGTATCATTTTTGCAAGCCCGAGGTCCTGAACGATAAAGCCGTCCGCTCCGCATTCCATCGCGGCTTTAACGGTTTCATATGCGGTTTTCATTTCGCTGTCAAAAACAAGGGTGTTAACGGTAACGTAAAGCTTAACGCCGCGCTTTTTGCAATAGGCGCAGGCCTTTTTAAGCTCGTCAAAATCAAAGTTTGACGCGTTTCGCCTTGCGTTTAATTCCTTCGTTCCGAGATATACTGCGTTTGCTCCGCATCTTACGGCGGCAACAAGGCTTTCCCATGAGCCGCAGGGAGCTAAAATTTCAAAATTCATAAGTCACCAAAAAAAGGGAAACCGTCAGGTTTCCCAATAGTTTTATTTGCCTGCAAGCTTGTTGCGAAGATTGCTGATTTCGCGGTTAAGGCGTTCAATTTCCCTGCGCGCAACGTCAACCTCCATTCTTGCTCTTGCGCTGTCCTCAAGGTAATCCTTAATCTGAGCGCGAAGATTATCGGCAGAGGCGGTTGCCTTTTTGCAGGCGTCGGCTCTGTCAAGCGCAACAAGAACGGCGCATTGCGTTGTTGAAAGCGAGGGGCTTTCGGCGCCAATCTGCTTCATTTCCTTATCAACATATTCGCCGAGCTCTTCAACGTAATCGGGGTCGTCCTCGGTAACAATAGTATAGCTGTTGCCGCAAATTCTGATGTTAACTCTGTTTTTTTCCATATTTTCACCCTTTATCACAAATCTAAAGTGTAATCATAATTAGTATATCAATTAAAAACATCAATGTCAACCAAAATATAAACTTAATCCGCCTACGGCTAAAAGCAAAAGAACAGATTGGGTCGCCCCAATCCGTTCTTTAATTTACACATATTTTACCTGACTATAACTTTTCCCGTGAAGCCGGACTTTTTAACAGCATTTTTCATAGCCTTGGTTTTAACGTAAACCTTGCAGCTTTTGTTTAGATACTTAAATGCGTTGGTTTTGTTGATTATTTTTGTATTTTTGGTATTGATATAAAGCTTTCTGAGCTTGTTGCAATCTTCAAAAGCCCTGTTGCCAATGCTGTTAATTGTTTTGGGAACGGTAAATTCGGTAAGATTTTTACAGTCGCTAAATGCTTCAAAGCCGATTTTAACAACGTTCTTTGTTGAAATCTTTTTAATGCCCGAGCCGTTAAAGGCGTAGCTGTTAATATATATTTCCTTAGCCTTTGGCATTCTGAATTCGGTAAGCTCAGGCGTAAGGCAAAACGCTTCCTTAGGAATTACGTATTTTTTAACCGATTTAACGTTTTTAAACACAAACTTTTTAAGCTTAGTGTTGTTCATAAAACCGTGCTTGGAAATTGAAACGGTGTTTTTTACCGCTAATTTGGTTAATCCGGAGTCCTCAAACGAGCCGAGCTTTTTAACGCTTTTCGGAATTGATATAGAGCTTAATTCATAGCACTGAAGCATATTGCCGATTGATGACGGATTGCCGATAAATTCAACCTTTTTAAGGCTTTCACAGCCTTTAACGGCGAGAGTTTTACCGTCAATTGACGGAAGAACAAGGCTTTCGAGGCTTGAACAGTAATCAAAGGCGTTAGCGCCTATTTTTTTTATTCCTTTTGGAATATTGATTTTTTTCAATGAACGAAAGCCGTTAAAAGCGTCATGGCAAATAACGGTAATCGTTTCGGGTAATTCTATTTCCGTTACAAATTCATTTTCATCGGTATAAACCATTTTTACGGGCTTTGAGCTGTTTGAATATTCCTCGTTTACATAATAGTATTTCATATTTTGAATTTCGGTTACCGGCTTACCGTCAATGCTTTCTTCAACCTTAATTTTTATAATGCTTTCGTCTAAAGCGGCTTCAGCTGTATCGAAGAAATCCGCAACCTCCCAATGCTCGCCGTCAAGCCGGTAAACAACATGGTTAATAACTCTAACCGATTCATTTTCGGTCCACGGCCTGTCCTTTAAGTCGGCATAAGCGGTAAAGGAAGTTATAATACATACCGTAAGAATTACCGTAATAATTGATTGAATTGCTTTTTTCATAATTAATCACCTTTCGTATTTAGTTTGTATATCGTTTGTAACACAGGGTGTAACACAGGGGACGGTTCTCTGTCCCATATAAATCTAATTTGTGTTTGCTTTACCCTCCTATTAACTTAATCGTTTTGGTGAAGGAAAAATCTAAAAAAAATAAAAAAATTATTCCGTAAAAGAATAAAGCGGCAGAAATGGAGCTCCAATCTGCCGCTTTTTCGGTTATCAGTATAGCTTGAAAAGCTTTGCCCCGTGGGGCTCAACCTCGCAGGAAATGCTGCTTTTAACCGTGCCGAGCTCGCTGTTTGCCCAAATATCAAGGGCTTTCAGGCTTGCTCCCTGCGTTAGGGGAAGAAGGTCGGTTTTAATCCTTCTCACCTTATCGGCGGTATTAAACACTGCAAGGTATTTGCAATTTTTTCCCTCGGCGCACCAGACGATTGTTCCCTTGCCGGCGCGCTCCTTTCTTGAATACTCCTTTGCGTTTTTGGAGCTTTTATGCATTTTAAGATATTCGCGGTTAGTTAAAAGGGAGAGGGTAAATTCATCGTTTTCGGGAAGATTTCCGCCGAACATAAGGGGGGATTTAAAAATTCCCCAAAGCGTCATAAGCGTATACTGCTCGGGCTTTGTAAACCGGGTATATCTGTTTTTTTCGCCGTGGCAGGTTCCGTTTTTGGAAATCCGACCGAGAGGAAGCATATCGCAATCGGGGTAATTCCCTCTTTTGCTTATGCCCTCCCATTCCTTACATTTATCAAACATAGCGTGAAGCGGCTCCCAGCGGTCCCAAAAATCGCCCGTAAGGCGCCACATATTTGCGTTTTTGCAGAGGTGGGCGGCCTTATCTCTCGGCGCGGGGCCGGGGGAGAGGGAAAGAACTATTTCCCTTCCGCAGTTATCTATCGCGTGCCTGAGCATTTCAATCTCATAATCGGCGGTATAGGGGTTATCCCATTTTCTGAATTCGGTTACGCAAATATCGTCGCACTTGATAAAATCAACGCCCCAGGAGGCGTACATATTTATAATCGAGTTGTAATAATCCTGCGCGCCCTCGCAGTTTTTAAGGCCGTACATATCGGTGTTCCACGAGCATACGGAAAAGTGGTGAGCGATTTCGCGGCAGGTAAATTTAGAACCGAAAATCGGAAGGTTTTCATGCACAGCCTGACGCGGAACGCCGCGCATAATATGAATTCCGAATTTAAGCCCGAGGGAGTGGACGTAATCGGCAATAGGCTTGAATCCCTTGCCGCCCTCTGCGCTCGGAAAACGGTTTTCGGCGGGCATAAGCCTTCCGTAGCCGTCACAGTTAAGAGGGGTGAAGTTGTTATAATCGTTGTCCTTCGCGTTAGGCTCGTACCACTGAATGTCGCAAACAACGTATTCCCATCCGTAGGGCTTAAGGTGCTTCGCCATATAATCGGCGTTTTCCTTAAGCTGACTTTCGTTTACAGCCGCCCCGAAGCAATCCCAGCTGTTCCAGCCGAGGGGTGGCGTTTTTGCATAGCTTTTAAAATTTGCCATAGTATTTACCGCCTTGTTTTGATAGTTTAATTATATTAACTATCTCCCTTCAAGTCAAGGCGTTAAACGGCTTTATCCGCGCTTTCGTTTTCAATCAGCTGCTTTGCCGTTACCGCCGCGGAGTAAAGGCAAACCGCGCCCGTGCACCAATTAAAAAGCGGAATGCTGTCGGGGAAGGCGATTGTTTTTTCAAAGCCCGTTATTTCCTCTTCAAGCCCCTCGGCGGCGATAAGAGTTATATCCGCCCCGACAAGGGTAAGCCGCCTTAAGTGCCTGAGCGCCCTTGAAAGCAGCTCGCCGTTTGATATAACGGCGATGATTTTTGTTCGTTTTATAAATTCCTCGGCTTCGTTTTCCGCCTCGGTAAGGCTTTTTGAAAAGCAGAAAACGCCGGTAATTTTTCGTATTTTTTCGGCAGAGTCGGCGCAGGCCGAAAGGTCTGCCCCAAGCCCCGTGAGCATTACGCTTTCGCTGTTGATTATATCCTTTGCAAGGGCGTTAATCCCTTGGGAGGGCTTAACCGCGGCTGAGATTTTTCCCGGAAGCATTTCGGCAATTTTAAGCGCAACGTTAAAATATATTTCGCTTATAACCTCGTTTGTAAGCCCGAGCCGAAGGGCGGCAAGGCAAAGCGTAAGGCCCGATGAAATAAAGCTTCTCAGGCAAACCTCTCCGCTTGTAAAATCGGAATTTGGGCTTATTGTTTCATCACAGCAACGGGCGAGGAAGGAATGCGGCGCGCTTGTTATTGCAAGCGTTTTCGCACCGAAGGAGGCCGCCCGTTTTGCGCAGAAAACCGTATCAGCGCTCTCGCCTCGTGACGAAACGGCGATTAAAAGCGTGCCCCTGTCAAACAGCTTCGGAAGAAAACGGAGCTCGCCGGAGGGGTACGCCTCGCAGGGAAGGTCGCTGAGCTGTTCAATAAAATGCGCGCCGAGCGCCGCCGCAAAGAAGGAATCGCCGCTACCCGTAAAAATTACTCTTTTCGTCTTTTCTATGCGTCTGCGCGACGGGTTAAAGCCGTCAAGCGTCAGTTCGCCGCCCTTAACAAGCGAGGTCAGCGTGTCTTTAACCGCTACGGGAAGGCAAAAAACCTCGTCCTTAAGGCGAAAATCGTTTTCAAACGCACGGATTTCGGGGATGGGAAGAAGAGGCTTTTTCCTTCGCCTAAGCTTTTCGTCATAAATCAGGGCGCGTTCCTTCGTAATTTTTGCAAGCTCACCCTCCTCAAGAACAAGATACCTTTTTGCCTGCGGAAGAAGGGCGTAGAGCTCGCTTGCAACGGCAATGCCCTCTTCAAATATTCCTATTATCAGCGGCGCCTCGCCCGCCTTGCAGTAGATTGCCTCCTCGCTGTCGGTTATAACGACGGCTGTAGGCGAGCCTTCAATAGCCTTCATAACCGAATTAAGGCGAAAAAGAGTCTGTGTTTCGTTGCTCGTACACATAAGGGCAAGGGCTAAATCCTCGTCGCTCGCAACGGGAAAGCTTACGTTAAGCCGCCTTTTAAGCTGTTCAAAGTTTTCAATTTCCCCGTCAAGCGAAACCGCAAAACCGCCGCCTGCGCAGGGGACGGAGGTTATTGCCGAAGCCTTGATACGCGAGGCGTTTTTACATTCGGCAAGCCCCGTAAAGCCCTCGCTTTTGATTTTTTGAATGTTTTCCTTAAGCTCCTTAGGCGAGCCGGTGCTTTTGAAAAGCGATATTCCGCTTTCGCCCTTTATTGCGCTTCCGAAAAGCTCCCTGCCTCTGTGTTCAAGGCAGGCAATTCCGCCGAAGATTATATCGCGGCAAAGCTCGTTACCCGTGTATGCAAATATTCCGCTCATATAAATTTCCCTTTCATATATTTCTTTCAAGTTTTGCAATTATTATGCTCATATCGTCCTTTGCTTTCCCCTCGCAGGCCGCAAGCGCTTCGTTAATTATCCTGTCCGCGGCGCTCTGCGCTTCAAGCTCTTTTACGGATGACAGCAGAGCGTCAAGCGCTCCATCAAAAACATCGCTTATTCCGTCGCTCATAAGAACAATCATATCGTCAAGCCTGAGCACGGCCGTCCGCCTTGCAAATTCAATTCCGCGAAGTATTCCCGCTGGCATGGAGGTAAGTTCGCAGCGGATAACGCTTTCGCCCCGTAGGATGAAGCTTGCGGGCGCGCCTGCTTTAAAAAGTTCGCATTTCCCCGTAAAAAGGTCAACGCAGGCAACGTCAAGCGTTGCAAGGCTTTCATCGTTGCTTTTAATCAGCAGGGCGGAATTGACTATTTTAAGCGCGGAATCAAAGCCGAAGCCTGCATTGATAAGCTTTGAAAGCAGCCCTGCGCCCATCGCTCCGTCAAGCGCCGCGCGCGAGCCCTTACCCATACCGTCGCTGATAATGAGAATTGAACGCCCCTTGCTGTCGCTTAGAATTTTAACCGTATCTCCGCAAAGCCGCCCCTCCGCGCTATGCTGGGCAAAGCCTAACGATAAGCGGTAATTGGGCCTTTCGGTAAACGAAAGCATTGCCTCGTTTTTGAAATTCGTAATTTTACCTTTATCGAAATAGCGGCTGCAGGCCTTGCCTATTTCGGCGGCAAGCTTCGGGTTATCAAGCCCCTGCGTTCCCGAATCGGTAAGTATTTCAACACGTATTCGCTTAAACTTGTCCTCAATAACCGAAATATTTATAGGGTAAATCTCGTGCTCGCCGAGAAGTCGGCGGATTTTTGACGAGGCGGCTGAATCAAAAATTTCAGCCTCATCAAATTCAAACGCCAAATCCTCAAGCATTCCCGAAATTGAATAAAACTGGTCTGAGGCAACGCGCCTTATCTGGTTCGTTTTTTCAAGAATTATCTCTCGCTGAATGTATTCCTTTTCGCCTATTTCGTCTTTTTTCAGCTCGTTGTCGCGCCTTGTCATATCGTTAATTTTTTCGCGTACCTGCTCAACGCTTTCGCTTATTGCAGCCATTGCGGAGGAGGCGAAGCGAAGCTTTAAAACAAGGCTCTGGCGAAGCGCGCCGTCGGGCGAGGCGCTTCGTCCCTTTTCGTTAAGCGCCTCAAGCCTTGCCGCCGCTTTTTGGGGCAGAAGCAAAAATAAAGCCGTTCCCAAGGCGCAGCTCGCCGTGTAAACCAACGAAAGCTCGCTTGCCGAGGCTATGCCGAAAAATGCCGAAACGGTTATGAAAGCCGCGCCTGAAGCAAGCCGTCCGAGCGGTGAAAAAAGGGAAGAAAGAAGCGCTGAAAACGCAAGCGCGCCGAGCATAAAAAGCGCCCCTTCGCCGCTGATGCTTATCCCGAACCCGAGCGCAAGGGCAAGAATTATGCCTCTTCCTTCGCCGAAAAAGCGAACCGCCGTAAGAACAAGAAACGCCGCAAGAATAATTGACGGCGAAAATACAAATACGCGTATTTCCGAAATGTTGATAACAAGAACTGTAAGCGAAATGATAATGCAGATTAAATCGTTTGAGGGAAGCGCTTTGAGCCGAAGCCTTCTGTAGCTTGAATGAAGCGCCCTGTAAAAGAAGAACGCGCCGCCGAGCGAAAGAATTGCTTCGCTTAAGGTAAGCGCGTATGCGCCTGCGGGAGACGAGCTCTTTACGTTTAATACAAGCCCGGTAACAAGACTTGCAAAAAACGAAACT
Source organism: uncultured Eubacteriales bacterium (assembly GCA_900316345.1). Classification (GTDB taxonomy): domain Bacteria; phylum Bacillota; class Clostridia; order Oscillospirales; family Acutalibacteraceae; genus Eubacterium_R. Next base: position 9,618 of record ONCR01000018.1, on the reverse strand, counting down.
CCCATTGAAAACGCAGGGCTTGCCCCGAGCTCAAACGCCGAGGAAGCCAGTGCGCCGAGGGCGGCTATGGTTACGGCGCATATGTATCTTGCCGAATGCTCGTCAAGCCCGTAAATAAGGCTTCCCAAAACCGCGCCTGCCGCCGAGAACAAAAAGTATCTTTTTTTCGATACCGCCGTTATTGAAACCCCGAAGGGATGAAGCCCGTCAATAACGCTTCCCGTGCTGAAAATCAGGCCGAGCGTAAAATATAAAACGGATTTTACAAGCCGTTCGTTTTTCTTTTCTTTCAGGGCGTTTTCTGCCCTTTTAACTCTTTCCTTAATCGCCATATTTATTCTCCGTTATTTTAGCTTTATCTGAATTATAAACAGGCGATTTTGCAAAATGTGTCTTATTATGTTAGGCGTTTACAAATATGTTGCATTGTGATATAATTTTTACGGGTGATTATTATGGATTTAAAGAATATGTTAAAAAACGCTGCTACAAAAATAGTTAACGGAATAAACAGCGTTGCCCAAGGCGAAACGGACAGAAAAGACGTACCGAAAATCATTACCGAGGGTATGCCCGAGCTTGTAAGAGCAGCGGCGGCAGAGGGCGCCGTGCTTCTTAAAAACAACGGCGTTCTTCCGCTGAAGGAGGGAACAAGGGTTGCGCTTTTCGGAAGAAATTCATACGATTACTTCTACGTCGGCTACGGTTCCGGCGGCGACGTTAATCGTCCTTACGAGGTAAGCCTTGCAGACGGTATTAAAAATTGCGAGAGGCTTGAACTTGATTCTGAAGTTGCCGCGTTTTACGAAAAATGGAGCGCGGAGCACCCGATTAACCACGGCGTTTGGGGGCATTGGCCGCTTCGTTATCCCGATATTATGTTCGGTTCTTCAAATGAAGGAATAATAAAAAAATCCGCCGAAGGCGGCGCGGCGGCGGTTGTTACAATCGGAAGAAGCGCAGGCGAGGACAGGGATAATGAATTAAGCGACGAAAGCTATTATCTTCATCCCGAGGAAAAAGCTCTTCTTGAATACGTAAGCAAATATTTTGACAATATAATTGTTCTTCTCAACGTCGGCGGAATTATGGATATGACCGCGCTTGAGGATTATGAAAAAATCGGCGCGCTTATGTACGTATGGCAGGGCGGCATGGAAAGCGGAAACGCCGTAGCTGATTTGCTTTGCGGTAAGGTTTCGCCGAGCGGAAGACTTGCGGATACCGTAGCCCTGGAATACGGGGATTACCCGTCAAGCACGAATTTCGGAAATAAGGATTTTGATAATTATACCGAGGATATTTACGTGGGCTACCGCTATTTTGAAACCTTTGCAAGGGATAAGGTGCTTTATCCCTTCGGCTTCGGTCTTTCTTACAGCGAATTTGAAATAAGCCCCGTTAAAACCGTTGCCGCCGATGACGGCTTTGAGCTTACGGTTAAGGTTAAAAATACGGGTAAGGCGGCTTCAAAGGAGGTTGTTCAGCTTTATCTTGAAAAGCCGAACGGCGCTCTCGGAAATCCTTTAAGGGAGCTTGCCGCCTTTGCAAAAACAAGGGAGCTTAAGCCCGAAGAGGAGCAGGAGCTTACGATGTTTGTAAGCCTTTATCAGCTTGCCTCGTATGACGATTGCGGAGCGACGGGATTTGCGTTTGCCTACGTTATAGAAGAGGGCGATTATTTCTTCCACGCAGGTAAAAACGTAAGGGATACCGAATGCATTTTTACGTATCATCAGGAAGATAATAGACTTTTCTCTCAGCTTAAGCAGGCGGCGTCGCCCGAAAAACCGCTTGAAATTATCTGCTCAAGGATGGAGGGCGATAAAAGGGTTGAAAAGATTAAAAATACCGTTTCAACAAGATATGACCTTGCCACAAGAATACTTAACAATCTTCCCGTAGGCGTTGCTCAGACGGGAGATAAGGGAATTAAGCTTATTGACGTAAAAGAGGGAAGGGCCTCCCTTGACGATTTTGTTGCTCAGCTCAGCCTTGACGAGCTTGAGGCTATCAGCCGCGGCGATTACAATATGGACAGTCCGCTCGGCGCAAAGGGAAATGCGGGGGCAATCGGCGGCGTTCTTGCAAGCTTGAGGGATAAAGGTGTTCCTGCCGTAATTACTACGGACGGACCCTCGGGCATAAGGCTTCAGGCCTCCTGCTCGCTGATACCTAACGGAACGCTTCTTGCCTGCAGCTTTAATACTGAGCTCGTTGAAACGCTTTATTCGGGAATTGCCAAAGAGATGAAGGACAGGGGAAGCGATATACTTCTCGGCCCCGGTCTTAATATCCACAGAAATCCGCTTTGCGGAAGGAATTTTGAATATTACAGCGAGGACCCGTATCTTACCGGTATGATGGGCTCCGCCGCTGTTGACGGAATTCAGAGTATGGGAGCTTCCGCCTGCCCGAAGCACTACGCGTGCAATAATCAGGAATACAAGCGTACGGTTTGCGATTCCCGACTTTCCGAAAGAGCCCTGCGCCAGATTTATCTTAAGGGCTTTGAAATCTGTATTGAACGCTCCGCGCCGAAAAATATTATGACCTCATATAACAAAATCAACGGCGTATGGGGCCATTATCATTACGATTTATGTACAACAATTCTTCGCGGGGAATGGGAATATAAGGGCAACGTTATGACCGATTGGTGGATGCAATCCTCAAAGAGCCCCGAATTTCCGAAGCTTACCGACCAGGCTTACAGAGTAAGGGCGCAGGTTGACGTCTTTATGCCCGGAGGTAAAAGGGTAAATAACGGCAAGCCTGACAAAACGCTTCTTAAATCCTACGGCAAGAGCTACGGCATAACCCTCGGCGAGCTTCAGCGAACAGCAAAAAATGTTCTTACTATGGTTATGAACACTAAAATGTAAAACGCTTGATTGAACGAACGGTTTATGTTATAATAATTAAAAAGCAAGGAGGTAATAATTATGAAATATGTATGCAATATCTGCGGCTATGTTTATGATGAGGAAGCCGAAGGTGTAAAGTTTGAGGATTTACCCGACGATTGGACCTGCCCTCTCTGCGGCGTAGGCAAGGATGATTTTTCAGCTGAGGAATAATTAAAATTTATTGGTAAGGAAGATGCCGTAACGAATGTTTTAAAAGTAAGAAAAAACAATCGTTACGGTATTATCTTTATAACAGAGGTTTAATATGAGCTTTTATATCGGAATTGACCTCGGCACCTCCGCCGTTAAAATGATTATTATTAATGAAAACGGAGAAATACTTAAAACCGTTTCAAGGGAATATCCGCTTTCGTTTCCTCACCCTAATTGGAGCGAGCAGGAGCCCGAGGATTGGTGGAACGCCGTTAAGGACGGCCTTAAGGAGCTTACGCAGGGCTTTGATAAAAACGAGATTAAGGGAATAGGCACGGGCGGACAGATGCACGGGCTCGTTATGCTTGATGAAAACGGCGGCGTGCTTCGCCCCGCTGTTCTTTGGAACGATACAAGAACGGGAAGGGAAACGGATTATCTTAATACCGTTATCGGCAAAGAGAAGTTACAGAAGCTTACGGGCAACATCGCCTTTGCCGGCTTTACCGCGCCGAAAATCCTTTGGGTTAAGGAAAACGAGCCCGAGGTTTTTAAACGCTGTAAAAAAATCTGTTTGCCCAAGGACTATATAAATTACAGGCTGACGGGCGTATTTGCCACCGATGTCAGCGACGCTTCGGGAACGCTGTATTTTGATGTTGAAAAAAGAACGTGGTCGGCTGAGATGCTTGAAATTCTCGGCATTGACGAAAGCTTTTTGCCGAAGGTGTATGAAAGCGCAGAGATAATCGGCAAAACCGATTTGCAGGGCTTAAGCTGTAACGTTACGGCAGGCGCGGGCGACAATGCCGCCGCTGCTATAGGAACGAATACGGTAAACGAAGGGCAGTGCAATATCTCGCTCGGAACAAGCGGAACGGTTTTTATTCCTACCGAACGCTATGTTAAAACCGAAAATCCCGCGCTTCACTCCTTCTGTCATGCGAACGGAAAATACCATTTGATGGGCTGTATTCTCTCAGCCGCAAGCTGTAATAAATGGCTTAATGAAACGGTATTTAAAAGCGAATACAACGTCGGTATCGGCGAAAAAAATGATTTGTATTTTTTGCCTTATCTTTCGGGCGAGCGTTGCCCGCATAACGACGGCGACGTGAAAGGGGCTTTTATCGGCATCACCCACGCCACCACAAGAGAGGATATGCAAAGGGCGGTATTTGAAGGCATTTCGTTTGCAATAAAGGACTGCATTGAGCTCTGTCCCGAAAAAATCAATAAAGCTACCGTTTGCGGCGGCGGAACAAAAAGCAGGGAATGGATGCAAATTCTTGCCGATATTTTGGGAATAGAATTATCCGTTATTCAAAACGAGGGCCCTGCCTACGGAGGCGCGCTGCTTGCCGCGGGAATAACCCGTAAGCCGAATATTGAATATTCGCTTAAGCCTGACGCGGCTTATGCTGAAATATACAATAAAAAATACAATAAATTCAAAGCGCTGTATCCCGCTTTGAAAAGTTTTTATAAGGAGTGATATTATGTACAACATACCTAAAGTTAAGCTCGGCATTATTGCCGTAAGCCGCGACTGTTTCCCGATTGAGCTTTCAATTAAAAGGCGCGAGGCTATTGTAAAGGCCTGCGGCGGCGAAATCTATAACTGCTCCGTAACGGTTGAAAACGAGCTTGATATGCTCGATGCCGTTGCCGACGTTATGATGGAAGAATGTAACGCGCTCGTTGTTTTTCTCGGCAACTTCGGGCCCGAAACTCCCGAAACCCTTATTGCCGAAAAATTTGACGGCCCCGTTATGTTTGTTGCGGCGGCTGAGGGCGACGGCGATTTGATTAACGGCAGGGGCGACGCCTTTTGCGGAATGCTCAACTGCTCTTATAACCTTGCAATGCGTCATCTTAAGGGCTATATTCCGTCTTATCCCGTCGGAACGGCGGAGGATATTGCAAGGATGATTGCCGATTTTATTCCGATTGCAAGAGCTGTAATAGGCCTTAAGAATTTAAAGATTATAACCTTCGGCCCCCGTCCGCAGGATTTCTTTGCCTGCAACGCGCCGATTAAGGGCTTATATGAAATAGGCGTTGAAATTGAAGAAAACAGCGAGCTTGACCTTCTTGTTGCATATAAGGCTCACGCAAACGACGGGCGCATTCCCTCGGTATGCGAGGATATGGCAAACGAGCTTGGCGTTACCGGCAATAACTATCCCGAAATGCTTCCAAGAATGGCACAGTTTGAGCTTACGCTTCTCGATTGGGCAAAGGAGCATAAGGGCGCAAGGGAATACGTTGTTTTTGCCGATAAGTGCTGGCCCGCGTTTCCCGAGCAGTTCGGCTTTGAGCCCTGCTATGTAAATTCGCGTCTTGCAAGCCGCGGAATTCCCGTTGCGTGCGAGGTTGATATTTACGGCGCGCTTTCCGAATATATCGGCGCGTGCGTTTCGGAAGACGCGGTAACGCTTCTTGATATTAACAATTCCGTTCCCGCTTCGCTTTATAAAAAAGAGATAGAGGGCAAAACGGATTATGCTTTAACCGATACCTTTATGGCGTTCCATTGCGGCAATACCCCGAGCTGTAAAATGTGCGCCGACAGAGCGGTTAAATATCAGCTTATTCAGCACAGGCTTCTTGAGCCGGAGGGAAGCGACCCTGATTTTACAAGGGGAACGCTTGAGGGCGATATTGCCGCGGGCGATATTACCTTCTTCCGTCTTCAGTGCGACAGCGAGGGCAACCTTCGCTCATACATTGCCGAGGGCGAAATTCTTGACGTGCCTACGGGCTCCTTCGGCGGTATCGGCGTATTTGCAATCCCCGAAATGGGAAGATTTTACCGCCACGTTTTGATTGAAAAGCACTATCCCCACCACGGGGCGGTTGCCTTCGGCCATTACGGCAAGGCGCTCTATGAGGTGTTCAGATTCCTGGGAATTAAGGATATAGCCTATAATCAGCCGAAGGCTCTTCCTTATCCGACGGAAAATCCTTTTGAACGTTAAAAACCATATTCGGAGGCCTTTTGTGACTTATCATTTAGCAATAGATATCGGCGCTTCAAGCGGAAGGCACATTCTCGGTTATATTGAGGACGGCAAAATCAGGCTTGAAGAGGTTCACCGATTTGAGGATTATTTAAAAGAGGAAAACGGTTCGCTCACCTGGGATATTGAAAAGCTTGTGCGTGAGGTTAAGACGGGAATTGCAAAATGCGAAAAGCTCGGCAAAATTCCGTCAACCGTTGCTGTTGACACCTGGGGCGTTGATTACGTTCTTCTTGATGAAAACAAAAAGGAAATACTTCCTGCCGTTGCCTACCGCGACGGCAGAACGGCGCGTATTCAAGAGGAGTTTTCAAAAATCGTCACCCAAAAAGAGCTTTATGAAAAAACGGGTATTCAAAAGGCGGAATTTAATTCGATTTATCAGCTTTACTGCGATAAAAAAAGCGGCAAGCTCGATAAAGCAAAGTATTTCTTAATGATGCCCGATTATATCGCCTTCAAGCTTACGGACGTAATTAAAAACGAATATACCGAAGCTTCAACAACTAATCTTATAAACGCAAAAACCAAAACCTGGGACGGCGAAATTCTTGATAAAGTCGGCATTAAAAAAGAGATATTCAGCGAAATATCCCTGCCCTGTACCGAGGTGGGCAATTTAAAGGGCTTCGGCTTTGAAAGCAAGGTGATTCTTGCCCCGTCGCACGATACGGCGAGCGCGGTTGCCGCCTGCTCAGTCGGGGAAAACGGCGTTTATATTTCGTCGGGAACATGGAGCTTAATAGGAACCGAAAACACCGAGCCCGTTTTAAAAAAAGAAGCGCTTGAAGCTAACTTCACCAACGAGGGCGGAATTAACTATCGCTACCGTTTTTTAAAAAACATTATGGGTATGTGGCTGCTTCAGAACGTCAGAAAGAATCTTAATAAAAAATATTCCTACGACGAAATGATGCACCTTGCCGAAAGGTGCGGCAGGCACGAGGCGATTGACCCTAATTCGCCCCTGTTCAACGCGCCCGAAAATATGCTTGACGCTATTCGTACCTACCTTAACAACAGCGAGCTTGAAACGGATGTTATCATCAATTCAATTTACCATTCGCTTGCAGCTTCATATGCAAAGGCGGTAAAGGAAATTGAGCATATAAGCGGAAAAACGGTTGACGTTATCAATATTGTCGGCGGCGGAAGCAAGGACGGCTATCTTAACAGACTTACAGCGGAATATACGGGCAAACGAGTTCTTGCCGGCCCCGTAGAGGCTACCGCAACGGGCAATATTATTTCACAGATGATGTATGCCGATAAAAGCTTAACGCTTGAAAAGGCAAGAGAGCTTGTAAAGAATTCCTTTGATATACAGGAGGTACGGTAATGTCCTATACAGACGCAAAAAAGGTTTATGAAAGCTATGGCGTTGATACCGATAAGGCGCTTGATATACTTAAAAATGTTTCAGTTTCGCTTCACTGCTGGCAGGGCGACGACGTAAGAGGCTTTGATACCGACCCCGATAAACCGCTGACGGGCGGTATTCAGACAACGGGCAACTATCCCGGATGAGCAAGAACGCCCGAGGAGCTAATGGCGGATATTGACGAGGTATTAAAACTCGTTCCCGGTAAAATAAAGCTCAATCTTCACGCTTCCTACGCGATTTTTGATAAGGAAAACCCGTGGGTGGACCGCGATAGATTAGAGCCGAAGCATTTTAAAAAGTGGGTGGATTTCTGCAAGGAAAGAGGGCTCGGCTGTGATTTTAATCCGACCTTCTTTTCTCACCCGAAGTGCGACCCGTTAACGCTTGCTTCACCGAACGAGGAAACAAGAAAATTCTGGATTGACCACGGCAAGGCGTGTATTCGTATTTCACAGTATCTCGCCGAAGAGCTCGGTCAGCCCTGCGTAATGAACATCTGGACCGGCGACGGCTTTAAGGATATCCCTGCAGACCGTATCGGTCCGCGTGTCAGATATAAAGAAGCAATTGACGAAATTCTGTCCGAGCCGTATGATTTTAACCTTGTCAAGCCCTGTATTGAAAGCAAGGTGTTCGGTATCGGCGTGGAAGCGTACACAGTCGGCTCCGCGGAGTTTGCCCTCTCTTATGCGGCAATGAATAAGGATAAATGTATTCCGCTTATGGATAACGGACACTATCATCCTACTGAGGTTGTCAGCGATAAAATCCCCGCGCTGCTCGCCTTCTTCCCCGAAATTGCGCTTCACGTTACGCGCCCCATCCGCTGGGACAGCGACCATGTTGTTCTTTTTGACGACGAAACAAAGGAAATCTGCCGCGAGATTGTTCGCTGCGGCGGTCTTGACGGCAGGGTTAATATTGCGCTTGATTATTTCGACGCAAGCATTAACCGAATTTCCGCCTGGGTTACGGGCGTAAGAAACGTGCAAAAATCCTTATTGTTTGCGCTTTTACAGCCTAACGATAAGTTAAAGGAATTGCAGGATTCTTCCGATTTTACGCAGCTTATGGTTCTTCAGGAGGAGCTTAAAACCGCGCCGTTTTACGATGTCTGGAAGGAATACCTTGCAAGGGAAAACAAGCCCGAAGAATACTATAGTGAGGTTAAACGCTATGAAGAGGAGGTGCTTTCCTTAAGATGAAAGATATATTAGAAGCGCCCTTTGTTAAAGAAATGTGCGCAACGACGGCTAATATGTACCGCCTCGGCTGGGATGAAAGAAACGGCGGTAATATAAGCTATCTTCTTGATGAAAACGAGGTTGCCGAATATCTTGACCTTGATAACGTAATAAGAACTATCCCTACGGGCTTTGAAGCAGAGGAACTTATCGGCAAAATCTTTATTGTAACGGGGACGGGCAAATATTTTAAAAACATTGAGCACGACCCCGAAAACAACCTCGGCATAATCCGCATTGCAAAGGACGGAAAAACCGCAGAGCTTCTTTGGGGCTATGCCGACGGCGGAAGGTTTACAAGCGAGCTTCCCGCCCATCTTATGAGCCATATTTCAAGGCTTTCCGTCAATCCCGAAAACAGGATTATTATGCACTGCCACCCCGATTATACCCTTGCAATGACTCAGGTGCATATTATGGATGAAAAGGAGCTTACACGCACGCTTTGGAAACAGATGACAGAAAGCATTGTTGTTTTCCCCGACGGGCTCGGCGTTCTTCCCTGGATGGTTTGCGGAACTAACGAAATAGGCGAAGCAACCGCCGAAAAGATGAAGAGATACAGGCTTGTTATATGGACTCTTCACGGCATTTACGGCGCAGGCAGGGATATGGACGAAACCTTCGGCTTAATCGAAACCGTTGAAAAGGCGGCGAAGCAGTATATGCTTACCGCGCATCTTCCCAAGGTGAACACAATTCCCGACGAGGGGCTTAAGGCGCTGACAGAGCGTTTTGACCTTGATTACAGAAAGGATTTTCTTAATCTTTAATCGCCGCTTAAACTAAAACCCCGACAGAGCAATTTGAACTGCCCCAGATTGTGCAGACAGCACAAAAAAGCCTACTTGAAGTAGAATATTAAGTTTTAAGCGACGAACTGACATCTTTGTTCAAAGGGTGTC
>ONCR01000058.1 GCA_900316345.1 uncultured Eubacteriales bacterium | reverse complement strand
TTAAGCTTTTCGTTTATAGCTTCAATTCCCTTTGAAGTAGGACCTACGGGGTCTTTTTCACCGGAGGTAAGAAGAATGTTCAAATCCTTCGGAACCTTCTGATACCATTCGTCGGTATTAGCTTCAATATTGAGCTTAACAAGGTCCTTCATACCCTGGGCGGAGAAAAGAAAACCGCAGTATTTATCGGCTATATACTTATCAATAATCGCAGCGTCGCGAGTTAACCAGTCAAAGTTTGTTCTTCCTTCAAAGCCCTTGCCGTATGAGCCGAAGCTCGCCTTATCAAGAAGCTTGCTCTTATGCTTTGCGCCCTTGATTTTAACAACAAGGCCCGCAAGCTTTTCGCCTATGCCTGCAATCGGGTTAGCGTCGCCCGTACCCATATAGATTGCGCCGATATAGCCCTCGTCGGGATACCACGCGGTAAGGCAACGGCAGATGAACGAGCCCATTGAATGGCCCATAACAACAAGCTTTTTATCGGGATTTTCGTTCTTTGCGATTTCAATATTCTTTTTAAAATCGTCAACAAGCTTGCGATAACCGTTATCCATTCCGAAATAACCCGTATCCGCAAAATCCTTATTGGATTTACCGTGGTTACACATATCGTGCATATAAACGGCAATTCCGTTGTTGTTAAGAAATTCAATAAAGCCGAGATACCTTTCCTGGTGCTCCGCCATACCGTGGTTGATTACAAGAACGTAATCAAATTCACCCTCGGGAATATAGCCGCAGCCGTAGATTTCGCCTTCGCCCGTGCAGGACGGAAAGCTGTATTCTTTTTTAATCATAAATATCACCCCAAAACAAAATATTATCGGGCGAGTAGAATTACCCGCCCATAGTTTATATAATTATTCAGCTGCCTCTTCAGGCTGGTCAGCAGTACAATGAGGGCACTTTGTTGCTTCAATATCAATCTCGCTCTTACAGAAGGGACAGATTTTTGTTGTAGCTTCTTCTTCCTCTTCCTCTTTTTTCTTTGCCTTTTCCTTTGCCTTGTTAGCCGCCTTGATGATGCAGAAAACGATGAAAGCAATGATAAGGAAGTTAAGAATAGCAGAAATGAAAGCGCCTAAATCAACTTTTGTTGCCGCATTGCCTTTAATGATTTCAAAAGCAAAACCGATATCCGTTCCGCCGATACAAGCGATAAGCGGATTTATAAGGTTATCAATAAGAGCGGTTACAATAGCGCCGAAAGCACCGCCGATGATAACGCCAACTGCAAGGTCAAGCGCATTGCCCTGCTGAATGAATTCTTTGAATTCGCTTAAAAACTTTTTCATTTTGTTTTCTCCTTTAAATTATTTTTTAGGTAACTATACTATATCACATTATTCCGCTAAAATCAAATGCTGGGATGAAATTTTTATCAGCAGAGGTTAATTTTTGTAAAAAAAGGTTTTCAAAGCCGGAATTTACGGCGTAATCAACAACCTTATTATATTCCCTTTTTGTTATTTTTCGGTTGATTTCAGGAAAAGCGTCAAGCTTTCCGCAGGGTGTATACTGCGCCATAAGCGAAATATAACGGTTTTTATAATCCTTTGAAAGATAATCAAGAATTTCAAGCGAGGAATTTGTATTTGACGGAAGAACAAGATGACGGATAATAAGTCCCCTTTTCATAATTCCGTTTTCGTCAAATTCATCATTCGGAATTTGCCTTGCCATTTCCGAAAGCGCGGCACAGGCAATTTCAAAATAATTTTCGGCAGAGCTGTAACGCTTTGCTTTGTCGGGACGGATATACTTAAAATCGGGAAGGTAAATATCAACAAGGCCGTCAAGCATTTTAAGCGTTTCAACGCTTTCATAGCCCGAGGAATTGTAAATAACGGGAACGCAGGGTTTGTTTTTTTCAAGAAAACGGGCAAGCCTTTCGGCATAGTGAGTCGGATTAACAAGATTTATATTATTAGCGCCCTGACTAATCAGGCTGTCAAAGATTTTCTTAAGCTTTTCATCGCTTATTTCAACGCCCTTATTTTCACCGCTGATTTCATAATTCTGGCAGTAAACGCATTTTAGGTTACAGCCGCTGAAAAACACCGCGCCGCTTCCGTTTTTACCGCTCAGGCAGGGTTCCTCCCAAAAATGAAGCGCCGCCCTTGCAACGCGAAAAGCGCTCGGGCTTTTACAAAAACCGAGAGCGCTGTCTCTTTCAACATTACATTTTCGCGGACATACATTACAAATCATAATAACGCCTTATATATTTCGTTCTTTTTTATACCCGTCTGCGAAGCTATTTCTTTCGCCGCGGCGTTAACGCTCATACCGTCTTCAACAAGAGCTCTTGCCATTTCTACGGCTCTTTCGGGGGTGATTTCCTCTTCTTGTTCCTTTTTTCCTTCAAGAATTAAAACAAATTCGCCCTTCGGCTTTTCCGTTTCGTAACGTTTAAGAGCGTCGGAAAGATTTGTTCTTATAACCTCTTCGTGAATTTTTGTAAGCTCGCGCACGAGGGCGATATTTCTGTTTCCGAAGGCACTGTAAAAATCCGAGAGCGTATTGACAAGCTTATGCGGCGCTTCATAGAAAACCATAGTTCGCTTTTCATTTTTAAGCTCCTCAAGATGTTCGCGCCTTGATTTTTTACTAACCGAAAGGAAGCCCTCAAAGGTAAAGCGCCCCGTTTCCATACCCGAAACCGCAAGGGCGGTTGCAAAGGCAGTCGGCCCCGGTACGCTTTCAACCTCAATGCCGAGCTCATGGCAGAGCTTAACCAAATCTTCGCCCGGGTCCGAAATCGCAGGCATACCTGCGTCGGTAACTATTGCACAGGCTTCGCCGGCAAGAATTCTTGAAGTAATTATCTCTCCGCGTTCGCGCTTATTATGTTCAAAATAGCTTACCATTTCCTTTTTAATACCGAAATGGTTAAGAAGCTTTAAGGTTACCCTTGTATCCTCGGCGGCGATAAAATCAACCTTTTCAAGCGTATCAACCGCTCTCGGCGAAAAGTCGCCGAGGTTGCCTATCGGCGTTCCGACAACATAAAGCTTTCCGCTCATCTTATTTTATCCTCATATCCGTCAGCGTAGGAGCCGTAAACCTTTAACATCTCATCGCTGAACTTACTTTCTTCATTTTTAATAACAAGCTCGGGCTCAATTCTTAAAAACGGCTTTGCGCCCTTTTTCGCTTCAATAAGGAACAAAAACGGTTCCTCGCCCTTTTTATCTACAACAAAGCGCAGCCTTTTCGGCTCAAGCTTATACTGACGAAGAAGCGAAACAGCGTCAACAAGCCTTTCCGGACGGTGGCACATACAGAACCTACCGCCATAGGTCAAAAGATAATTCGCCGCTTTAACTGCATCCTCAATGCCGCAGGTAACTTCGTGCCTGGCTATTCTTGCGCTTTCAGAAAGGGATTCAAATCCCGTATTAAGCGGCTTATACGGCGGATTCATCGTAACAAGCGTAAAGCCCTCGGGTTTGAATTCCTTTTCAATTTCCCTTAAATCACAAAGATGTGCCGTCAGCCTTTCGCCGATTGAATTATATTCGATTGACGCGTTAACCTGTTCAATGGCGTTATTTTGAATATCAAGGCAGTGAACGGGGCTTTGTCCCTTATCGCGAAGCCATAAAAGCGGAATAATCCCGCAGCCCGTTCCCATATCAACGGCTCTGTCCTTACGCTTTATATTTGCAAAATATGCAAGAAGCACGGCGTCCGTTCCGAAGGTATGGTCTGCGCTTACGGCAACCTTAATATCGTCCGAAAGGCGCTCATATGTATAACTCATAAAAGACCTCCGTTAACGCCGAGAACCTGGCCCGTAATATATCTGTTTTCGGCAAGGAAAAGCACGGCTTTTGCGACCTCCTTGGGCGTTCCGAGCCTTCCGAGAGGAACTTCCTCTTCAAGCTCTTTTCTGTCAAAACAGGCATTCATCCTTGTATCAATAATCCCCGGGGTTACGCAGTTAACCGTAATACCCGACGGTGCAAGCTCCTTTGCAAGCGCCTTTGTTAACCCGATTGCCCCGGCCTTAGTCATTGAATAAAGCGTTTCGCACGATGCGCCGCACTCACCCCAGATTGAAGAAACATTAACTATTGCGCCGCTTTGGCGTTTAATCATATCAAGCGCGGCGAGTTTTGAGCAGAAATACACCGCCCTTTCGTTAACCGCGGTAACGCTTTCATAATCTTTTTCGCTTACGTCGTTAATCATTTTAATAAGCGAAACGCCTGCATTATTAACAAGAACATCAATACTCCCCGTCTTTTCAAACAGAGCTTCTATTTCAGCGAGGTTTTTTAAATCGCATTTAACTGCATTTACACCTTCAATATTGCAAGCCGCGGTGTTATATGTAACGGCAACCTGCCAACCGCTGTCCCTGAACAGCTCGGCGCACGCTTTACCGATACCCGTTGCTCCGCCGGTAATTAATACTTTCATATAGTCCCCTTTATTTCAGCGTTACGCTTTTAGCCTTGCTCCACGCACTGCAGAGCTTTTTACCGCTGACGATTTTATACGTTCTTATTCTTACATAATATTTATTTTTTGTTTTAAGCTTTTTTATTGTTGCCGAGTTCTTTTTAGTTCCCTTAACGGTTATTGTTTTATTGCCCTTTTTAAAGCCTTTGTTTTTTGAATACTGAATTTCATAACCGCTTATTTGTTTAGTCTGCTTTTTAAATTCGACCTTAACGGAAGTCTTTTTCGGTGTAAGCTTTGATATAGACGTACCTTTCGGAATTATTCTGAATTTCAGATTTTTTGTTCCGCTATACTTTCCGTTGAAAGTGATTTTTGCACTTGCATAGCCGACATCTGTATTCGCAGAATAGCTTACAGTGTAATTTTCCTTTGTAACCGCTTTGCCTTTGTTATCCTTAACAATAACCTCCGGCCTTCGTGCCTTGCCGTTATAAACGCAATCAGAAGTCTTTAAGCTTACGCTTTTTATTTTTGGGATTATGTCTTTTTTTGCAACTTCGCCGCACCTTTCACACGTATAGATAACTGCGCCGTTAGCTGTAACGGTTGCAGGCTTGATGCTCTGATTAAGCTTATGAACACAGCCTGCAGGTTTAACTGTTTCGTCAGGCGTAAACATTATATTTTCATCAAGCGTGTTAAGCTTTGCATCGCCTTTTTTATACTGCCAGATATCGGCGTAAAGCCCGGTAGTTCCGATTTGAACGGGTTTTGAAAAATCGGGCTCTTCGGAAGGATAATATGCATACCAGGTTTTATAGCCGTTTTCGCTTACAGCCGTAATGTCAATATAATTTTCGTACCAATACTTATTAGCATAAACCATCGGAACGTAGCCTGCAGCTTTAATCTCTTCACAAAAGGCGGTCATAATTTTTGATATTTCATCCCTGTCGGCATTTTGAAGAATTTCATTTTCCTCAAGGTCATAAGCAACGGGAAGCCTGAACATATCGCCGTAATCGCTTATTGTTTCAAGCGTTTTTATAACGAAGCGCGCTTCGCTTTTTGCTTCCGCTTCATTAAAGGCATAGCTGTAAAGATAAACGCCGAAGGGCATATTGCCCTCATACGCGCTTTTAACGTTGCTTAAAAAGTTTTTATCAACATATTTATCCGAATATCCCAGCCTTATCATTAAAAAGCTCTTATTATTTTCCTTTGCAGAAGCGATATCAATAACCTCATTATGAGTTGATATATCGTAACCATATAGATACTCTGACGCAAAAGCAGTTATAGGTGACATCATAATAATCAATGACATAATAGTTGCAATTATTTTTTTCATAACTACCCCCAACAAATACATTAAAATTAATACATTAAAATTATATTACCATTAATTATTGAATTTTTCAATCTAATAGTATATAATTTTATAAATTAATATAACGAGGTAATACAATGGACAGAGAGTTTTATACTATTTCCGTTTACGTTGACAAGGAGGAAAACCTTGTAGGTATTCCCTGCGGCGACAGCGATAAATACGGAATTGCAGATATTGATACGGTTATGCTT
This sequence comes from uncultured Eubacteriales bacterium, assembly GCA_900316345.1. Classification (GTDB taxonomy): domain Bacteria; phylum Bacillota; class Clostridia; order Oscillospirales; family Acutalibacteraceae; genus Eubacterium_R. The sequence goes on along the minus strand of ONCR01000058.1, from coordinate 5,395 downwards.
TTAAAAGCGCCTTATACCGACAAAGCCCTTGAGGATTATATTGAAAAGGTAATCGGCGCCTGCTACACAAAAAAGCATAACGACAGCGTTGAAACCTCAACGATTGAGCGTTATTCAAAGAAAAAGGGCTTTGTTGAGGCAACGGCTGACTATACGATGATTTCAATTGTAAAAATGGCTACGGGATATTCGCTTATGCCGACCTTTAACGACTATGAAAAAGGTCCGCTTGCAATTGATGACGACGAGCACTTGCTGCCGATAGGCTATCAGGAAGGGAAGCTTGCCGAAGTAATACGCGGATTTATTGAGGTTTACCTAAAAGCGAATATGTTCTACAAGGAAAAAGCGGAGCTTGAAGCAGAAAAGAAGGCAAAGGAAAACAAATAATGCACTTACTTAAAATTGACAGGGATAACTATATCGGCCAGGCTGACCCGTATATTTTAAAAGCCGGCGGAAGATATTACATTTATACAACCGGCCACGACGGGATTTACGCCTATCAGAGCGACAGCCTTTTTGAGGGATGGAAGTTTTACGGAAAAGTAATGAGCGTTGACGGATGCGAGGGCTTTTGGGCGCCGAGCGTTATTGAGCTTGACGGAATTTTTTATATGTACAATTCCTTTGAGTTTTACGGCGACACACCCGACAAGGGCGGCCACCGCCAGACGATGTTCGTTACTACGGCGGATAATCCGCTCGGTCCTTTTAAAAACCCGAAGCAGCTGCTTCACCCGTTTTCAATTGACAGCCATATTGTTAAAAACGAAAGCGGACTGTTTTTATTCTATTCAACAAACCGTTTTGAAGGCGAAAGAATCGGAACGTACATCGTTGTTGACCGTATGCTTGACCCGTTCACACCCGAGGGCAAGCCGAAAACGGTTGTTGTTCCCACTCTTGATGAGGATATTTACCGCCGCGACAGATATAAAAAGGGCGAGCACTGGCACACCATTGAAGGCGCGTTTTATTTTCGCGAGGGCGACTGGCACTACGTTATGTATTCCGGCAACTGCTTTGAGCAGCCGACTTATTACATAGGCTATGCAAGGGCAAAAGCCGACGAAACGGATTTAACGAAAATCAAATTTGAAAAATACCCCGACGATAACACCTACTGCCCCGTACTTGCGGCTAACGATTTTGAAGAGGGCACGGGCCACCATTCAATGATAAAGGAAAACGGGCAGTGGTACGCAATTTATCACGCAAGGGATTATAACGACAATCTCGGCGCAGACGCTTTTGACGCACGAAACGCCAGAATATGCAAACTAAACGTAAAAGACGGCGTTATTACCGCCGAAAGATATAAGGACAGAATCTAATGAACGAATGGAAAAATAATTTAAGAAAAATAAAGCCCTATGTTCCCGGCGAGCAAAGCAAGGAAAAGAACATAGTTAAGCTTAACGCAAACGAAAACCCCTATCCCCCGTCGCCTAAGGCGATTGAAGCGCTTAAGGCGTTTAATGCCGAAAGCCTTCGCCTTTATCCCCACGCCGACGCAACTCCGCTTAAGGCGGCTATCGCAGAGTATTACGGCGTTGAAATTGAAAACGTATTTCTCGGCAACGGCTCGGATGACGTTATCGCGCTTGCTTTTCAGGCATTTTTTAACAGCGAAAAGCCGATTCTTTTTCCCGATATTACTTACAGCTTTTACCCCGTATGGTGCGAGCTTTTTAAGATTCCTTTTAAAACTCCTGCGCTTAATAAGGATTTCAGAATTAATATTGACGATTACAGCGGTGAAAACGGCGGAATAGTATTCCCGAATCCGAACGCACCAACTTCAATTTGTGAGGGCGAAGAGTTTATAAGAAAAATGCTTGATAATAATACTGACAGCGTTGTTATTGTTGACGAAGCTTATGTTGATTTCGGCGGTTATTCAAGCGTTAAACTTACAAAGGAATACGAAAACCTTCTTGTTACGGGAACATTTTCAAAATCGCGTTCGCTTGCAGGGCTTAGAATAGGCTTTGCTATAGGAAGCAGGGCGCTTGTTTCCGTTCTTGAAGCGGTTAAAAACTCATATAATTCCTACACTGTTGACGCGCTTTCAATCGCAATGGGTATTGAATCGGTTAACGATGACGAATACTTTAAAGCAACAACGGCAAAGATAATTAATACGAGAGAAAGGCTAAAAACAGAGCTTGAAGCGCTCGGGTTTGAGGTTTTGAATTCAAGCACAAACTTCATTTTTGCAACCCACAAAAAGTATAATATGAAAGAAATGTTTGAATTTCTTAAGGCAAGAAAGGTATTTATACGTTATTTCAACTTGCCGAGAATTGATAATTATGTTAGAATAACGATAGGAACCGATATTGAAACGGATATTCTTATTTCAGAAATTAATAATTTTTTAAACAAGGGAGAATAAGTATGAAGCAATTTTCAAAGGGATTTGCCTTTTTCATTAACCTTGCAAACTATGCGGCAGGTATTTCCGTTATGCTCATATTGCTTTTAAAAAGAGATTTTACTTCAATTTTGTATATAAACGGTATGACAACCAACGAAAGCCTTTTCTTCAATATGATTATGTTTGTTACAGGGCTTGCGCTTGCAGGTATAGTTTTATACCTGATTGTTAAGGAAAATAAAAAGCTTAATCAGGTTATTGAATTCCCGATTATATTTGAGGTTCTTCCCGTAATAGTCAGCATTATCGGAATTGTTTATGCGCTCAGGGCGGACACTTCAAGGGAAAAAATATTCGTTATAGCCGCTTCGGTTGCATACGCTCTGCTTTCGCTTGCGGTTATCTACACCGGCGCGGCAATCTTCCAGATTTTTCCGAAAGATAAAGAATAATAAAAAACAAGGGCTCGAAGGTTATACCTTCGAGCCCTTGTTTTTATTTTGTTACAATCTTTTTTTTAGAAGACCATTTGGAATAAACATTCTTACCGTTGACTTTAACATAAGTTCTTATACGGAAATAGTATGTTTTATTTGCTTTAAGCTTTTTAATTGTTTTTGCATGGGTTGTTGAATTCTTAACAAATACCTTTTTGGGTTTTGAGAATTTTGAAGACGTTGAATACTGAATCTGGTATCCGCTAATGCCTTTTATCTTCTTCCAGCTAAGCTTAAAGCTCTTTTTCTTTGCAACGGTCTTTTTAATAACCGTCGGCGAAACCTTTAGCTTGGCAATAGTCTTTTGCGGAGTAAGCACCTGACCGCAAACCGAACAATGGCTGCCCTCGGTTTTGCCCTCTGCAATATAGGTTGCCGGAACTGCCGCATCCGTTACGGGCTTATGGCCCGTGGCCTTAACGGTTATCTGCGCTTTGATGATTTCACCGCATACCGCGCAACGGCTTCCCTCGGTTTTTCCTTCGGAAGTGCAGGTTGCGGGAATCGCGGTATCCTTAACAACCGAGTGCGCCGCCTTAGGTATATACTCAATATATGAATCGTCGCAAAGTACGCATATATACTGCTTTACGCCCTCAGAGGTACAGGTCGGCTGCGCTAAAACGGACATTGTATAGATGTGGTCAAGCATCGGCGTTTCTCTTTGATAGGTGAGAATTTTTCCGCAAGTGCTGCAATGTGTGCCGGCGGTCAAACCTGTCTCGGTACAAGTGGAGTCTACGCTCGGGTCGCTGACAACGGTATGTCCTTTTGCAACGGTCAGTTTTTTCTCTCTTGAGATTAACGCGCCGCACTTGGAGCAATAAACCACTTCGTCGTATGAACCGTTTTCCGTACAGGTTGCTTCAATAATATTCTCTTTAATCGGCTCTGCATTTTCGTGAATGTGAACCAAAACAGAGGTCTTTCTTGATTCGGCATTTCCGCAACGGGTACACCAGTGCTTTTCCTCTCCCTGCTGTGTTTCGGTTGCCGAGGTAACGGTTACCCAATCGCCGTAATTATGGCCGAGCGCAGAGGTAAAATTACCCTTGTAGGTATCGTTACAACGCGTGCAGATGTAGGTAGTATATCCGGGCTCCGTACACTTGGGCGCCACATAGGATTCATAATAAGAATGGTTGAGAGGAGCAATTGTTGTCTGAGCGGTAATAACTTCTCCGCAAACGGAGCAATGGCTGCCCTCTGTTTTTCCGGGAAGCGTACAGGTAGGAACAACCGCTTTATCCTTAACCGTAGTATGACCGGGGGAAGAAATTGTTTTCTTAGTTCTTGATAGCTCAATGTTGCAGGATGAGCAATAAACGACCTCGTCATAAGAACCGTCTTGCGTACAGGTAGGCTCTATACGGTTTTCTTCCACGGGTGCACCGTTAGTATGCGTATGCGTCAGAATCGGTGTAGAACGCGTTTCGGCTGCTGTGCACACGGTACATTCTCTTCTTTCCTGCCCCTCCTGAGTTTCGGTTGCCGCCCTTACGGTTGACCACTCGCCCCAGCTATGGCCTTTTGCAGCAACGGTCTGCTGCTGCCTTATAATCGCGCCGCAAACCGAGCAATGGCTACCCTCGGTTTTGCCGGCTTGGGTACAGCTTGCCGGTACTGCGGCATCCGTTACAGAGGTGTGGCCTTTTGCGGCGACAATCTTGGATGACCTTGAAAGCTCCTCGTCGCATTCCGAACAATAAACGACCTCGTCGTAGGAACCGTTTTCAGTACATGTTGCCGGTACGTTGTTTTCAATTACGGCTGCGGCAGCTGAATGTATATGCTCTACAGGGGAAATCGTTGCCGTTTCGGTATATCCGCAACGTGTACATTCCCTTGCTTCTTCACCTGCTTGCGTTGACGTTGCGGGAACGGTTACCGTCCAGTTACTCCAGACGTGGCCGAGCGCGGGTTCAGTTTCATAATACGTATCGCCGCATTCCGAGCAGGTGTACTTCATTCTTCCGACAGATAAGCAGCCGGCTTCCTTTTCAACCTCTTTAACGTAATTATGCGCACATTCGCTCCAATGAGCATAGTATCTTTGGTTGTATTTTATAGCCGTGCTCTCGGTAAGCTTCGTTCCGCCTACGCGCTTTGTGTACCAGCCGTCAAATTTATAACCGCTTCTTAAATTCTTAGGCGAGGGAAGCGTTCCGTAGGTTCCCTGCGTGGAATTATAGGTGAGTTCCTGAATACCGGAGTAATAGTTTTCATCTGCCGGTAAGGAGGTAAACGTCTCATCAAGAAGACGAATATCCTTGATATACACCGTGCTTGCTTTGTCAACCCACGGGTGTAAATTACTGCCGGACAATTTCGTTCTCGGCATATAAACGGTATAACTCTTCCATTCCGTTCCGATAGTTACAGTGCGAATGCTGTCGCCCGACGTAGCGTCATAACCCCAGCGGAAGGTCATTTTTACATCGTCAACGGACGCACGCGCTTTAAAATACAGAGTATAAGTATCTGTATCGGCATTATATACATCATAGTTATATGA
>ONCR01000057.1 GCA_900316345.1 uncultured Eubacteriales bacterium | reverse complement strand
GACACCCTTTGAACAAAGATGTCAGTTCGTCGCTTAAAACTTAATATTCTACTTCAAGTAGGCTTTTTTGTGCTGTCTGCACAATCTGGGGCAGTTCAATTTTGCCTCGGGACTTTTTATATTAGTATTTTATTGGCGTTGATGAAAGGTATTTGTTTACCATAAGGGCTACTTTGAAAACGATTGCGTCGTCAAATTCCCTTAAATCAAGGCCGGTGAGCTTCTTGATTTTTTCAAGGCGGTAAACAAGCGTATTTCTGTGGACGAAAAGCTTTCTTGAGGTTTCGGAAACGTTAAGGTTGTTTTCAAAAAACTTCTGAATTGTGAACAGCGTTTCCTTGTCAAGGCTTTCAATCGAGCCTTTTTTAAACACCTCTTTTAAGAACATATCGCAAAGCGTAGTGGGAAGCTGATAGATAAGCCTTGCAATGCCGAGGTTTTCATAGCTGATAATTGAACGCTCGTTATCAAACACCTTTCCTACCTCAAGGGCAACCTGCGCCTCTTTAAACGATTTTGCAAGCTCCTTGATGCCCGTAACGCAAACGCCTATGCCGACTATCGCCGTGCAGTAAAATTCGCTTGAAAGGGTGTCGCAAATAGATTGGGCAAGCTTTTCAAGGTCCTTGGTTTCAATATTCGGGCGAACCTCCTTGATAAGCGCAATATCGGTTTCGTTAATATTGATAACGAAATCCTTGCTTTTATCGGGGAAGAAGTTTTGAATAATATCAAACACCGAAATATCGCTGCCCTTGGTTATTCTTATTAAGAAAACTACCCTTGTTGCGTCGTTATTAAAATGAAGCTCGCGCGATTTAATATAAATATCGCCGGGAAGGATATTATCAAGAATAACGTTTTTAACGAAATTTGAGCGGTCAAATTTTTCGTCATTATTTTTCTTTATCTGTTCAAGGGCGATGGCGATTATGCCTGCATAGTGGCGGCTTGTTTCGTCCGTCCCCTCAACAAATACCGCATATTCGGGATGAGCGCTGTTGCCGAAGGCTTTATAGCTGCTTTGGTCAACGCAGATAAGCGGACCGTTAAAAACGCCTGCAGAAATAACGCCTTTGCGTATTTCGCCTATAAGCTGAAGCTCGCTTGAAGCAATGATTGTTCCGCTTTCATCAACAACGCCGATAACGCGGTCAATAGCTTCTTTCATCTGATTTATTACGCCCTGAAAAAGTCTGTTCGGCATATAAAATCCTCCTCAGTTTTATATCTTGCAACAATAATGCACAAAAAAACATCAAGCTGTTTGTATATATTATACAAGTAACTTGATGCTTTTGCAACCTTTTTAACAAATATTTATTATTTTTTTTGTAAAATTTGCATAAATCACACAACAAACACAATATATTGTGCCTTGAAATCTATGCCGTTGATTATTTAGAAGGCTTAATTTTGCCGAGCTCCTCAAAAGTTATATATCTGCTCTCGCCCTCTTTAAGCGAGGAATCAAGAAAAAGCCCGCCCATTGCAATGCGTCTTAATTCAACAACGGTTATTCCGTGCTTTTTAAACATACGCTTAATCTGGTGATAAATCCCTTCGCGAAGGGTTATCTTTACAAACGTATTATCGCCGTCAATCGTCTCAAGCCCCGCGCTTTGAAGAAGGCTGTCGCCAAGCTGCATTCCGCTTTCAAAATCATTTATTATATCTTCGTTTATCGGCTTGTCAAGCCTTGCGGTATATATTTTATCTATATGCTTTTTAGGGCTTAAAATGCTGTGGGCAAATTCGCCGTCATCGGTTAAAAGAAGAAAACCCGTTGTGTCTTTATCAAGCCGCCCTGCGGGGAAAAGCCCCTTGCGGCGCATTTCCTCGGGAAGAAGGTCAATTACCGTTTTTTCGCTTTTATCCTCGGTTGCGCTGACTGCGCCTTGCGGCTTATTAAGCATAATATATACGAATTTGTTTTGCTTAATCTCTTTTCCGTTAACCGAAATAACGTCGTCCTCAGCGCATTTCGAATCGGAAGAAGCCAAGGCCCCGTTAACCTTAACGGAGCCTTTTTTAATAAGCTGCTTTGCCTCGCTGCGCGAAATATTCAGTTCCTTTGAAAGTGTTTTATCAAGCCGCTGCATCATCGTTTTCGCCGATAAGGGCAATTAAAAAGCCGTCGTCCGCCGAAGGGTCGCATAAATCGGCGCCTATAAGCTTATCCTCATACGCAATAAGGTTAGCTATAACGTTTTCGCCCAAATCGCTGTTTTTAATTTGATAGGTATAAATCGTTGCGCCCTTGCCCTTGTACGGCTCAAGGTCAAAGCCCTGCTGTTTCTGAATTTTGTTATAATCCTCATAAACCTTATTGAATTCTTTGGGTATTATTATATCCTTCTGTTCCTCAACAACCTCGGTTTCATACCCGAGCGAGGCAAGGTAGCCCCTGCGCTCTTCGGCTGTTGCAAGGCTTATGCTTTTGTTTACGTTAACCGCCTTTTCGGGGTGGTTAAGCGTAAAGGTAAGAATAATAACTATTATTCCCGTAAGGGCAAGAACCGCGCCGAATACTGTTTTTGGTTTTGCTTTAATTGTTACAATCTGCATATTATCACCGATAAGCTGTATTACGGTAATTAATATGCATCATCAGCGAAAAATATTATTATTTTCCGTATTTTTCCTTAACCGCCTGCATAACTCTGTTGGCAACGGGGCCTGCGGTTTTGCTTCCCGAGTTGCCGTTTTCAATCGCAACAACAAAGGCGTAGGGGCAGGAGTCGTCGTCCATAAAGCCCGTAAACCAGGCGATGTTATGTTCGTCGTATTGGTCAATCTGGGCCGTGCCGCTTTTTGCGCAGAGGTTAAGCCCCTCATAATTTGAATCGCCGTATTGCTCCTTGATATTATAGCGCAGCATTGATTTCATTTTTGAAGCCGTTTCAGCGTCCATTAGCTGCGTTGTGCTTGAGGGGATGGAAATGTTAAGCCTTTCGCCCGCCTGGCTTGCAAGGCCTTTAACTGCGTTCATTGCAGGCGCCTTGCCCCCGTTTGCTATTGCGCTTACTATTGCGAGCATTGAAATCGGGGCAATTCTCGTGTCGCCCTGGCCTATACCCGTCCAGCCGAGCTTGTCCTCGGCAATTTTTCCGTTTAATTCAAGCTTGCCCGAATAACAGCTTATGTCGCCGCTGATTTTAATGCTTGAGCCTATGCCGAGCTCCCTTGCGGTTTTGTTAAGCTTTTCCTCGCCGAGCTCAATTGCAATCTGAGCAAAGGCGGAGTTACAGCTTTTTGCAAGCGCGTCCTTAAAATTGATTTTGTGGCCGTGGTCGGCGTTACAGGTAATTTCAACGCCCTCGTCGGGCTGATATGCTCCGCCGCAATCCCAGGTTCTTTCAAAAATATCGGGGATGTTTTCAATAGCGCAAACGGCGGTAACAATTTTAAAGGTTGAGCCGGGAACATAATGCGCCGTAAGAAGGCGGTTAATGTATACGCCCTCGTATTCATCGTTGGTGTCAATATCGTCGGGCGGATTGTTAACGTCAAAGGAAGGGTAAGAAACGCAGCAGATAATATCGCCCGTTTTGTAATTAACAACGCCAACCGTGCCCTTGCGCCCGTCAAGCGCATTATACGCTTCGGCGCAGATTTCGCTGTCAATGGTAAGGTTAAGGTCGTTGCCCTTGCCGTAGCGCTTAAGGTTATAAACGCCGAACATAAGGCTGTAGCCGGTAAGCCTGTAATCGTATACGGACTGAACGCCCGTTGAGATAAAGTTCCTTTTATCGCCTACCATATGAAGGGTTGCCTTGCGGATTGTTCTGTCCTCATTATAAACTCTTTCGCCGTTTTTGGTTTCAACAAGTGCAACGCCGTCGGTGTCGTAAATCGTTCCCGCGCCGATAAGCTCGCCGTTGGAATAAAGGTGCTTGTTGTAGCGCTTCATTGCCCAGTCGCTTCCGTTATTGGCAAACGAAATAACAAGTATAACTATTCCTATTACAAAAAGGAAGCATAAAATCCAGAGGAAAACTCCTCTTTTCGTTATCATTTTCATTTATCTTACGCCTCCTTTTTCGGCCTTGGCCCGCGAGCCTAAATAGTTATAGGTTCTTACGTCAGCCGCCTTGATGAAGGCGAGAATTGCCCAGCAGCTAATCATTGATGAACCGCCGAGAGAGATAAACGGAACCGTAACGCCCGTAAGCGGAAGAATGTCGGTAATACCGAAAACGTTAAGGCCGCATTGGAAAAGAAGAAGGCCTGCGCCCGCAATAGCGGCAATAGAATAAAACGCCGAGCGCGAAGCGATTGAATTAATAAGCGCGGAAACAGCTATTGCAACGAAGGCGAGAATAAGGGTAATTCCGAAAATCAGGCCCCATTCCTCACAGATTACGCCGAAAATACTGTCCGAAACGGGGGCGTAATAGGTTCTTACGTAGCCGTTGCCTATCCCTACCCCGAAAAGGCCTCCGCTTGCAATGCCTACAAGCACGCGCGTTTGCTGCATTCCCCATTTATACGGGTCGTCCCAAACGTGGCGGTAAACCGAAAATCGCCTTAAAACGTAGGATTTGTATTTAAGAACAATCGCTCCGCCCATTACCGCGGAGGCTATTGCAAGAATAATTGTTTTAATGTCGCCCGAGGTCATAAAGGCTATGATTAAAAAGGTTATAAAGAAAATCAAAGCCGTTCCGAAATCGCGCATAAGAATAAGCGAGCCGACGCACCCCGCCGAAAAAACTATGTAAAGAATAATGTTCCTTGAGGTCTGAATTTTTTCAAGCGTGGCGGCGCCTACGAAGATAAACGCAACCTTAACGAATTCCGAGGGCTGAAGCGTAATTCCGCCGAGGGAAATCCAGTTTCTTGCGCCGTTAGTTGTTCCGGCAATGGCGAGGTTGATTAAAAGAAGAAGTATAGCCGCGCCCGCAACAAAGGGGCGAAGCTTCATACATAAATCAACATGTCCCAAAAGGAAAACAAGAATAATAAAGCCTATTAATCCGGCAAGCGCCATAAAGTATTGCTTGAAGGCGGAATCGGGATAAACGCTTCCGATAGTAACAAGCCCCACTCCCGTAAGGAAAAAGGCTATTAATTCAAGTTCAAAATTACGCCTGTGAAAGGCGGTGTAAAATACAATTAAATAAACCCATTCCGTTGCAACAAGGCACAAAAGCGCAAGCAGCGCTTTCACTTCAAAATGCTCGCCGCACGAGGCGCCGATAAATCCCGTTACAAGCTGAAAAGCCGAAAGAATGAAAAGCATAAGGAAGTTGTTCATCGGCTTAATTTTAGGCTGTTTTTTTATCTTTGAAGCCATGATTATCTCCTTTACTTTTCGTAGAAAATGAAAACTCTGTCGCTGAAGCTTATCATATCCTCGTCAAAAATAAGCTGAGGCTGGTTGATATATCTTCCGTTGAGTTTTGTTCCGTTGTGGCTGTCAAGGTCCGAAAGTGCCCAGCCGCGGCTCGTTTTATGAATACGCGCATGGTGAGCGCTTACCGTTTGATTTGAAAGCTGAATGTCGCAGTCGGGACCTCTGCCGATTAAAACGTCGTAATTCTTTATATATACGGGACGCCTTGTTTTAACGTCAACAAGAACGGCGTAAGCAACAGTTCTCGGCGCGGAGGTTTTAACGGTTTGACGTACGGTTAGAGGTGTTTGTTATTACCCAATCGCGCCTTTTTTTTGCTATTACCGCGTGAAAGCGCGCAATTGCAGGATAGTCAAGAACAATGTCGTTTGATTTGCTTTTGCCGATTGAGGTTTCCCAATGGTCAATTTCTATCGGCTCTCCGCCTCTCGTGTCAATCAGCCGCGCGAGCTTGTGAACCCTCGGCCTGTTCCTGAAAAGCGATATAACCGAGGCGCCTATAACTATCAGAGCGGTTATCGGCGCAATATAACGCATAATTGATACTATAAAGCTCATATCATACCTCTTGTAACAAAATTGTAATATTATATTAATCATTAAGTTTTAAAAAGTCAATACTATTGAAATTAATTAATTTTTACTATATAATTAATTTATCTTAAACTTAAGGAGAGCTGTTATGTCAGTTGAAAAATCACTTTTCGGATATCTTGATGAAAACGAGCCCGTTTATCTTTATAAAATCACCAATAAAAACGGCGCCTGTGTTTCTCTTCAAACCCTCGGCGCAGGCATTCAGTCGCTCTTCGTTCCCGATAGAAACGGAGGGTTGGCGGACGTTGTTCTCGGTTTTGACAACCCGAAGGATTATACTAACCCCGATTACGGCTATCAGGGCCTTGCCGTAGGCCGCTGGGCAAACCGAATCCGCGACGGAAAATTTGTTTTTGAGGGTAAGGAATACAATACCCCGAAGAACCAGGGAACGTGGACCCTTCACGGCGGCGGACGCTTTTCGTTCACCAACTGGGAGGTTGAAAAAACGGGCGAGGACTTTGTAACCTTCTTCCGCTTTTCGCCCGACGGCGAGGACGGCTTCCCCGGCGATTTTAATATCCGCATAAAATATACCTTAACCGAGGATAACGTTCTTCGCGTTGAATACAGCGTTTTGAGCAGCTCCGACACCGTTGCAAACCCGACCAACCATGCGTATTTTAATCTTTCGGGCGACAGCAGCGCAACAATCGAGGGGCATATCCTTAAAATCAATGCCGATTATTTTACCGAAACCGACGAAAGCCAGCTTCCCACGGGCGAGCTCGGCGAGGTTAAGGGAACTATGATGGATTTTACCCGTCCGCATAAAATAGGCGAAAGGATTGACGAGCCCTTCAGGGCGATTATCGAGGGCGTGGGCTACGATAACAACTATTGCCTTAATAACTATGACGGCACGCTTAAGGAGGCGGCCGTGCTTTATGATGAAAACAGCGGAAGAGAGCTTGCCGTTTATACCGACTTACCGGGCATTCAGCTTTACTGCGGAGGCTGGCTGTCAAGGGATTATACCGTAGGCAAGGGAGAAAGCAAGGTTACCTTCCGCCGCGGCGTTGCGCTTGAAACGCAGTTTTACCCCGATTCGGTAAACCATAAAAATTTCCCCGTCCGCTTTGTAAAAGCAAACGAGGAATTTAAAACCGTAACGGAATTCCGCTTTTCGGTTAAGAAATAAAAAATTTTTTGCAGATAATTAACGGCTGAGTTTTTAACTCAGCCGTGAGACAGTCGAAAAAGGGCATAACCACGCCGTATAATCAAAGATAAGATATTTTGTAGGGGACGGCGCCCCCGACGTCCCGCGTGCGAAGCACCCATTTAAAAGCTTAATCATAACCACCAGTTGAACTGGTGGTTATGATTATTTCTTCGCCTTTTTCTGGGGGCCGTTGTAGCCGTTCGCTTCCTGGAAAGCGGCGATTTTATCTATTACGCCGAGAACAACGTCGAAGCCGTTGCCTACTGTTTCCATCTCAAAACGCCGGGGCATATCGCGCCAGGTGTGATAATAATATGTAAGCATTGGATTCTGCGCCGCAAAGGTAACGGATTTAATTCCCGCCCTTGTCATCGGCGTGCTGTCGCAGCCGCCTACGGGGTTGTGAATGCAGTGGTCCTTTGATTTGCTCGGAATATTAAGCTCGTTAAAGGTATCCTTAAACATCTTTTCCATATCCGTATCAAAACGGCAGCCCTGCCAGTCGTCCTTAATAACGACCTCAAAATAATCCTTATCCGCAACCGAATCAATGTTGATGTTCCATGCGTTTTTGGTAAGGTCGTCGTTTTTATGCTCCTGCGCAAAAAACATTGAGCCGCGAAGGCCGCTTTCTTCAGAGCCAACGTTAAGGTCAACAATACGGCAGTTTTTGGGCATTTTATCGGGATTTTCCTTAAAATACTTAATAACCTCGTATGAAAGAGCAATACCCGTTGCATTATCCATTGCACCGCGGGAAGCATTTCTTCCGTTCGGGTCGCCCCACATAATAACGAACCAGCAGCCGAGAGCCGTGATTAACGGAATAAAGTGCATAGCCGTTACAAATCGGGTGTAAATCGGGTTTGAAAGGAAGCTTGCAAAGGCGAAATCGTTTGCGCCTTTAATAAGCGTAATTGCCTGAACAACCGCCATAAATATTGAAGCAAGGGTAATAAAGAAGAAGCAAACCGCGCCGAAGCCTACTTTTCCGTAGGTTGCGATTATGCCGATAATCGGCTTATCCTTGTATTTATAAGCGTGTTCCGAATGGCGCCAGCACCAGCTTGTGTCCGTATGGCCTGAAAGGATGATTGTATAATCGTATTTGCCGTCCTCGGGCTCAAGAACGCCGTAGGAATTACGTGAAATCTCCTGCGGGAAGAACATATCAAACCAGGTTTTATAAAGGAAGCAGCTGAATATCAGCCAGAAAATTGCAAGGCATGAGAAAAATGCAACTCCGAACCAGAGCGTGGGAAGCTCAAGCGCGAAAAGACAGGCAATGCTGATTATAAAGCCTGCCCAGCCTGCATATGAAAGTCCGCCGATACCGCTTCTCGGCGAAACGGCGAATTCCTCTTCCTTCGGGGTGATACCGATAGCTCTGAGCTTATCCATCATATAACGGTGAAATTTTGTTTCCCCGTCAGAGCCGGGAAGCCTTGAGCCGATTTTTGTTGCCGCGTCGTTTACTATTTCGTAAGCTTCTTCGGCGTATTTTCTGTTTTCTTCTTTCATAAATACTACCTCCAAGAAAATATTTACATTATATTTTATCACTATATGGGGATAAAAAGCAATAGATAACTTAAATTTTATACTTTAAAGCAGTATTTATTCCTTTATATTTCATTTAATATAGCCTATTGAATAATGCCGCCGTTTTTGGTATAATTTATTACAGCAAATATTATTTAAGGCTTTCGTTTTATACCGACAAAAAGAGCGAAGGCAACGGAGAGTTTATGATTAAAAATATGATAATCGGCCAGTCGGGCGGACCGACAGCCGTAATTAATTCAAGCCTTGCGGGCGCTATCGAATACGGCCTTCAAAGCGAAAAAATCGGCAAGATTTACGGTATGCTTAACGGCATTGAGGGGCTTCTTGATAACAACATAGTTAATTTAACCGAAATGTTCAGAAGCCTTCCTCACGAGCTTAACCGCCTTAAGCATTCGCCGGCTATGTTCCTCGGTTCGTGCAGATACAAGCTATCGGGCGAGGAAGAGGAATTTAAAAAAATCTTTAAGGTTATTGACGCGTACAATATAGGATATTTTATCTATATCGGCGGTAACGATTCGATGGATACCGTTTTAAAGCTTTCCGATTACGCGAGGGAAAACGGCATTGACGTCAAGGTTGTAGGTATACCGAAAACCATTGATAACGACCTTGTCGGCATTGACCATTCGCCGGGCTTCGGCTCTGCGGCAAAATATATTGCAACCTGCGTTCGTGAGGTTGCTTACGACACAAGCATTTATTCTATTAAATCCGTTCATATTATCGAGGCTATGGGGCGCGACGCAGGCTGGCTTACCGCCGCGTCGGTGCTTGCAAGGCAGGATAATATGCCTGCTCCTCACCTCATCTATCTTCCCGAGGTTCCGTTTTCGGTTGAGCAGTTTAAAGAGGACGTAAAAAAGAAGCTTGAGGAATACAACTCGGTTATCGTTGTCGTTTCCGAAGGAATTAAGGATAAAAACGGAAAATACATTTCGGCAAAGCAGGATAAGGGCGACGACCGCTTCGGCCACGCAAGGCTCAGCGGAACCGGCGCGTACCTTAAATCCGTTATTGAAAACGAGGTTGGCTGTAAGGTAAGGGCGCTTGAACCGAGCGTTCTTCAGCGAAGCGCAGGGCATATCGCCTCGCTTTGCGACGTTAACGAGGCGTTCAACCTCGGCTCGGTTGCCGTAAGGGCCGCCGAGGAGGGCCAGACGGGCGTATTTTCAACGCTGAGAAGAACCTCTAACAAGCCGTACTGCGTTGAATATTTAACCGAAAACGTTGCAACCGTTGCAAATATGGAAAAAACCGTTCCGCGCGAATGGATAAACGAAGAGGGAAACGACGTTACGCAGGAGATGGTAACCTATTTAAGGCCGCTTATCAGGGGCGTTGTTCAAACGCCGTTCAGAAGCGGGCTTCCCGATTATATTGATATAAGGCACCTTGATGTTAAAAAGCAAAGATACAGCGATTAATGCGAAAAGGGGTAATATTATGAAAAAGCTGATAAAACTTATTAGCGTTGTTCTTGTTATGGTTTTAACGTTTTCCGTTTCATCGGTTGCGTTCGCGAGGGACAAGAAGGCCACGCCCGTAATCGTTCTTCACGGACTCGGCGGAAGCGATATTTACCAGTATATGGGAACCGAAAACGAGGTTAAAATTCCGCAGTTCGGCCTTGACGTAAGCGCGATGGCGAAAAATCAGACGATTCTTGATAACGCCGTTAAGCTCTTCACCGAGGACCAGACTCCCGATTACTATGCGCTTTTTGAGGCGCTCGGCGATTATTTTGAGGGAACCAATCTCAACTTTAATGAAAACGGAAACCCGAAGAAGGGGCAGGGCATTAAAACCTATTGGGAGGAGCCGCTTTCAAAGCATAAGGATTACCTTACCTTAAGGGACTTTTCAATTCCCGTTATTGCCCGCCAGACAAGCTCGTTAATCGGCGCAAAGAACGTTTATGCGTTTAACTATGACTGGCGCGTCGATTTATGCCAAACGGCGAAAAAGCTTCGCAAGTTCATCGTTGCCGTTAAGAAAAGAACCGGTGCAAAAAAGGTTTCAATCTGTGCGCTTTCGCTCGGCGGCGCGGTTATGAGCGCTTATTTTGACAGGTATAAAACAAAAAAGGACCTTGAACGCTGCGTGCTTTTAAACCCCGCTTATCTCGGCGCGGACGTTGCAAGAGCGTTTGAATTTGACCTTCAGACGGATAAGAAAAAGGTTCTTCCTTACCTTAAGAATATGGAACAGGATTTTCAGGGCGGCGATAAGGAAACGCTTTTCAAGGCGATTTCCGCAATCGGGGACGACAGAATTGCCAACGCTCTTGACAATCTTCAGAAGGACGTTTTAAGCAATACAAAAATGCGCAAAAAATTCTTCCTTGAGGTTGTTAAGCCGTGGGTGGGCAACATCCCTGCCTTCTGGGAGGTTATTCCGTATTCCGAATTTGATAAATGCGTTAAAAAGATGGTTAAGATAGGCTATCTTGATAAAAACAGCGGCCTTTACAAGAAAATTCAGAGGTACCACAAGGTTCAGGGGCGCTTTAAGAAAAACCTTAAATACCTTAAAAAGCACGGCGTGGAAATAGCCGTTATTGCGAATTACGGCACGGGCGGCCTTCCGCTTACTTCAAAATACAGCAACCATACGGATTTGCTTATTGATACAAAGTACGCCTCAGTAGGCGCAACCGTTGCTAAATACGGCAAAAAGCTTAAGGGCAAAAACGCCAAGGGTAAGTATGCTTCGCCCGATAAGGTTATCAACGCTAAAACCTGCGTGCTTCCAAATAACACCTGGTTTATCAAGGGCATTATCCACGGCCTTTACACCTATGACGGCGACGCCGCCAAGTTTATTGCAAACCTGACGGTCGGCAACGTAAAATGCAACCTTAAGGCCGTTAAAAAGAAATACGGCTATACCCAGTTCCTGAAAGGCGACAAGGAGCAGCACCTTACAAACGTAGGTTAACCGAAAATAATACGGCTGCTTATGCAGCCGTAATTTTTTGTTGTTTAAAAAATATCTGTTGACTTTTGTATATTTATTGTGATATAACAATTCTGCAATATTTTTATACCCGGGAGATTTTTAAAATGAACGAAAAGAAAATGACAGGCTTTATGGTGTTTATTTCACTGTTTCTTTGTATCAGCGTTGCGCTTTCTGCGGTAACGCTGATAAGCCAGAAAAAGACAGTAGACAAGATTAATGAAATGCAGGGCTTTGCAGAGGACGTTAACCAGGAGGACGACGTTACAATCGCAGGTACGTATACGATTAAGTCGACTCTTCCGATTTCCGACGCATACATTTCGGGCGATACGTCAAAGCTTGACGATACTCAGAAGGAAACGCTCGATATGGCGAAGGAGGTCCTCGACGAAATCATTACCGATGGAATGAGCGATTTCGAAAAGGAAAAGGCGGTTTACGTCTGGCTTACCGCTAAGCTTACGAGCAATACGGGTATCCTTACGGTTATCCCGACAAGAAACGGCGATAACGATAATCCGCACGACGTGCTTAAGTACAGAAGCGCGGTATGCGTAGGATACGCTACGACGTTCAGAATGTTTATGCAGATGCTCGGTATCGAGTGTAAGGTAGTTCACTCGTCCGATTTAACACATTCGTGGGATTTGGTAAAGCTTGACGACGGCTGGTACCACACCGACTGTTATATGGATAACGAGTCCTCGAATTATCAGAACTTTAATATGGACGATAACCGCTGCGCTCAGGGACACGACTGGACGAGAGAGTATTTCCCCGCGGCAACGGGTAAAAAGTATAACTACATATTCTCAATCTGTGACGAGCTTGACGATATCTACGCTATTCCCGCATGGCTGACCGACGCTATCATAAACAGAAAGTCGGTTATAAGCTGTACCTTCAAAACCGAGATTAACGAAAAGAACGAGAAAAAGGCTCAGTATATGGTTGAGCAGCTTATGCAGCAGTTCGAGATGAGCGAGGACTTTTCGCTGAGCTTTGACTGGATGCTTAACGAGGATTCAAAGTATGTTCTTTGCTTCTATATTAATTTCTATAACGAAGCTTCTACCGAAGTCGACGAAAAGACTGCTTCAAGGGTAGAAAAGGCAATTTCGAAGGCAATGGAAAACTATTATAATAAAACTTCAGTGGGATAAAAGATGAGAAAGAGTATTATTTCGGCAATCGGTATTATCGCGGCGCTTGCGCTCGTTCTCTGCTCTTGCTCGGGCGGAGGCTCTCAGCAGACGGCGGTAAGTATGTACGACCTTAAGGGCGCTATGGAAGGCGCTACGACGAGGTTTGAGGAAATGAGCTACGTCAGCTCCGAAGACGCGGACGCGGACGTTCTCTTTACAAACGTTTCGGATATGGACTACTCAAAGGTTGAGTCGTTCTTTATCTATTACGCGACTAACGGAACGGGTAACGCCGACGAGCTTGCGGTAATTCAGGTTAAAAACGCGGCGGATATTACCGAGGCGCGTCAATCGCTTGAGGCACATCTCGCAAAGCGCAAGTCGCTCTATTCAACCTACGATAAAACTCAGCTCAAAAAGCTTGACGGCGCAAGAGTTGAGGTCGAGGGTAACTGTGCGGCGCTTATTGCCTGCGACGAGGCGGCTAAGGTTTCGGACGCGTTCCACACATTTTTTAACGGAGATTAATTTTGGTATTCAGCAGCTTTGTATTCCTGCTTCTGTTTCTGCCGGTAACGCTCGGTCTGTACTATCTTGCGCCGAAAAAGGCTAAAAACGGAATACTGTTTATCGCCTCCCTCGTTTTCTATGCGTGGGGAGAGCCGATATACGTGCTTATTATGCTTTTTTCAACGGTGTTTGATTACTGTAACGGACTGGCGCTTGAAAGGCTTGAAAGGAAGAATAAGTCTAAAGGAAGAACGGCGGTGCTTGTTTTATCCGTTGTTGTAAATATAGGCTTGCTTTGCTTTTTTAAATATACCGACTTTATTATTGAGACTGCCGACGCCGTCGGCGGTCTTAGTTTGCGTCCGCTCGGAATTGCGCTTCCGATAGGTATTTCGTTTTATACCTTCCAGACGCTCTCCTATACTATCGACGTCTACAGAAAAAAGGTTAAGGCTCAGCATAATATAATAAGCTTCGGAATGTATATCTGTATGTTCCCTCAGCTTATCGCGGGACCGATAGTAAGATACGCGGACATTGAGAATCAGATAGATATAAGACAGCGCGCGGTAAATCCCGACAAGGCGCTCAGCGGCGCTCTCAGATTTTCTCTCGGTCTCGGCAAGAAGGTGCTTCTCGCCAATCAGGCGGGTGCTCTTTGGGAGGAAATTTCGTCTCAGAGCGGAAACACCGCGGCGGTCGCGTGGCTCGGCGCAGTTGCGTTTGCGCTTCAGATTTATTTTGACTTCTCGGGTTATTCCGATATGGCGATAGGTCTCGGACGTATACTCGGCTTTGAGCTTTGTGAAAACTTTAATTATCCGTATATGTCAAAGAGCATAACGGAATTCTGGCGCAGATGGCACATCTCGCTCGGAACGTGGTTCAGGGAATACGTATACATACCTCTCGGAGGTAACAGAAAGGGAATCGCGCGTCAGATTTTAAACCTTTTTATCGTGTGGTTCTTAACAGGACTCTGGCACGGCGCGGGCTGGAACTTTGTTTTATGGGGACTGTATTTCTTCGTGCTTCTTGTAGCGGAAAAGCTGTTCCTTTTAAAGCTCCTCAAAAAGCTCCCGTCGGCTTTCGCACATATTTACACTATGCTTTTCGTACTCGTTTCGTGGGTAATCTTCGCGAATGAGGATTTCGGCGCGCTTTCAAAATACTTCGTGTCGCTCTTCGGCGCAAACGGAGCGTACAGCGCGGACTTTATATACTATCTTAAATCCTATGCAGTCGTTCTCGTTTCGGGAATACTGCTTTCGACCGATATACCGAAACGGATATTCAAACGTATTACGGATTCATTTACGGTTAAGCTTATCGTCGGAGGAATAATTATTCTTCTCTCCGTCTTAATGCTTATCGGCGACAGCTATAATCCGTTCTTGTATTTCAGATTCTGAGGTGGGAGCATGAAAAAGATATTACTTATATTATTTGTTCTTGTTCCCGCGGTAATCGCTTCGTCAATATTCATTATGCCTGACAGAGCGACCTCGGAGCAGGAAAACAGAAGTCTTATGACGAGAAACGGAATATCGCGCAAAATCAGGGACGGCAGCTTTCAGGAAGATTTGGAAAGCTATCTTTCGGACCAGTTCCCGCTCAGGGAGGAGCTTGTATATTTACAGACGGGGCTTCGCTTCGCCGTCGGTCAGAGGGATATAGGCGGCGCGTATATCTGTAAGAGCGGGCGGCTTATACAAAAGACAACCGACGCGGACATCGACGTCAAGGCGCTTAAGGCGTACGCGCTTAAGGTCAACGCCGCGGCTGAGGAGCGTAAGACCTACGTTATGTACGTTCCCTCGGCAGGGGTTGAGCTTAAAAGCGAGCTTCCGAAGGGCGCAGTAATGTACGATTACGATTCGCTTTATGCCGGGCTTACAAAACGGCTTCCCGCTGCAACAGCGCTCGATTTAAGAGGCGTTCTCGCTTCTCCCGACTGCTATTATAAAACCGACCATCACTGGAATTATAACGGCGCGTATCTTGCTTATACGGAATTCTGTAAGGCGAGGGGAGTTCAGGCTAAGCCGCTCGAAAGCTTCGGAGTAAAAACCGTAAGCGGGGACTTCCGCGGTACTCTCTATTCCAAGGTTCCGACCTTTAAGGGCGTTGACGAAATCGGGCTTCCGTCCGTGCCTGAGCTAAGCGTAACAGCCGACGGAAAGACTATTGATTTCTACGATTATAAAGCGCTTGAAACCAAGGATAAATACAACGTATTTCAGGGCGGAAACCACGGAGTCGTTGAGATTGAAAATAAAAACGGAAACGGAAAAACGCTTCTCGTTTTAAAGGATTCCTTCGCTAACAGCTTCGTTCCGTATATCGCGGGAGAATATTCAAAAATTGTTATGCTCGACGAGCGTTACGCGTTCGTAAGTCTTAACGAATTCGCGAAGCAGCTTAACCCCGACGAGATTCTTGTGTTAAGAGAAATAATTAACTGACAGAGCACGCGACTCGCTTAACAGCGAGCCGTTTTTTGTTGTATTTATACCGTTTTTCGTACTTATATACGAGAGGAGCGGATTATTTATGCAAAAAAGAAACGGTAATATTGAGCTTATGCGGCTTGTCTTTTGCGTTATTGTTATTCTTTTTCACTGTCGTAACGCAATAGAAATTAAGCTGCCTGCGCCCTTTGAGTTTTTCAGTAAGGGTAAAATAGGCGTAGAATTCTTTTTCCTTGTTTCGGGCTGGCTTTTGGCTAAAAATGCCAAAAAGCATTATGTAACAAATAACATTGCGGTTGATACGCAACGATTTCTTTTTAAAAAGCTGAGAAGCGTTTTGCCTTATCACGTAACCGTTTATGCCGTTTGCCTTGCGGTAAGCTTTGCGCTTAAAACGGAATATACAGCAAAGGACAGCTTTTTATCGGTAATCGATACGCTTCCGAATTTCTTTTTTATTCAGAATTCAGGCGTGCATAAGCGAACGCTTATTACCCCCGAATGGTACGTTGCCGCTATGCTTTTAATGATGGCGATAATTTATCCGCTTGTTTTAAAATACAGGGAACGCTTTACAAGGCTTGCCTGCCCGTTAATCGTTATTTTTTCAATAGGCTATATGATTCATTCCCAAGGCAAGCTCGGCGGAGTTGAACGCTGGGTTTTCGGCAATTCTTTCCCTAAGGGATATTTAAGGGCGTTTTGCGAAATCTGCGGCGGCGCGTTTTGCTTTGAGGTTTCGGGCTTTATTAAACGCCTGAATTTTAGCAGGGCGGACAGGCTGTTGCTGACCGCGGCTGAATTTATCTGTTACGCCCTTCCGATAGCCTATACCTTTTCCGATTTTCCCAACAGCTACGAGGCCTACGCCTTTTATTCGCTTGCAATCGCGGTAACGCTGACCTTCAGCGAGGTTACATACTTCAGCGGAAAGCTGAATAATTCGTTTATATATGCGCTCGGGCGCTTCAGTCTTCCGCTTTATTACGCCCAGCGGCTCGGCTTTATTATAATCGGAAATACGGCTCTCGGCGAAATGAGGGTAAGAAATCAGCTTCTTTTCTGTTTTGCAACAACCCTTGCCTTCGCGCTGCTTCTTGTTCCGGTTAATAAGCTTTTTACAAAAGCCTTTAACGGCAAGGTTAACGCCCTTCGTTCAAAAAAGGAATTAGCTGTTTAACGCGCCGATAAATCGGGATTTGGCGGCAGAGGCGGCAGACCCCTCTGCCCTTCAGGCATCTCCCCTAACAGGGGAGTTACCCACATCGTGCCGCGGCAAGGTGTAGGCACCTTGCCCTACAAAAAACATAAAACTTCTGATTTGTAAAGTCTTTTTTATAACGGTACTGTTAAACAAAAATACGGAGTGGAATACCACTCCGTATTTTTGTTATGGGGTTTATTATTTGATTACTCTTACCTTGATAACGCCGTCGATGTTTTCAATATCGCTTACAACGCTGTTTGAAACGTTGGTGTCGCAGTCGATGATTGAATAAGCGATTGCGCCTCTGTTTTTATCCTCAAAAGCGGCGATGTTAATGCCGTCCTTTGAGATTGTATCGGTAATGGTTGAAATCATTGTAGGCTGGTTTTTATGGATAACCGTAATTCTTACGGAGCCTGATTTTGCAACGCTTACGCTCGGCATATTAACGGAATTTTTAATGTTGCCGTTTTCAAGAAAATCTATAAGCTCAAGGGCGCCCATAGCCGCGCAGTTTTCCTCGCTTTCGGGGGTAGACGCGCCGAGGTGGGGAAGGGCAACAACGCCGTCAACGCCTATAAGCTCCGCGTCCGGAAAATCGGTAACGTAAGCCGCCATTCTTCCGTCCTTAAGCGCTTCAATAACGTCCGCGCTGTTGGCAAGCGCGCCGCGCGCAAAGTTCATAATGCGAACGGTGTTCTTCATTGTATCAATAGTTTCCCTGTTGACAAGACTTTTGGTTTCGTCGTTAAGCGGAACGTGAAGCGTAATATAATCCGCAACGGGGAAGATTTCTTCAAGGCTGTTATTAAGGGTAATGCCTCTTTTAAGCTCTGCGTCGGCAGGAAGGAAGGGGTCGTAGCCGATAACCTTCATACCGAGGTCAACGGCAGCCTCCGCAACAAGCCTTCCGATAGCGCCGAGACCGATTACGCCGAGGGTTTTGCCCTTGATTTCGGGGCCTGCAAACGCGCTTTTGCCCTTTTCAACGGTTTTGCCTACGTTTTCGCCCTCGCCCTTGATGGTCTTGCACCAGTCAATGGCGTTTGTAACCTTACGCGAGGAGATGAGCATACCTAAAATAACAAGCTCCTTAACCGCGTTTGCGTTTGCGCCGGGGGTGTTAAAAACCACTATGCCCTTATCAGCGCAGTCGGCAACGGGGATGTTGTTTGTTCCTGCGCCCGCTCTTGCAATTGCAAGAAGGGAGGAGGGCATTTCCATATCGTGCATTGAAGCGGAGCGAACCATAATCGCGTCCGGATTCTCAATTTCGTCGCCGTAGGTATACTTGCTTTTATCAAATTTAGAAAGGCCTACGTTTGAAATTTTGTTAAGCGTTTTAATTTTATACATTATGCGTTAGCCTCCTCAAAGTTCTTCATAAATTCAACAAGCTTTTCAACGCCTTCAATCGGCATAGCGTTGTAGATGGAAGCTCTCATACCGCCAACGGTTCTGTGGCCCTTAAGGTTAACAAAGCCCGCCTCGGTTGCTTCCTTAATGAATTTTGCGTTAAGCTCGTCGCTGTCCGTTACAAACGGAACGTTCATGAGGCTTCTGTCCTCGGGAACAACCGTGCCCCTGAACATCTTTGAGGAATCAAGGAAGTCGTAAAGGATTTTAGCCTTCTTTTCGTTGTGAGCCTTCATGGCGTCAAGCGAGCCGAATTCCTCTTTAATCCAGTCAAGAACAAGCTTGCAGATATAAATTGTCCAGCACGGGGGAGTGTTGTAAAGCGAATCGGCGTCAGCCTGAATTTTATAATTCATCATAACCGGGGTGATGTCCCTTGCGTTGCCGAGTAAATCCTCGCGTATGATTGCAACAACAAGGCCTGCCGGAGCAACGTTCTTCTGTGCGCCGAAGTAAACAACGCCGAACTTGCTTATATCAAGCGGCTCGGAAAGAGCGCATGATGAAACGTCGGCAATAAGAACCTTGTCGCCTACCGGAGGAAGCTCTTTGTATACCGTTCCGTAAATTGTGTTGTTCATACAGATATAAACATAGTCCGCGTCATCCCTGAAATCCTCGGGCTTTGTTTTCGGAATATAGCTGAAGGTTTTATCAGCCGAGGAAGCAACAGCCTTTGCGTCGCCGTATTTCTGCGCCTCCTGAAAAGCCTTCTTAGCCCACTGGCCCGTGATGATGTAATCGGCCTTGCCGCTGCCGTTCATAAAGTTAAGCGGAATAGCCGAAAACTGAGCCGAGGCGCCGCCCTGAAGGAAAAGCACCTTGTAGTTATCGGGGATTTTGTAAAGCTCTCTCATAAGAGCCTCGGCTTCCTTAATAATATCGTCAAACCATTTTGAACGGTGGCTCATCTCCATAACGGACTGGCCCGAACCGTTGTAATCCATAATTTCCGCACCTGCGCGCTGAAGTACCTTTTCGGGAAGTGTTGAAGGACCTGCGCTGAAATTGTAAACTCTTGCCATAATTTTACCTCTCATGTTTGTTATTGAGCAATTTATTTTGCTAAATATATTATATAGATGTTAAACTTTTTGTCAATGTAGGCGGAAAATGTTTGTTAAATCCTACAACGCATTGACAATAATTTAACAAAGTTATTTAAAAAGATAGCAGAGATTGACATAAACCTCTGCTATACCGTCTTATTTTCTTTTCTTTCTCTGCTGCCTGTAGGTTAAAAGCATTATAATCCAAAACAGCGCGGCAACCGCCAGCGAAGCCAGCGCAAGCGTTGTAAAGCTTTTTGCAAACAGCGTTGAAACTATTGAATTGTACGCCTTCGGAATAACGTTTACCGCGCCTGCGGGGGAATGAAGCCTGCATATAATTCCGCCGAGCGCCGTTCCTGCCGCACCGCCCGAAATTCCGCTGTAAATATATACCTGAGCTTTTTTCTTGTTTGAATAAAGAAGCAGCGTAAAGCCCGCTCCGAGAAGCGCCGCGGCAAGCCCTGTAACAATAAGCTTTGACGAAAAATCCTTAAGCCTTTGAATTTTATCGCCGGTTGCGCCCATATTGTGAAGCCCGACGGTCTGGCTGAATATTTTCGCCGCCTCCTGCGCTGCGGTTTTAACGTGCTTTTTGTTATACTTTATCTCGTTGCCGTCAAGGTAATCCGTGCAGAGCTGTTCAAAATGATTAACAAGCTCGTTTGTATAAAGCTCGGGGTTATCGTTGCTGAAGACGTTTTGAAACGCCGTTTTCATAGAACCGTCAACGGGATATTCGTTCGTTACGGTAAGAAAAACGCTTTTCGGAATTCCGCTTTCCTCGGCGAGCACCGAAAACTTAGCGTCAAGCTGTTTTTCGCATTCGCTTACAACGGCGGGAGTAACTGCGTTTTTCTGAAAATATTCGCTTGAGGCAAGCGTTGAGCCGGCCGTAAGCGCTGTTATAACCGCTGCGCTCCCGAGGGCTATGATAAAAGCGAAGAGCCACGAAAGAAGCTTTCTTGTTGAAGCAAGTTCCATCAGCTCACCTCCTTATAAATAAGCGCATAGTAATCAGAAGTGAGCCCTATTCCGTTTGAAACGCGGTAATAAACAACAAGGCTTTTTTCTCCCGCGGGCGAAATTGAAAGCGCGTCGCTTTCGCTTGAAACAAGCTTTTCGCTCTTATATTCGTAGGTGTATTCCCTGCCGTCTTTTTCAATAACAAGCGGCTTGCTGGTGCTGACTTTTGCCATATTTATTTCGCTGATATTAACGTAAATACAGCCCGTTTCGCCGAGCTCTGCGCTTTGCGGCTTAACCGAAGCGTATTCAAGAAGGCTTGAATAATCGGCGTCATAAATAAGCTGAATTTCGCCCTCGCTCTTAACCGTTGCAAAAACGTCTTTCTTATCGCCCGAAGCAAGCTCGTCGTGATAAGCAAGGGGAACGTCCGCTATAACGGGGGAAACAGCCTTTGCATTTTTGCTTACCGCAAAATAAAAGCATATGCCGATTAAAACGGCGCAGATAAGCGGAAGGGCAACCCCTTTAAGAATAAAACTTTTGTTCATTATCTCTCCGTGAAAACCAAGGTGTTATTTTTGCTGCTCGCTAAGCGTGTTGGCAAGCGAAAAGGCTTTTCTTCTTTTCGGCTTATAAGCAGGGGGATTTTTAAGCTTTTTGGTATATTTGTTTTTCTTTGCCGTAAGCTTGTTGATTTCGTGAACCGGGCCGCTCATATATTCGGTCATATACTTATCCGCAACGGCCATCATCTCGGGGTCGTTTTTCATTTCGCCTAAAATGGTAACGCCGATAACGTCCTGAACCTCGTTCGTTCCGTCCTCATAAATTTCGCCGAGGGCCTTGAAAAGTTTTTTCTGCTCAGCCTCGCTGCCGTTTTTAATAACGTCCAAAACCTTTGCGTTGCCGTATTCGGTGAAGAAGGTTTCGGGTAAAAATTCGCCGTAATCAACAACCATCTGTTTAATTGTATCCTTAAACTCGGGGTAAAGCGCGCCGAAGCGGTTTGCAAGCGAATCAACGTCATAGCTGATTAAGCCGTTTTTCGCCTTTGAGCGCGAAACGGATTTCGGCATTTTAACCTTGTCAAGATTAACGGGCTTGTTTGTTTTGAAAAGGCGCTCGGTCTCTTCAAGAATTTCGTTTGAAACGGAGCGGATTTCGCGGTCGTCAATATTCTCGGGGTCAAGAAGAAGGCGCGAAATAGTGTTGTATTCCGTGTTTTCGCCCGAATATTCATAAGCGCATTCAAAGGTTAAAATATTATTTTCGCCGTTGTGAACAAGGCGGTAGCTGCCCTTGTCGCCGCCGAAGGTCAGCGTGTTTTCGGCGCTCTCTTTTCTTGTAAAGCCGTACTGCTTATTAGCGTCGGAAAGGTTTTTTTCAATCCCTTTAAAAATATCGTAAAGCTCCATACAGATGTGTCCTTTCAATATAATCCAAAATATTATACAATAAATTATCGTTTTTGTCTACTTCTTATTTTAATTTAAGGTAATAAAATTTTATATTGATATTATTAATATAATGTGGTAAAATATTTTGAATATAGCACTAAAGGATTTAACTGTTATGGATTCACGCCCGATTGGAGTTTTTGATTCAGGTCTCGGCGGCCTTTCAACCGTCCGCGCAATAAAAAGAATACTTCCTAACGAGGATATAGTCTATTTCGGCGATACGGGAAGAGTTCCTTACGGAACCCGTTCAAACGAAACTATTGAAACCTATACCGCGCAGGATATTAAATTTCTTATGCGCCACGGCTGTAAGATGATTGTTGTTGCGTGCGGAACGGTTTCAACCGTAGCCTCGGGG
>ONCR01000059.1 GCA_900316345.1 uncultured Eubacteriales bacterium | reverse complement strand
ATCCGGTAGAGCGTCACCTTGCCAAGGTGAAGGTAGCGAGTTCGAGTCTCGTAATCCGCTCCAAAAAATAACACCCCATCAGGGGTGTTTATTTTTTGGATTATTCTAAACAATCGCTTCGAATACTTCTCTTCTCAAATCAAAATTCGGCTTTGCCTGCTTTTTGATTTGTAATTTTGAGAAGTTTATCGTCACACTATATGGTATTTAGATTTATTATTGATATTTAAATATATAATAAATTAAGTATTGACAAACTTGTATTCATTGATTATAATATCATAGTCAAGGAAAACGGCACCATAGCCAAGTGGTAAGGCAGAGCTCTGCAAAAGCTTTATGCCCCAGTTCAAATCTGGGTGGTGCCTCCAATAAAAAACTCTCAAATCAATGATTTGAGAGTTTTCTTTTATTTCTTTTCAATGTAAATACTGCTTGAGGGGAACGCAAATTCAGCGCCGTTATTTTCAATAATTGTTTTTATCTGATAATTAATATCATTGATATGAGTTTTATATTTATGAATATCGGTTATCTTTGTATAACAAAAGACGTTCAGGTTAAGCGAGCAATCGTCGAGCTTTTCAAATTCTACGCGGATAGGCGAGTTAATAATGCTTTCATCTTTTAAAAGATAATCTTTAATATCCTGCTGGCATTTTTTCATTACCTCGTTCTTCGTTGAGTATACAAGCCCGAATTCAATATCTATCAGCCTTTTATTCATCCTTGTAATATTAATGATTTTGTCATCTGTTAAGGATTTATTTGGAATTGTTACAAGACTGTCGTCAAGCGTTCTGATTTTTGTTGAACGCATAGATACCTCTTCAACAGTGCCTTGAATACCTTTAGTTTCAATATATTCGCCCTCTTTAAACGGTTTTTCGATAACTATTATAAAACCGCTTATAAGGTTAGAAACAGCGTCCTGCGCGGCAAGCGAAATCGCAAGTCCGCCAACGCCGATACCGGTAATTAATCCGTTTATGTTGTAGCCGAGCTCGCTTACAACCATTACTATTGCAAATACTACTATAATCACACGGATTATAGTTGAAATAAATTTAATTGCCGTTGTGTTAATCTTTTCGTTTTGACTGTCGTTAAAATGAAGAGAAAGAATAAGATTATCGCTCAGATAGTTAAACAAGCCCCAACAAACAATTAATATTACGCCGATTTTAAATGACTTTATAACGGAATTAAAGGTGAAATTAATGTAGACGCATAGAAACAGACCGAGCAATGCAAAAAATGCGGCAAGAGGCTTTTTAAGTGATTTTTGAAGGGCCTCGCGCTTTTCGTTATCCTTGCTGAAAAGCAAAAGCGATGTAAAATTAAGCAATCCTGACGAAAGCTTGTTTTTAAAAACCGCAAAAAGTATTAATAATAATATGCCGCCGATTATGCGGATTAGATTTGAATTTTCGTTAAAAAACACTTCAACGGTGTTTATTATGTTTTCCATAATTGACCTCCGTTAATTGGTATGTTTATATGTTAACGCATTTAAATTGATAATTCAAGATACAGTTTAAAATTATAAATATTAATATAAAAAATAGTTAATTTTGTGTGAATGTTTACAATTTATTAACAAAAATTACTAAAATCATTGAAAATTATTGTTGAATTTTATTATCAATAATGTTATACTTATTCTGTACTTATAAGGAGGGGACTGCTTTGAGTAAAGAAAAGAAACTTGCTAAAAAAGAAAAGAAGACTGCAAAGAAGTCTGCTAAATTAGAAAAGAGCCAGGCTAAAGCTTATGCAAAGCTTGTTAAAAAGATTGATAAAAAGAATGCCAAGGCTGAAAAGAAAGCCAATAAAAAGAATAAGCCGTTTATACCGCTTGCCGTTCCAACTCAGGAAGAAGCATTTGCCGTTGAGGGCGGAAGCAAAGTCGGTAAGATAATCAAAATGATTATTCTTATTGTTTTAATTGTTTATATTCTTTTCTTCCTTGTTTTGTGGTTCAGATACGAAGCTCCTATCAGAGCAGAGGAACAGACCACTGTTTCCGAAGACGGTTCAAAGGCTGCTGTTGAGTATGAAAGATATTCGAATCCGCATACTATTACAACAACTCCCGATTATACCGTATCCGAAGCTAAGGTATTGCTTAAACAGGTTCTTCACGATAATTGGGCTAAGCTCGGTTATTCAAGCGACCCGTCATCAGGTTCAATCAATTATACTTCCAATATTGCCAATATTGATAATAACGATTGTTACATATTCACGGCAGGTTCGAAGACGTACGCTGTATCAACTAAGCTTTCAACTGTTTATGTAAATCAGAACGGAAGCTATCAGCCGTTAACCTTCCATGACGACGATATACTTTTCTAAGTAAATAAAACTAAAGCCTGCATACGATGTATGCAGGCTTTTTTTAATAATCGGCTTCGGTAAGCTCTTCAGTTACTATTGTTGTTTCGTTATTGCTTTCGTCAAAAACTAAGAAATGAGCAATTCTTGCACCGTTATAATTTTCTATAATAACTTCAACAGAGCTTCGCTTGCAAAAGTAGCGTTCATATCATTATTCTGCGCACCGCAGTTTTGACAAATCTTCATTTTATTCTCCTTAATTTTTAAGCGAATGAAGCGGAGCAGGGATTCGTCCGCCTCTATTTATAAATTTTGATGGGGATGCCGTATTTACTTTCATAACGGGACCTGAACCGAGAAGTCCGCCGAATTCAAGCTCATCGCCGATATTCTTTCCTATTGCGGGAATAATTCTTACAGCCGTCGTTTTTCCGTTAACCATACCTATTGCCGCTTCATCAGCGATTATTCCGCTGATTACTTCGGGAGTAGTATCGCCGGGGATTACTATCATATCAAGGCCAACCGAGCATACGGCTGTCATAGCTTCAAGCTTTTCTATTGTTAATGCGCCGCTTCTCGCCGCGTCAATCATTCCTGCATCCTCGCTTACGGGTATAAATGCTCCCGATAAGCCGCCGACGTTTGATGAAGCCATAACGCCGCCTTTTTTAACTGCGTCATTAAGCATTGCAAGACAGGCTGTAGTTCCGGCTCCTCCGCATTTCTCAAGGCCGATTTCTTCAAGGATGTGAGCTACGCTGTCGCCAACTGCAGGAGTAGGCGCGAGTGATAAATCAACAATACCGAAGGGTACGCCGAGCCTTTCGCTTGCAAGCGCACCGACAAGCTGTCCCATTCTTGTTACCTTGAAGGCAGTTTTCTTAATAAGCTCTGCAATTTCATTTATTGAATAATCGGGGTATTTTGAAACCGCCGAGCGAACTACGCCGGGTCCGGAAACGCCTACGTTAATAACACAGTCAGGCTCGCTGACGCCGTGAAATGCACCTGCCATAAACGGGTTATCCTCGGGCGCATTACAAAGAACAACAAGTTTACCTGCTGCTATGCAGTTATCGTCTTTTGTTAAAACGGCGGCCTGCTTTACCTTTTCTCCCATAAGCTTAACAGCGTCCATATTAATACCTGCTTTTGTTGAGCCGATATTAACTGACGCGCACATATGCTCGGTTGAGGCAAGGGCTTCGGGAATTGAGTTAATAAGCTCTAAATCGCCGGCTGAAAAGCCCTTTTGAACAAGAGCCGAATATCCGCCGATAAAATTAACTCCTATTGTTTGCGCCGCTTTTTCAAGTGTTAACGCATATTTAACCGGGTTGCCTCCGCTTATTCCGGCAAGAATTGAAATCGGTGTAACGCTTACGCGTTTATTGATAATAGGAATTCCGTATTCCTTTTCAATTCCTTCGCCTACCGTAACAAGCTTTTCCGCCTTTTTACAGATTTTATCATATACCTTGCCGCAGGCTTTATCTATATCCGAATCGCCGCAATCAAGAAGCGAAATGCCCATAGTTGTTGTTCTGACGTCAAGGCATTCGTCCTGAATCATTCTTATAGTTTCTAAAATATCGTATGTATTTATCAAAAATACTTCCTCCTATATTCTGTGCATTGAATTAAACAAATCCTCGTGCATTGCGTGAATAACAAGATTATTCTCTTTGCCGAAGCCTTCAAGTTTATCTGCAAGCTCAGTAAACGCAACTGTGCTTTGGGAAGTATCGGCCATCATAATCATACAAAACATATCCTGCATTATAGACTGAGTAACCTCAATAATGTTAACGTTATTATCTGCGCATATGCCCGAAACCTTTGCAAGTATTCCGACCATATCCTTTCCGACTACCGTAATTACAGCTCTCATATTTAACCTCCATAGTTTAATATATATTTGAAATTATAACAAACAAATGTTAATTTTTCAATAAAACATTAAATATATGTTTAACTTTTAGTTAATTTATGGTATTATAGTATAAATTTATGAGGTAAATTTATGAAATAC
The DNA here is from genome assembly GCA_900316345.1 of uncultured Eubacteriales bacterium. Taxonomy (GTDB): domain Bacteria; phylum Bacillota; class Clostridia; order Oscillospirales; family Acutalibacteraceae; genus Eubacterium_R. The sequence continues at coordinate 6,783 of ONCR01000059.1, read as the reverse complement.
GAAAACATTATTGATACGCATACCCATTCAATTAATTCGTTTGACGGTAACCATAGCTGTATTGAGCTTTGCGATTACTGCATTAAAAACGGCGGAATTGGTATCGCAATAACAGACCATCTGGATATTGACGACCCTGAGCTTAACGTAAACGAGTTTACCGCTGAGCAATTTGTTGATACGCTGAATGCTAAAAACAATTTTAAAGGAAAGCTTGCGGTTTTACAGGGAATTGAACTCGGGCAGGGGATATTCAGAAAAGAGCTGAGTGAAAAAATTCTTGATGAATATAAATACGACTACGTCCTCGGCGCGATTCATAATCTTGATAATATGAAGGATTTCTATTTTCTTGATTATACGGAGCTTGACGTTGACGCTTTGCTCAATAGTTATTTTAAAGCGGAGCTTGAGCTCGCTGAATGGAATATGACCGATTCGCTTGCTCACCTTACGTATCCCTTAAGGTATATTGTCGGCAAGTATAATATTAAAGTGGATTTAAGTAAGTACAGCGAAATAATTGACGCTATTTTTGAAACGCTTATTTATAATAAAAAAGCGCTTGAGCTTAACGTTTCAAGCCTGTTTAATTATCATTTGGACACAATGCCGCCTAAAGACTTAATAAAGCGGTTCAAAGATATGGGCGGCAAGTATGTAACCGTTGGCTCCGATTCCCACTATAAAGAAAAAGTATGCCTCGGCATAGATAAAGGATATGACATTCTCAGGGAATGCGGATTTGAACATTTTACTATTTTTGTAGGGCGTGAGCCATGGCTTATGCCGCTTAGATAACGGAGGTTAATTATGGACAGATTACTTTATTTACTTGAAAACAATCCTCGCTTAAGCAACGAAGAGCTTGCGGTAATGCTCGGCGTAAGCGCAAAGGAGGTTGAAGAGCAGATTAAGCTTTATGAAGAAGCAGGTATTATTAAGGGGTATAAGGCAATTATTGATAAGGATAAAGCCCTTGCTCAAACCGTTACTGCTCTTATTGAAATTAAAGTACAGCCGAAATTCGGGCACGGCTTTGAAAATATTGCCGAACGAATTTCACAGCTTGACGAGGTTGAAAGCGTATATCTTATGAGCGGCGGATATGATTTATGCTGTATGGTTACGGATAAGTCCTTCCAGGAGGTTGCAATGTTTGTTGCAAAAAGATTATCTCCGCTTGAGGACGTTGTTTCAACCACAACTCATTTTATCCTTAAAAAGTATAAAGAGCAGGGCGTTTTATTTACCGCAAAACAGAAAGATGACAGGGGGATAATCTCGCTGTGATTAATTACGATAAATTTCTTAACAAGGCTCTTGTTGACGTTAAGCCGTCAGGGATACGCCGTTTCTTTTCAATTGCGGAGGAAATGGATAATGTTATTTCTCTCGGTGTTGGTGAGCCTGATTTTAAAACGCCGTGGCACATACGTCAGATGGGAATTGACTATCTTGAACAGGGAAAAACTCGCTATACTGCAAATGCAGGATTAATTGAGCTCAGACGCGAGATTTCCAATTACTACGCAAGGCGATTTCTTATTAAGTACGACCCTAAAAGCGAAATTCTTGTAACCGTCGGCGGAAGCGAGGGAATTGATATGGCTATAAGAGCCGTTATTACTCCCGGCGACGAGGTTTTGATTGTAGAGCCTTCATTTGTTTGCTATAAGCCGATTGTTGAGGTTTGCGGCGGTAAGGCTGTTTCGCTTGTAACTAAAGAGGAAAACAGCTTTAAACTTACGGCTGATGAACTGAAAGCCGCGATTAATAATAAAACCAAGGCGCTTGTATTTCCTTTCCCGAATAATCCAACGGGTGCAATAATGACCGAAGCTGAGCTTAAGGAAATATCAAAGGTCATAATTGAAAATGACTTGCTCGTTATTTCGGATGAAATTTACAGCGAGCTTACTTATACAAGCGAAGGGCATACCTCAATAGCTTCTATTGACGGAATGAAGGAAAGAACGATTGTTATTAATGGCTTTTCAAAATCTTATTCAATGACCGGCTGGAGGCTTGGCTATGCTCTCGGCCCTTCGCCGATAATTGAACAAATGACAAAGCTTCATCAGTTTGCTATTATGTCCGCTCCTACAAATTCACAGTATGCGGCTATTGACGCGCTTCGTAACGGCGACGATGATATTCGCAAGATGAAAGAGGATTACGATATGCGCCGCCGCTTTACGGTTGACGGCTTCAGAAAAATCGGGCTTGATTGCTTTGAGCCGCTCGGAGCGTTTTATGTATTCCCAAGTATTAAATCAACGGGACTTACAAGCCTTGAATTTTGCGAAAGGCTTATTAAGTCAAAGCGTGTAGCCGTTGTTCCCGGCGACGCTTTCGGCGAATGCGGCGAAGGCTTTATAAGGGTATCATACTGCTATTCAATAGAAAATATACGAGAAGCTATTGAGCTTATCGGCGAGTTTGTAAAGGAACTTGAAAATGAAAATAAAGGTTAATGCATACGCAAAAATCAATCTTCTTCTTGATATTTGTTCTAAACGAAATGACGGTTACCACGATTTGTTTATGATTATGCAAAGCGTCGGCGTTTACGATTCCGTTACCGTTGAGCGCGTTAAAGGCCGTAATATAAGCATTTCATGCAATATTGATGATATTCCGCTTGACGGTAAAAACATCGCTTATAAGGCGGCTGAAGCGTTCTTTAACGAGAATAAGATAAGAGTTACAAGCAGGGGGATTCATATTAATATAACAAAAAGAATTCCTCACGCCGCAGGGCTTGCCGGCGGAAGCGCGGACGGCGCAGCAGTAATAGTTGCGCTTAACAAGCTTTATAATACTGAACTGAATGACAGCGAGCTTTGTAAAATAGGTGCAAAAATCGGCGCTGACGTTCCTTTTTGTATTACCGGAGGAACTCTTCTGGCTCAGGGAATAGGGGAAGTATTAAGTAAGGTTAAGCCGCTCAGACAATGCTTTATCCTTCTTGCTAAGCCTGATTTCGGAGTTAATACAGGCAGTGCTTTTTCCCAGTTTGATAAAAACGGGAAAAGTCATTCTCCCGATTGCCTCGGAATGCTGTGTGCAATTCAAAGAAGGGATTTAATTGACGTTTCATCACGTCTTGAAAATGTTTTTGAACAGTTTATTGAGGTTCCTAACCGCATTTATATGAAAGAAATAATGCGAAATAACGGTGCTCTCGGAACGTGTATGAGCGGCTCGGGTCCTACCGTGTACGGAATATTTGAAAGCAAGGAAAACGCTCAAAGCGCTGCCGCAGAGCTAAAACAATACGCAAAGGATATAATAATAACAAGACCCGTTAATAAGGGATGTAAAATTGAAATAGTTGAATAAATTCCGAAAAACCTGCCAATCATTATGTTGAAAGGCAGGTTTTGTTATGAAAAAATTATTTGTGTTCGTTTCGCTTTTTACTTGTTTTTCTTTAATGTTTTGCATTATTTCACCGACTGTTGAAGCGAGCGAATCAATCAGCAAAAAGGTTTTAAGAATTCATATTCTTGCAAACAGTGACAGTGAAGAGGACCAAATGCTTAAACTTAAGGTGAAGGACTCGGTAATCAATATAAGCGAAAAAATCTTTAGTGATTGTAATTCATTGAACGAAGCAATTGTTTCAGCACAAGACAATGTTGATTCTATTGAAAAAACCGCTAAAAGAATAATAGTAGAAAACGGTTATAATTATTCGGTTAAAACAGAGATAACAAAAGAATATTTCAGCACGAGAAAATATGAAAGCTTTACGCTTCCTGCCGGCGTTTATAACAGTATTAAAATCGTAATAGGAAACGGGGAGGGGCATAACTGGTGGTGCGTAATGTTTCCGCAGGTGTGCTTAAGCGGATGTACAGATGATTTTGACGACTATCTTTCAACAGAGGAAAAGGAGCTGATAACCTCGGGCGGCTTTTCTGTAAAATTTAAGATAATTGAAATTTACGAAAGAATAAAAGATAAGCTGTTTTAATAGATAATAAATTATGGCCGCGATTTCAAAATACCGCGGCTACTTTTATTTTACTATTGACTTTTTAGATAAAATCAATTAATATATTAATGATATGCTGGTGTGGCGAAATAGGCAGACGCAAGGGACTTAAAATCCCTCGGTAGCAATACCGTGCCGGTTCAAGTCCGGCCACCAGCACCATACTGCACAGGCGATTATGCTTGTGCTTTTTTTAAACAATCTATCTATAAGAAAGGAACTTGAAGTATGAAAAAAATTATTTGTTTATTACTTGCAGTCATTATGATTTTTGCATTTGCTGCATGTTCGGGAAAAACGGAAGAAAAAGCAACAATAACTATCGCATACCAGGGCGGAATTGGCTATGCACCTATCCATATACTTGAATCTAAAGGATTTATTTCGGAAAAATATAAAGCTTTAACCGGCAAGGATGTTGAAGTGAAATTCATCAAGCTTGATTCAGGTGCCGATATTAACACGGGAATTATCGGCGGAACAATAGATATTGGATGTATGGGTATTGCTCCTGCCGTTTCTGCTGTTTCAAGCGGAATACCGGCAAAGATTATTACCGGCCTTTGTTCCCAGACTCACGGCTTAATGACTAATGATAAAAATATAAAAACTCTTGCTGACGTGGGCGATAACCAAATCGCGCTTGTTAACACAGGTTCAATACAGCATATTCTGCTTGCGATGGCTTGCGAAAAAGAGCTTGGCGACGCTCATGCTCTTGATGATAACATTGCCAAGATGTCACACGCAGAGGGTTACGCCGCTCTTGAAGGAGGTTCCGTTAAGCTTCATTTAACGTCTTCTCCGTTTATAAACAGGGAACGTCAGAGCGGAAAATATACTGAAATCAAGGCGGTTAATCAGATATGGCCTGACGGTAACACTTTTCTTGTTGCACTCTGTTCAACTAAGCTTCAGTCAGAAAATCCTGATTTGTTTAACGCTGTTTCCGAAAGCTTCAGAGATGCGATTAATTTTATTAACGAAAATGAAGATGAAGCAGCCGAAATAATTTCAAAATATCTTGAACAGGATAAAGCTACAACCTTGTCCGATTTACAGGACCCGACATGTATGTTCTTCGGCGAGCTTAAAGCAGTAACTCAGATGGCGGATTTTATGTATCGCGCTAAATTCATTGATAAAAAAGTAACTTTTGATGAATTAGTATTTTCAAATGTAAAAGGTAACTGATGAAATGAGCAAATTTCAAAAGATTATTGTTAGAATTATTTTTGTTGCGGCACTTCTCGGCTTATGGGAATTTTATGCTATTCAAAGAGATATTATGGCCGTTCCCAGAATAGAGGTTATTCTTAAAACCCTGTATGAGGATATATTCGTAAGTGATATACGGCCAATCCTTAAATACCTTGGTAAATCATTGACTATGATTGCAGAAGGTCTCGGCATCGGAGTAACTCTCGCCTTCATATTTTCAGGGCTGTCCGTTGCAAGCGAACTGTTTAACACGGTTTATAACCTCGTTGTTTCCATAATGGACTTGCTTCCGGCTGTTGCGCTAATGCCTATATTGATGATAACTCTCGGAGCTACGGACACAACAATAATTATTCTTGTTATTCATTCAGTTGTATGGCCAATGTCGCGCAGTATTATAGACGGCTTCAAATCAGTACCGAAAATGTATATTGAATCCGGTAAAAACATCGGCCTTAACAGAATTGGTCTTGTTTTCGGAATCTATATTCCTTCATCTTTTTCAAGCATAATTTCAGGTCTTAGAGTAGGCTGGGCAAGAGCATGGAGAGGCCTTATTTCTGCTGAAATGATTTTCGGTGTTGCTTCTTCAGCTGGTATCGGCACTTATATTAATAATGCAAGAACAATTTGGCTCAGCTTCCCAAGCGTATATGCTGCGTTGATTTTAATAATAATTGTAGGCGTAATTGTTGAATACGGTATATTTGCAACCGTTGAGCACTTTACTGTCAGAAGGTGGGGAATGATATCGTGACAAATGAAATTCTAAAAATAAGTTCTCTTACCAAAACCTATTACACGCAAAAGAAAAGCAGAACAATCCTGAAGAATATTAATCTCACTGTTAATAAAAGCGATTTTCTTTGCGTTCTCGGACCTTCCGGCTGCGGTAAATCAACGCTCATAAGGTGTATTGCCGGTTTTGAAGAATACGAAGGCGAAGTTATATGTTCCGGAAAAAAGGTTACTAAACCGGGCACTGACAGAATTATGGTCTTTCAGGATTTTAATCAGCTTTATCCTTGGAAAACTGTTGAAAAAAATATTCAGTATCCATTGAAAATAAAAGGAATAAAGGATAAAGATAAGCTTAGAGAAATAACCGATGACGTTCTTAAAAAGGTTGATCTTGACGGAAGGCAAAAAAACTACCCTCACGAGTTATCCGGAGGAATGAAACAAAGAGTAGCAATCGCTAAAGCGCTTGCTATGAATCCTGAAATCATTCTTATGGATGAACCTTTTGCAGCTCTTGACGCAATGACAAGAAATAAACTCCTTGAAGAGCTTCAAAGAATTCACCGAGAAACCGGTATTACCGTTATATTCATAACTCATAATATTCAAGAAGCAATTGTTCTTGGAACAAGAGTTCTTGTTATGGATAAAAACGGTAATATAATTATTGATGAAAAAAATAGTATTCCGAAACCCGTAACCCCTGCAAGCCCCGGTTACGGTGAAATGTGGGATAGACTTCACAATTCATTAGGACAGTAGAAAAAGCGGCAGAAATCTGCCGCTTGCAAAAGTAAACGTGGGTTTGAAAAGGTAAA
>ONCR01000052.1 GCA_900316345.1 uncultured Eubacteriales bacterium | reverse complement strand
GCACTAAAAACGCTTGAAGTTAGGATGAAATTTGGCTTTTGAGGTCGAAGCTTTGCTGACGCAAAGCAAGAACGAAAACGGCAAAGTTCGCTTAAATACTGTGTTTTTAGCGGTCCGGATTCGTCTCGCTCTGCTTAATCAGTTCTGCTTGCGAACAATTCCGTACTCGCCGATGTCGGGACGGAAGTATTTGCAGGTTTTATTTTTTTGAGGGTCTGAAAGCAGCTTTGCGTATTCATCCTCATCAAGCTGAAGCGAGCAGAAGCTCTCCTCGCTTTCGTCGTCATAGCTGTTATACCAGCATTCCTCGCATAGCTCTTTCATATCAGTTAAGAGGGCTTTCCTCTTCCTCCTTCGGCTTGTTAACGTTAACGCTGCTGCGGTCAAGCTTCATAAGGGGAATCATAAGCCCCGGCATTCCGCTCATAGCGGTAGTTTCGTGAATAACCTGCCTTAAGAAGGGAAAAAGCTGGTCAAAGCTCTGGGTGTGAATATCGGGCTGCTCGTCGTTTTCGGAATAGGTGAAAACCGCCTCCATTTCAACCCTGATTTCAAAGGGCTGCATTTCCTCGTCAGCAACTCTGAATTCAAGCTTTGAAACGCATCTTTTTTCCTCGCCGAAATAATTAACATTATATTTAACCTGATTCTTGAGTTTAAGCTGGGTTCCGTTTTGAACGTTATTAACAAAGTTCAGTGCACTAACCTTATAAAATTTAAGTTCAACCATTGTTTTTACCTCACCATTCTTACATTATTTAATTTAACGTCCTCAAGCTCGGGCGAAGCCGCCCTGCCTTCAAAGCGAAGAAGCTCAAGGTTTTCAACGTTTTCAGCGTCAATTGCATGGGCGTATTCGTCGCAAAGCGTACCCCACGCGGTTTTCGTTTTCATTATTAAAATATCCCTCGCGTATCTTATAAAGAACGCCGAATTATTATATTTTTCAACTCCCCAATCAAGGCATGGGCGAAGGTCGTAAAGCCCGCAGGGCCATTTTGACGTTTTGGTAAGGGTTATTCGGCAGTTTTCAAAACTTATGTCCTCAATATAATTTTCCTCGTTGCCGTGGATTAAAACGCCGTTTTCACCCTTGGCGGTGATATTTGAAAAGCTTATGCCTTTAATTTTTCCGCTCTTTGTGTTTTCGTCGCGGTTAAAGCTTGTAATAACAATCGGCTCCGCGGTTCCCCACCAATCGGGGCAAAAGCGCCTTGTTTCAATTAATATATTTGAAAACTTAGCGTTTTCAACGTTGCCGCCGTCGCGTATCTGAATTGAAATTCCGCGGTTCGATTTGCTGATAATACAGTTTGAAACGATGATGTTTTTGAAATCGCCTACGCCCTCTGTTCCGATTTTAATTGCCGCAGAGGTTGAAATAAGCGTACAGCCCTCAATAATAATATTTTCGCAGGGGCCGTATTCGCTGTTGCCCTTTGAGGCCTTAAGGCAAATGCAGTCGTCCGCGCATTCAATATGGCAGCCGGTAATCCTTACGTTGGAGCAGTGGTCGGGGTCAATACCGTCGGAATTAGCAACGTCAAGGTCGTTAAGAATTCTTATTCTGTCAATAAGAACGTCGTTACACCCGGCGGGGTGAAGCGTCCAGAACGGGGCGTCAACAACGGTAAAATCCTTAAAGGTAATATGACGGCTGTTTTCAACGTATATCACCGTCGGGCGCGGATAGAATTCGCCCGTAACGTAATATTTATCCTTGCGCTGAACAAAGGCGTGGCCGTTGGCGTCAATTACGCCTTCGCCGCTTATTGTACAGCAATCCGCTTCGTAAGCGTAAATAAAAACGAAGCTCGGCTTGCCCGTAACGGGATTGCCGATTAGCGCCGTTTTAGGGTCGTTAATAAGCTTGTTGGGGCGGATGTAGCCGTCAATATTCGCCGTTGCCTTAAGCCTTGCGCCCTTTTGCAGGTGCAAATCTACGTTGCTTCTCAGGCGGATTGAATCGCTGTAAAACACCTTTCCGCTTTGAAGAACAACCCTGCCGCCGCCGTTTTTGGCGCAATCGTCAATAGCGTGCTGAATTGCAAAGGCGTCGTTGGTAGCTCCGTCGCCCTTTGCTCCGTACTGCAGAACATTGTATTCCTTCATATGCAGTCCTCCGTTTGAAGTATAAGATAACTATATCATAAAAATAAAGTATTTACAATATTTTTAAAATAGGATATTATTAAAACGATATAGTTATTAGGGGCATAGAGGTGCTTTAATTGAAAAACGAAACTAAAAGAATTGAATTGCTTGACGAGCTCAGGGGCTTTGCCATAATCGCGATGATTGTTCATCATACCTTTCTTGACATAGGCGACGTTCTCGGCATGCCCTGGGGATACAGTGCGTTTGACGCGCTCTGCGTTGTTCAGCCGATATTCTGGGCAATATTCATAGTAATATCGGGAATTTGCTCGCGCCTTTCGCGCAACTGTGTAAAACGCGGAATTATCGTATTATGCGCAGGGCTTGTAATTACGCTTGTAACGGCGGTTATTATGCCGCTGTTCGGATTTATAGGGGCTGAAATCTACTTCGGCATTCTTCATTGCCTCGGCGCTTGTATGATAATAACGGGGCTTTTAATGCCGATTATTGAAAAGATTAATCCGATAATCGGCGCGCTGATTTCTTCCGCCCTGTTTGCGTTTACCTATCCGGTAAGCAGCGGCTCGCTTCTCTTTGGGCTTATCAGGCTTCCCGATGTGCTTTATTCAACTAATCTTACAGCGCCGCTCGGCTTCTTTTCGCCAAGCTTTTACAGCGCGGATTACTTCGCGCTTCTGCCGTGGCTGTTTATGTTTTTGTTTGGCGCGTTTATCGGCAAATACGCCCTTGACGGCGAGTTTCCGAAATTCACTTATAAAAAGCACTGCCGTGCGCTTGCCTTTGTAGGGCGCAACAGCTTATGGTTTTACCTTGCGCATCAGGTTGTTATTTACGCAGTGCTTACGGTAATAGGATTAATATTTTTTAAAGGGTAAAAATGGAAGAAAAAGCAGAGGTCCGCGGTCACAGAAGACGTTTAAAAAATCAATATTTAAACGAAGAAGAGCTTTCGGATGAAAAAATCCTTGAGCTTATACTGTTTTATTCAATTAAAAGGCGCGATACCTCTCAGATTGCAAAAACGCTTCTTGATGCCTTTGACGGAAGCTTTGAAAGAATGTTCTCCTCAGACGTAAAAACCCTTTGCAATATTGCGGGAATAGGCGAAAGCACCGCCGAATTTATTCTTTTTTTCGGTGAAGTTGCAAAGAGGTTTATTGAATGTTTCGAAAACAGCGATGAATGCTCGGAGCTGAACAGTAACGTTTTGCGCGTTAAAAGCCTTGCCGAAAGTCTTCACCGCAATGAAAAATGCAACTGTATGGATGTTGTTTTCTATAACGGCGAGATTGAGGAAGGCGTTACCGTACGCGTTGCGGAAAACTACCTGCATATAGACGACGGGGCTATGCTTGATGCGCTTGCAAAAACCGTTAAAAACAACTATTCAAACGCCGTTTTAATTCAGCACCATTATGCGGGGGACTGCTATCCGCACGAAAACGACGAAGTTTTTGCAAAAAAAGCGATTTACGTTTTGAGTACGTTCGGAATACGCCTTAAGGATTACGTAATTACCTCGTCTGACGGAGGCTCTTTTTCCTTTGCCGGCGATTACCGCTACTGCCAATGGTTTTAACTTATCAAAAATACTTGACAAGCAGCGCGCTTTGATAGTAAAATATATAAGATTGAGGGAGTAGCAAGCACGATAGTGCAGCAAGTCGTCATCACGGCAGAAATGCCCGGCAAGCTTAGGCATAACAAGACGAATCCAAACCGCCTGAAATGCAGTATTAAAGCGAAATTTGGCGTTTTCGTTCTTACTTGGCGACAGCCAAGCGGCGACCTCAAAAACCAATTTTAAACCGTGTTTGAATTCGTCTTGCTATGCCTTAATATGCGAGACTCAATATATGCCGCGCGGCGTACATTGGGAATGACTGTGTCAAGTACGCTGAGTGCTTGGCTTTTTTTGGAGGTAGGAATATGGAGGGCTTTATCGGCTATATCAATTCCGTTCTCCCCGATAAGGGCGGGAACAGAATACTTTATAAATTTAAAAAGAAAACGCTTGACGAAATGACTCAGCGCGCTAATGAAATAACCTCTCGCGGATTAAATAACCGCAAGGTTGTTGACGACCTTATTATAAGCGAATACCCTAACCTCGCTGAGGATTACAAGGCGTATTACGCAAAGGAGCGCGAGGCGCAGAGAACAAAAAAGGGCGTAATTTATAATCTTATCGGCTCGGGCCTGTACCTTTTATTTGTAATTATTATGTATCTCGGTATTAGCTTTACAACAAAGGCATGGTCGATGACCTGGGCAATAATCGTCGACGGCGTTCTTCTTTGGGTTGATTATCTTCTTATGCTCGGCGTGTTAAAGTTTACGCATATGAAGCGAATTTTCCATATCTTTGCAAGAATCTGCCTTGCGGGGGCGGTAATAATCTTTATGGTTGCGCTTTTCCTTTTCTTCGTAGCAATAATGGATTTGCGCCACGGCTGGCTTATTGTAATATTCGGCTTAATCTTTATGTTCCTTGCGGACGGTATTTATGCCTCTGCGGCAAAGCACCGCCTTGCAATTATAAACTGGCTGATTTATATTCCCGTTATTTCGGTGTTTGCATTTATAATTATCGGCGTTCTTCACGTTATGCCCTGGGGCGCGGCATGGATTATCATTCCGCTTTCCTTTGTTCTTGATTTTGTAATTATTATGCTTGCAATCGGCAAAAACAAGCTTGAAAAGATGGAGGTGGCTGATACATGGAACGAAAATTAAGCGCAGAACTCTGGGATAAAATGCATTATCTTTTCCGCGATTTCAACGACCGTATGGTTCACGTTGAGCTCCATTACGATTTTGAAATCAACATCGACGCGCTCAAAACCGTTTTAATCTGCTTTTTTGAAAAGGCTCCGGTGCTTCACTCCTCATTTACCGATAACCGAATTCACCCGTACTGGACGGTTAAGGATTACCATATTGACGACGTTTTAACCGTTAAGGAGGTAAGCGAGGAAGCGCTTGATGAGGAAATTAACAACTTCCTCGTTCAGTACATTCCGCCCGAAGCTGACCTTCAGATGCAGGTTGCCGTTTTTAACCACGGCGGAAAATCAACCCTCTGCCTTGTTGAAAACCATATGTGCATGGACGGCGGCGACTTAAAATACTTTATGAACGCGCTTTGCAAAAACTATAACGATTTTGTTGAAAACGGTATAAGCCCCGTCGATTTAAGAACGGGAACGCGTTCCTACGAAGCCGTTTATGAAGATTTTTCGCTCACTGAGCGCAAGATGGCCAAAGGGCTTTACAAGAATATCAACACGAAGGATAACCACGCTTTTCCGCTTACGCCCGATAACATCCGCGACAGCTCCTTTATTGCAAGACGCAAGCTTTCCGCCGAAAAGTTTGACCGGATAAGAGCCGCGGGCAAAAAGCACGGCGCAACTATTAACGATATGCTTCTTACCGCATATTTTGACGCGCTTTATAAGCTTGCTATGTTTGACCCCGAGGACAGCGTTTCAATCTCATGCGCTATCGACCTTCGCCGCCATATTAAGGATAGCAAGGGCCAGGGCGTAACTAACCAGACCGCGTGGATGCAGTGCAAGGTTCCGCGCAGGGGAAAGGATATTTTTGAAACGCTTGATTACGTTGTTCATTCCTCAAACCAGTTTAAGCAGGATAGATTTATGGGGCTTCACGGGCTTCCGCTGCTTTCGCTCGGATACAAGATTATGCCGCTTGCCGCCAGCGAGGAAATAATCAAGGTCGGCTATGCAAACCCGCTTCTTGCAATGAGCAACATCGGCATTCTTGACGTTCAGAAGCTTGCCCTTGAGGGACACGAGCCTACCGACGGCTTTATGAGCGGAGCCGTTAAATACAAGCCCTATGTGCTTCTTTCGGCAACTTCAATGCGTAAGGAATTAACGCTTTCAATGTGCGTTCGCGGAAACGATGAGGATAAAAGAATTGTTAACCGCTTCTTCGATTTGCTTGAAGAGAGCATAGAGCTGTTAATAGCATAAAACAAAAGAGAGTAATTGAATTCAATTACTCTCTTTTATTTATTTTAATTCTCTTCGTATGAGCTTTCCGTTAAACGTGCGCGGTATTTTTTCAATCCAAACGATGTACTTCGGAACCTTGAACGGTTCAAGCATTCCCTGAAGCTCGTTTCTGATTGCAACGGGGTCAAACTTCGCCTCGCTTCTCGTTTGAACAAAGAGCTTCGGAACCGAGCCGAGCATAGCGTCGTCAACCGGAATACAGCCGCAATCAATAACGCCCTTAATCTGTTTTGCGGCGTTTTCAATCTCATCGGGCGAAACCTTTTTGCCGCCTACGTTTATAACGGAGCCCTGACGGCCGAGAAGAATAATGTCCCCGTCCTCGTCATAATAGGCAACGTCGTTGGTATAAACAATTCCGTCAATAAGAACAGCTTTTGTTTCCTCCTCGTCCTCGTAGTAGCCGCTCATATTCATCGCGCCCTTTGAGGCGAGCAGGCCGGTGTTTTCAGCCGAGGATTCAATCGGGTTTCTGTTTTCGTCAACAATAAGAATTTCAGCATTGCACGCAGGCTTGCCTATACAGTTTTTCTTTGAATTTTCAACGTTGAAGTTATAAATAACTATACATCCGCTTTCCGTGCTGCCGTAGAAGTTATAAAGCCTTGTCTCCGGCAGAAGGGCGCAGATTTTTTCCTTATCGCTTTCCATAAGCGGAGCCGCGCCGAGCTGAATATAGCGAAGCTGCTTTGCGTAATCCCCGAGCTTTGTTTTTGAAAGCTTAAGGATAACCGAAAGCGCTGTGGGAACAAGGTCCATAGCCGTTACGCCGTACTGCTCGATTGAGCCGAAGAACTTAATCAGGTTAAGAACGCTTGCAAGAACAACGACGCTTGAGCCCTTAATCATATTTGCATAGTACCTGCGAAGGCCGTGGGAGTGGTTAAGCGGAGAGGGAATAAGCTCAACGTTATCGCTTTCCATTTCAACGCCGTTCATAACGTTTTCGGCAAGGGCAATATCGTTTTTATGTGTTAAAACAATGCCCTTTTCCTTGCCCGTAGTGCCCGTGCTGAAAAGGATTTCGCTTATCTCGTCGCCCGTCGGAAGCTTGTAATCTTCAAGGGGACGGCTATTATTAACTCCCTCAATAAACTCATCAAAGGTAAGCTCGTCCGTATAGCCCGTTTCGCCCTTAACGGTAATAACCGCTGCGGCGCCGAGCCTGTCGGCAAGCTCCTTAATCTTTTCGGGGGCGCAGTTATGTTCCATAGGAACGAAGATTGCGCCGATAAGCTGAAGCGCAAGCTCAAGGGCAAGATAATCAACCGTCTGGCACGCCTCAATAACCGCTTTATCGTCCCTTTTAACGCCGAGGCTTAAAAGGTAAGAGGCGGTCTTTTTTATTTTTTCGGCGTATTCGCTGTAGCTTACGCTGTAATCGTCGTCGGCAAGGCAAAATTTGTCGCCCTGCGTTTTTGCGTAGCTGAATACCGCCTCAACAACGGATTTAAACATTATGATAATTCCTCAATCATTTCCCACATAGCTTCAACGGATTCAAAATACTTCGGCTGAATGTATTCCATTGAAACCGAAACGTCGAACATATCCTCAATTTCGGAAACGATTTCAACAACAGCAACAGAATCGAGCAAGCCCTTTTCATAAAGCTGAGTTTCGTTTTCAAAGTCAATGTTCGGGAATTTGTCCTTAAGCATTTCCATTAATTCTTCCATTTTAAATTCCTCCAAAAAATTATTTTAATTTAAAAGTCTTGGTAAATAAAGTTGCTTGCGTTATAGCCCGGGCCGTAAACGCCGAAGATGATAACAATAAATATTCCGGTAAGAATAAGCGCCCAGCGGAGAAGAAAGCCGTTTTCTTTAATAAGCTTTTCGCGGACGTTCATCCTCTCCTGAAGAATATCGCCTATAAGAAGAACGATAATAGCGATTATTACAAGGTATATATTGTTCCAGTTAAGGCCGTAGGAGGCAAGCTGCTCCGTTCCGAGATATTTCATTCCGAAGCCCTGATTAACAATGTTTTTAAATATTCCGATAGAAGCGGAAAGGCGCGGAGCTCTGAAGAAAACGCGGCCTACGCAGCAAAGCATAAAGGTTCTTGCCATCCGGAAGAAGGCGAAGCCCCAGCTCTCGGTTTTAATTTTAAGCTTTTCGTTGATTTTTGCGTTGGTATCCTCAAAAATCTTGCTTGTGATAAGAAGAAAGGCGTGGAACATTCCCCAGGCAACGAACTTCCAGCTTGAGCCGTGCCAGAGGCCGGTTACAACCCAAACGACGAAAATCGGGAAGCAGCTTGCAAAAAGCTCGCCCGCCTTTTTGTGGCCGTGCTTTTTAGCGTTTTTCTTAACGCCCTTAACAAAGCTGCTCATTGAAACGGGGAAGTAGATGTAATCCTTAAACCACTCCTGAAGCGAGATGTGCCATCTTCTCCAGAATTCAAGCATCGTGCGTGAAAAATACGGATGGTTGAAGTTTTCGGCAAGCTTGATTCCGAAGCATTCCGAAACGCCCGAAACGATATCTATACATCCCGAAAAATCGGCGTAAATCTGAATTGAATAAGCCATTGTTGCAAGAACGATAATGAAGCCGTGGTAATTTGTATAGCCGTCGAATATCGTATCAACAAACATTGTAAGCCTGTCGGCAATAACTATTTTTTTAAAGAAGCCCCAAACTATAAGCATAACGCCGCTGCTGATATTATCGGGGTTAAACTTAACGCCGTTTTTGATTTGGTTGTTGAATTTATCAAATCTGTCAATCGGGCCCTGAACGACGTGGGGGAAGAACATAAGGTAAGCGGCGTAGTTAAAGATGTTCTTTTCAGCCTTATACCTTTTCCAGAAAATATCAAGAATATAGCTCAGCGCCATAAAGGTATAAAATGAAATACCTATGGGAAGAAGAATTTTTATTACGTCAAAATGCTTTGACGAGCCGGTAAGCGAAAGAATTGAATTAACGTTCTTAATAATGAAGCCCGTATATTTGCAAACAACAAGAAGCAAAACGGGAACGAGCATCGTAAGGTTTAAAACGATGCGCGATTTCGTTTTCGTTTTCTTTCTTACGGCCTTTTTTTCGTCAAGGCTTTTGCACGCCTCAAGCTTTTTATCCGCATTTGAATAAAGCTTATCAAGAATAAGGCCGCCCATAAAGGTTATTATAAGCGTTGCAACAAGGAAGGGAAGATATTTAAGCCCTGCAAAATAATAAAACGCAACGCTGCCGAGGATTAAAACATATTTCTGAAGCTTTCCCGAAATCAGGCCGGCAATGTAGTAAACAATAAGAACAGCCAGCGAAAATAGAAGAAAGCCTATGGTCTGATAACTCATATAATCTCTCCTGTTTTAAGTGGATTAAAGAGCGATTTCCTCGCCCTTGCCGTAGTAGGTGCTCCAAATGCGGTTGTCGCCGCTGCCCTTGTAGGCAACTACAACGTAGGTATAGGTTTTGCCACGTTTGCAGCTGTCGGTATATTCGCATTCGGAAAGCTCGCCCTCGGTTACTAATTTATAGGGAACCTTATCGCCGTCCTTTTTGTAAATAGCGTAACCGTCGGCGCCCTCGGCGGGCTTCCAGTGAAGGCTGATTTTGTTATTGCCTGCGTGGTCCGCCATAATCTTCGGGCAGAAGAAATGGTTATCCGTTTTTAAATTGTATTCCTGTTCAAGACTGAAGGGCTTAATATGGATTAAATATTTTTTGTAAGCCTCGTCCCAGGATTTGCCGGCTGTATAGGATTTGTCGCCCCGCTTATCCTTAAAGCCGTATTTTTCAACCAGATATTCGCTTAAATACCTGGTGATTTTAATTGAGCCGTGAATGTTAAGGTGATTAAGATTATAAAAATCGCGTGTTAAATCTATTCCGATTTCATCAAGCGCCTCGCGCCCCTGCATATTCAGAACGGGGAAGCCCGCCTGCTCGCATATTTCACACGCCTTGTTTATGTATTCGTAAACAAAGGGCTCCTTGCCGTTGGTCGGCGTTGCAACGAAAAGGGTGTTGACGTTTTCCTTTTTCAGGTAGTCAAGCAAATCGTTGATACAGTCCTCAATCTTTTTATCCTCTTTTTTGAAATCCGATACCTTATCGGTGTAGTTGCAGATTTCGGTTGTATCCTTTCTTCCCCTTAACCAGCTGCCGTAGTGGGCAACGCCCTTAACGCCGTCGTAGTTAAGGCGGTACTTCTTACCGTCCCAGTTTTCCCACTGGTCGTGATACCTGATAATCGGGAAGAAGTATTCAAGGTTTTCGCTGTATTTGTAGCCCATATTATCGCAAAGCGCCTTTGAAAGCATAAGGCGGTTAATCGAAAACGGCATATAGTCAAGCAGGGCGTGGTTAGCAAAAAACTGGTCGTCGTCAAAATATTCGCAAAGCGTAACGAGGTTGAAAACGTAAAGCGCGTCGGGCTGTGTTTTTCTTGCCTCAATGCAAAGATTTTTAGCGGCGAACAGCGGCTGGGCGGGCGAGGTCATGGAATAAGCCGTAAAGCCGTAATTGTTCCACGCTATCATCGGGTTCCAGTCCGTATACGTTGTGCTTGAGCCGATGAATACCGCGTCAAGAGAATTCTTTTCCTCCTGATAAAAGCAGCCTATCATCGAATGGCTTCTGTTATCCTCGGGATGAACAAGAAGGGCGGAAAGATTATCTAAAATCAAAGCAAAAGCAAGCACTAATCCTATAGCGCTTAAAAAGAACTTAAGATTTTTATGCTTGCTTTTTTCTTTTTTTTCATTGGTGGTTGCCGATGGGGTTGTTGTATTTTCCATAAGCCTTAACCTTCAGTATATTAATTATTTATAAATGAATTATAAAGGGATTATAAAGTATAATACGCTAAAAGTCAACTTTATTCAACAGATTTGTACTTTTATATAGTTTTTCCATAAATATAATTATTAGTTTTTGTAAGTATTACAGTCTTGTTTTTTTATTCCAAAAATATATAATTATATTGGAGAAATATATGTTGGGAGAATCAGCTATGAAAATGATAATTAACGGCGAATATGTTAAATCCTCAAACGGTATAGACCTTCCCGTTTATAATCCCTATACGGGCAAGGTTGTTGACACCGTTCCCTCCGCTACAAAGGAGGATATTGACTTTGCCGCAAAATACGCGGTAAAGGCTCAGCACGAATGGAAAAAGGTTTCCGTATACAAAAGGGTTGAGCTTGCCTACCGCTTTCTTGAGCTTGTAAACGAGCATAAGGAGGAGCTTGCGCAGTGCCTTACCGAGGAATCGGGAAAGCCTATCCGCCAGTCGAGAATAGAGATTAACAATATTCAGATTTCATGGAAGGCGTTTTGTGAAAAGGCAAAGCACCTTTACGGCTCCGTAATTCCCGCAGGGCAGGAGGAAAACCACGACGGAGATATTGTTATTACAACAAGAGAGCCTATCGGCGTTGTTGCCTGCGTTATTCCGTTTAATTTTCCGTGCAATCTGTTTAACCAAAAAGTTGCCCCCGCTATACTTTCGGGCAATGCCGCTATCGTTAAGCCCTCAATGGATAATCCGCTTACAGTCGGCAAGCTTGTAGGATATCTTCAAGACGCAGGCTTCCCCAAGGGAGTTGTACAGTTTGTAACGGGCAAGGGAAGCGAAATAGGCAGCTTTATTTCCGAAAATCCCGATATTGACGCGCTTACCCTTACAGGGTCAACGGCAGTAGGTGTAAACGTTGCAAAATCAGCGGCGGGAACGCTTAAAACCGTAGCTCTTGAGCTTGGCGGTAACGACGCGTTTATCGTTCTTGAGGACGCAACGATTGACCTTGCGGTAAAGGAGGCGGTTAATACCCGCTTCTTCAACGCGGGCCAGATTTGCTGCGCGCCCAAAAGATTTATTATCCATAAATCCCTTTATAACGAATTTGTTGAAAGGGTTGTAAGCGAGGTTGCAAAGTTTAAGATAGGCGACCCGAAGGACGATTCAACCGATATAGGAACGCTCATTAACGAAAACGCGGCAAAAGAGGTTGAAAGGCAGATTCATATGACCGTTGAGCAGGGCGGCAAAATCGCCTGCGGCGGCAAAAGAAGCAAAACCGTTATTGAACCAACGGTTATAATCGACGTTCCGTATACTGCGGACGTTATGCACGACGTTGAGGTTTTCGGCCCCGTTATCGCCTGCTGCCCGTTTGATACCGAAGAGGAGGCTCTTGCCCTTGCAAACGACACTAAATTTGGTCTCGGCGCAAGCGTTTTCACCAACGATATGAAAAAGGCGCTTGTTACGAAATTCAAAGAAGATGCTGAGATTATGATTGCTACCGAAGCCG
>ONCR01000051.1 GCA_900316345.1 uncultured Eubacteriales bacterium | reverse complement strand
GCAGGAATACTTAATGTATTCCGAGTATTTTTAACGCAGAGATAAGGCAAATCCGCCATTTTAAACCGTGTTCGGATTCGTCTCGCTCTGCTTAAGGAGAAATCTGATATGTTATTCCATTTATACGGCGAAAACTCAATATGGCAGCTTGTAGGGCTGTGCCTTGTTTTTGCCGGTCTTGTTGTTGCAAACGAAATTGCAAGGCGTTCAAAGCTCGGCGGTCTGTTTTTCTTTGTTGCAATTCCGTCGGCGCCCTCCCGTTTTTGTCCCTCATCCGTCTGCCATACATTTGGTATGCATAACGGCGTTTAATTTTGTAGGGGAGGGTCTGTGTGCCCTCCCATCGTAGGGACGAGCAATGCTCGTCCGTTTTTTTGCCCCTCATCCGTCTGCCTTGTAGGGCACGATGCCAACATCGTGCCGCGGCAAGGTGTAGGCACCTTGCCCTACATTTGTTGTGAGGGTATCCGTGCCCTCCCATCGTAGGGCTCATCCGTCTGCCTGACGGCAGCCACCTTTTGCTCAGCCGCAGACGGCTCACCCCTTTGTCTGCTACGCAGACATTTCCCCTGTCAAGGGGAATTCCCAAGGGGGAAGGCTTAATAGGTTTAATGATTATATTCGGGTGTGGGTGTCCCACCCACAATTTTTCACCTTTCATTTTTCACTAAATTTGTAGGGGCGATTCACGAATCGCCCGCAATCCTATATATCAATAACCTCGTATTCATGGCCTGTATACGCAAGGAATTTTTCAATAACGTTCTTCGTTTTAACGCACATATAGCCCGTTGTTGTTGAATCGGTACAGCCGTATTTTTCGTCCTTTAAAACCTCTCTGTCAAAAACAAGGCGAATTTCCTTTTCCTTATCAAGAAGAAGGCCGAAAACCGTTGTTGCGCCAACCTCAACGCCCACTTTTTCAAGCAGCAGCTCGGGCGGGGCGAACGAAACTCGCGAAACGCCGAGCGCCGCGCCGAAATTCTTGGTTATAAACGGCTTGCCGTCGGGCATAACGAACAGATAAAACTGCGTTTTCTGGCGGTTACAGAGAAAGAGCGTTTTAACGATTTTACAGTTCAGCTTTGCGCTGATTTCCACGCAATCCGCCATGGTTACGGCAGGGTCGTTATCAACCCTTTTATATTCGATTCCGAGCTTTTCAAGCGTTTCGTAAACCTGCTTTTGCAGCTCTGTTTTATATTCCTTCGGCGGTGTTTTGTAAATCTCACTCACTCTCATTTTTCGTCACCTTTTCTATTTCGTATACGGGGTAGCCAAAGCCACCCTGCCACTGCTTTACCTGTATCTTGGTGCCGAAATCATAATCCTCATCGGCGTTCAGCGTCTGAAAAGCGATTTTTTTCGCTTCGTTCCCCTCACTGTCTTTAAAATGCACCGTTTCAAAAACGATGTTACGGTACGAATAGCTGACCTCGGTTACCTCGCTTTGATAGCTTATATATTCTGCTTCTTTAGAAACGGAATTCAGCGCCGGATACCCGCCGATAAACGCAAAAAAGAACAGCAACGTTGCAATAATCACAGCGTTTTTCGGCATTTCAATCACGCGGTCTTTCATATACAGAACGACGCTCGCTGCCGTACCTAAAGCAAGCGACGCGGCAAGAAAAATTGCAAAGTGAACCGGGTGCATTCTGCCGCCGATTGTAAATCCTATTAAACAGATGATTCCCGTTACGGCAACTAAACCGACGAGAATTACCGCCATCAGCTTCGCTAAAAATGTATTCATATCTTTCAACACAGAGCGGGACGGGCAGAGCCCGCCCCGTATTTAATTACTTTTTAACCGCTTCTGTTATACCTTCGGCAAGGCCTGCGATTGACTGAATTTCAGACGGGATAATAATCTTTGTCGCCTGACCGTCAGCCGCCTTTTCAAAGGCTTCCATAGCCTTGAGCTTCAAAACGGCGTCGTTTGCATTTGCTTCGTTTAAAAGCTTGATAGCGTCAGCCGTAGCCTTCTGAACGGTTGCTATAGCGAGAGCCTCACCCTCGGATTCGCGGATTTTAGCCTCCTTAACAGCCTCTGCGCGAAGGATTGCGCTCTGCTTTTCAGCCTCAGCTTCAAGGATTTTACTTTCCTTATGGCCTTCGGCAACAAGAATTCTTGACTGCTTTTCGCCCTCTGCGCGAAGGATAGCCTCACGGCGTTCACGCTCTGCCTTCATCTGCTTTTCCATCGCGTCCTGAATTTCACGCGGAGGAATGATGTTTTTAAGTTCAACGCGGTTTACCTTAATGCCCCACGGGTCGGTAGCTTCGTCAAGAATAACGCGGATTTTTGCGTTAATCGTATCGCGCGAGGTAAGCGTTGAATCAAGCTCAAGCTCGCCGATAATGTTACGAAGCGTTGTTGCCGAAAGATTTTCAATGGCGGAAATCGGGCTTTCAACGCCGTAGCAATAAAGCTTCGGGTCTGTAATCTGGAAGAATACAACCGTATCAATCTGCATAGTTACGTTATCCTTGGTGATAACGGGCTGCGGCTTGAAATCAACAACCTGCTCTTTTAACGAAACGGTTTTTGCAATTCTGTCAATAAACGGAATTTTAACGTGAAGCCCCGTGTCCCACGTTGTAAAGTAAGCGCCGAGACGCTCAATAACAAACGCTTTTGACTGGGGAACAATTCTTATATTGGTTAATATAAGAGCTGCGATAATAACAAAAATCAATCCGAACAATACAAATGGCATAGTTTTTCTCCTTATTAATTCAAAATTATTTTACTGTAACTATAAGCTTAACGCCTTCAATTTTTTCAACGGTTACAACCGTATCCTTGGGGATAACGCTTTTATCGGAGGAGCGTGCGGTCCAAACCTTACCGTCCGTTTTAACAAGTCCCCTGGCTTCAAGGTTGTTAATTTCCTCAACAACAACGGCGTCCTGCCCGATACATCGGTCTGCGTTGGTTTTTTCAATCTTTGAATGTAGCTTCTTTTTAACTATCGGCCGCGTTGCTATAAGCGTTACTGCCGAAACGGCAAGAAAAACAATTATCTGAAGCGTCAGCTTTCCGCCGCACAGTGCGGTTATAAGCGAGCCTATTGCTCCGAACACAAACCAGATTGAAACAAGCTGGGCGGTTATGCCTTCAAGAAATGCAAAGGCAACAATCGCAATCGCCCAAAAGATATACATTTCCATTATAACTCTCTCCTTTCCCGTTATTCATATGAAAATAATAAGTATTTATATACATATTATAATACGTTTTTTGCGCCTCACTATTTCCATATGTTGACCTAATTATACCATATTTCGCGAATTTTTTCAATATCTTGGGGTATCGATTGTACGAGATTTACAATCTGTTAATAAATGAATACTACCCCTTGTATTCGGAAATATGCCGTGTTATTCCTGTAGTATATTAAAAAAGCCCGTTTGTTAATAAAATTCAAAAAAATTAAAAATCTTTAATGTTCGTTTAATATTCGGGGTTTATTCTTAAGCCAACGAAGGGAAGTAACTCCCCCCTTCGTGAAACACTTTTCATATATACTCTCCTTACGCACCCGCGGATCAGCCGTGAGTGCAACCCAAAAGGAAAAGCCGTTCTCCTCCCCTCTCGAACGGCTTTTTCCTTTATTCAAGCAGCTTTTTTGCAAGGCGCGAAAGGGCGGCTATATGCGCCTCGTCCGAATCGGAGGCAAGAAGGTAAACGCTTTCGCCGCCCTTTGTTTTCATATATGCAACCGAAGGAAAAAGCACCTCGGGCGATTTTGCATGGGGAACAAAAACGCCGGGAGCAAGCTCGGTTGACGTTTCGCTTTCGCGTTTTAAAACCGCCTCCTTAAAGGCGGAAATATTTTTTATTCTTCCGTTTTTATATAGCGATTTACAAAGATAATCAAGCGCCTCATCCCTGTTTTCGGCAAGGCGGCTTTCAAAAATATAATCGTCTGATAACAAAAATAATCACCGATATTATTTTCGGTGATTATTTTTTCTATATTCTTTTTAAAATTCCGAGGGCTGATTTTTCGCCTTTTCTTCCTTTAACTATTCTTCTTGTGTCCCTAACCGTTATTCTTTCGCCGCTTTTTGAAACGAGGGTATATTCAACCTCAACGGTATTGCGTTTAAGGCTTTTATTTTTAATTTCCTTTTCGGCAGAAACCGAATCCTCGGGCGCGATTAGCTTTCGTAAATCACCGCCGAGGGTTTCAAAAAATTCGGTTCTTGTATATCCGATAAGCTTCATAAAATCCTTTGAAACGATGTCAAGCTTAAACGGCTCCTCAACGCCGGCGCAAAACTGCGGCCCGGGAAGATTTTTAAAAATATCAACAAGATTTGAAAGCTCGCTGTCGACCTGTTGCTCGGCGGCCTTGATTTTTGAAATATCGGTAATAACGGCGTGAAAAACGGGAAGCCCGTCTTCATCAATCCTCTGAATTGCGGAATTGAGCTTGCACCAAACAAATTTCCCCTCGCCGCTGAGAAGCCTTACCTCAAGGTCAATGGGCTTTTTTGTTGCAAGCGCCTTGCCTATCGCCTGGTAAAAGCTGCTTTTATCCTCTTTATAAACAAGCTCGTCAAGCTTGTATTCGCGGTTTAAATAAGCGCCGTTTGCCGTTGAAAAAAGCCTGCTGCAGGCAAGGTTCATATAAAGCATTAAAAGCTGCATATCCGAGTTAACCTTGAAAACGCACACAGCGCCCTCAACCATATCAACAAGGCTTGTAAAGCTTTCGTTTTTAACCTTTAATTCCTCTGTCTTTTTAGCGCTTTGCGAAACGTCGGCAAGCGCAAGGCGGCACAGCGTTGAATTAGGTATATTCTGGCCGAGGCAATGTATGTAAATATATTCGCCGCTTTTGTTTTTTATATAAAAATCCAGATATACGTAGGGCGAATTTTTTTTGCAAAGCTGTTTTAAAACGAGCTCTCTGTCCTTTGATATTATCAAATCAAGAAAATCAAGCTTGCCCTGGTTTATCTTGCTTGGATGAACGCCCGTGAATTCGGAAAAATGGCTGTCGCTTTCGGTAACCTTAAGGTCTTTCGCCTTATCTACAACGCAGGACATAAATTCAACCTCGAAGGTCAAATCCTCATAACTGTTCGTTTCCCACGCCTCCATTCGTTATTCTTTTCTGTTTTTAATTATAGCATAAGTAAAACCTAAAGTCATCTTTAATTATAATATTTAACAATAAATTAATATTGTAATTAGCGGCTCATTATGCTATTATAAGTAATTAATAAATAACAAAAAGGAGAAAACAAATGGCAAGGGTTTACCGCATTTTTGTTGAAAAGAAAAAGGGGAACGATATTGAGGCAGGCAATATTTTAACCGACCTTCGTGAAAACGTAGGCATTACCGCGCTTGAGGATTTAAGAATAATCAACCGCTATGACGCCGAGGGCTTAACCGAGGAGGAATTCGGCAAGGCAGTGCGCCAGATTTTTTCGGAAGCGAACCTTGATAACGTGTATACCGATATAAGCTTTGACGAGGGGTGGAGGTTTTTTGCAACGGAATACCTTCCCGGCCAGTATGACCAGAGAGCCGACAGCGCGGCCCAGTGCATTCAGCTTTTAACCGCAGGCGAAAGGCCGAGCGTTGCTTCGGCAAAAATCATTGCGGTTAAGGGCGAAATCAGTGACGCGGATTTTTCCAAAATCAAGGCGTATATTATCAACCCCGTTGAAAGCCGCGAGGCTTCAATGGCCCTTCCCGAAACTCTTGACATCAAAAGCGATATCCCCGAGGATATAAAAAGAATTGAAGGCTTCATCTCTATGAGTGACGGCGAAATTTCCGCTTACCACGCCTCGATGGGCTTTGCTATGAGCGTTGCGGACCTCTGCTGGGTACGCGATTACTTTAAAAACGACGAAAACCGCGAGCCTTCACTTACCGAGCTTAAGGTTATTGACACCTATTGGAGCGACCACTGCCGCCACACCACCTTTGCCACGCAGCTTGATGAAATAAAAATAGACGAAGGAAGATATTCCGCAGCCGTTCAAAAGGCGCTTGAGGAATACTTTGAAGTTAGAAAAGAGGTCTACGGCGACAGAAAGGACAAGCTTGTATGCCTTATGGATATGGCGTGCATAGGAACTAAGGTTCTTAAAAAGCGCGGCCTTGTTGACGACCTTGACGAAAGCGAGGAAATCAACGCCTGCTCAATCAACGTAGAGGTTGAAATTGACGGCAAAAAAGAACCCTGGCTTGTTCAGTTTAAAAACGAAACCCATAACCACCCAACCGAAATAGAGCCCTTCGGCGGCGCGGCAACCTGCCTCGGCGGTGCAATCCGCGACCCGCTTTCAGGCAGAGCCTACGTTTACCAGGCAATGCGTATAACCGGCTCGGGCGACCCGACCGTTCCATTTGAAAAAACGCTTGCGGCAAAGCTTCCGCAAAGCAAAATTACCACAGGCGCAGCGCAGGGCTATTCCTCTTACGGAAACCAGATAGGCCTTGCTACGGGCCAGGTTGTTGAGCTTTACGACGAGGGCTACGTTGCAAAGCGAATGGAAATAGGCGCGGTTATAGGCGCTTCGCCGAAGAAAAACGTTAAGCGCGAGGTTCCGCAAAAGGGCGACGTTATCGTTCTTCTCGGCGGACGCACCGGGCGCGACGGCTGCGGCGGCGCAACCGGCTCGTCAAAAGCGCACAACTCAATGTCAATAGAGACCTGCGGCGCAGAGGTTCAGAAGGGTAATCCTCCGACGGAACGCAAAATTCAGCGTCTTTTCAGGCGCGAAGAGGTTGCTGTTATGATTAAACGCTGTAACGATTTCGGCGCGGGAGGCGTTTCGGTTGCAATCGGAGAGCTTGCCGACGGGCTTAAAATTGACCTTGATAAGGTACCCAAAAAATACGACGGCCTTGACGGAACGGAGCTTGCAATCTCCGAAAGTCAGGAGAGAATGGCCGTTGTTATTGATAAAAACGACGTTGAAAAGTTTTCTTCCCTTGCAAATGAAGAAAACCTTGAAGCAACCGTTGTTGCCGTTGTTACCGACGAAAACAGGCTTGAAATGACCTGGCGCGGCGACAAGATTGTTGATTTAAGCCGCGACTTTCTTAACACAAACGGCGTTGTTCAGCACGCGAAGGCAGAGATTACCGCCGCCGACGGCAACAGCTACAGAACCGCCGTTCCCGCCGCACTTAACGATATGAGCGCGGCAGAGGCGCTTAAAGCTAACCTTTCACGCCTTGAGGTATGCTCGCAAAAGGGGCTTGTTGAGCGCTTTGATTCATCTATCGGCGCGTCAACCGTACTTATGCCCTACGCAGGCAAATACCAGCTCACTCCCGAGGAGGCAATGGCGGCAAAAATTCCGCTTCTTAAGGGCGAAACCGATACGGCAAGCGTTATGGCATACGGCTTTATTCCGAAGCTCAGCAGCTGGTCGCCCTTCCACAGCGCTGCCTTTGCCGTAACCGAAAGCCTTGCAAAACTTGCATCTGTTGGCTGTAACCCCTCAAAGGCAAGGCTCACCTTCCAGGAATATTTTGAAAGACTCGGCGATAATCCGACGCGTTGGGGCAAACCGACTGCCGCCCTTCTCGGCGCGCTTTCGGCACAGCTCGGCTACAAAACCCCGTCTATAGGGGGTAAGGACAGTATGAGCGGCTCGTTTAACGAGCTTGACGTTCCGCCTACGCTCGTTTCGTTTGCGGTAGGTATGAGCGAAGCCTCAAAAACCGTTTCGGCAAAATTCAAGAGAAGCGGTTCAACCGTTAAGCTTCTTGAAATTCCCGTTGACGAGGAAAGCGGACTTCCCGATTATGAAGCCGCAATGGACCTTATGATGAGCGTTTACGGCGGAATCCGCGACGGCTCAATTCTTGCCGCTTCCGTTGTTAAGGAGGGCGGCGCGGCTGCCTGCGTTTGTAAAATGGCCTTCGGCGATAAGCTCGGCTTCACCTTTGCGCAGGGACTTTCAAAGGAAACTCTTTTCGCTCCGCTTCAGGGCTCGTTTGTAATTGAGGTTGCAAACGAAAACGAATACGACGGAACCGTTCTCGGAACGACGAACAGCAACAGCGTATTCATCCTTGACGGCGCAGTTTATACAACCGACGATTTGGTTGACGAATGGACCAAAAAGCTTGAAAAGGTATTCCCGACCGATTCGGGCAAAACCGCGGCCATGCCCTTCGACGTTCCTCTTTATAAGGAGCGCAGCGTATTTATAGCTAAAAACAGGGTTGCCCGTCCGAAGGTATTTATCCCCGCCTTCCCGGGAACCAACTGTGAAATTGACACGGCTCGCGCCTTTGAAAAAGCAGGAGCGGAGCCTTCAATCCTCGTTGTTAACAACCTTTCCTCCTCCGCTATTAACGAAACAATTGATAAGATGGTTGAGGAAATCAACAACGCGCAGATAGTTATGCTTCCCGGCGGCTTTTCGGGCGGCGACGAGCCCGAGGGCTCGGGCAAGTTCATCGCAACAACCTTCCGTAACCCGAAGGTAAGCGAAGCCGTAACAAGGCTTCTTAACGTACGCGACGGCTTAATGCTCGGCATTTGCAACGGCTTCCAGGCGCTTATCAAGCTCGGCCTCGTTCCCTACGGAAAAATTGTTGAAACTAAGGAAACAGACCCGACGCTAACCTTCAACACTATAGGCAGGCATATTTCACAGATGGCTTATACAAGGGTAACGAGCGTTAAATCGCCCTGGTTCAGCTCGGTTAACGCCGGCGACGTTTTTGCTATCCCGATTTCGCACGGCGAAGGACGCTTCGTTGCAAACGACGAGGTTATGAAAAAGCTTATTGAAAACGGCCAGGTTGCAACGCAGTACGTTGATTTAAACGGAGAGGTTACAAATGCTATGCCGTTTAACCCCAATGGCTCGGTTTGCGCCGTTGAGGGCATTACCTCGCCCGACGGACGCGTTCTCGGCAAAATGGGCCACTGCGAAAGAAAGGGCGAAAGCCTCTATTCAAACGTTCCGTTTGATAAGGATATGAAAATCTTTGAAAGCGGCGTAAACTATTTTAAATAAATAGCGGGCGGAAGCTCCGCCCTTAAGGTAAAACATATGGATAATCATACACATCATCACCATCATCATTCCGAAGAGCACCGCAGGGAGGTTTCAAACCGTCTTGCGCGCGCAATCGGCCACCTTCAGAAGGTTAAACAAATGGTTGAAGCTGACGAGGATTGCAGCGAGGTGCTAATTCAGCTTGCCGCCGTTAAATCGGCGATTAACAATACGGGCAAGGTTATATTAAAAGACCATATGGAACACTGTATTGTTCACGCGGTTGAGGACGGCGATACCGAAATGATTGACGAGCTCACTGCCGCGATTGATAAATTTATGAAATAAAAAAACCCGAAGCGTTTAAATTCGCTTCGGGGATTTTTATTTGTTAAGCTTTCCGCTTCCCATTTTGCGGGCGGCCTCCGCCTGACCCTCCGGTGAGTCGCGGTAATACTGGGTAAAGGGCTTGAAGCGCTCCTTTTCCTCCCAGATTCGTTTAGCCGTCGGCGCCCAGTGCTCGGCGTAATGTTCGCATTTTGCGCAAAGCTCCTCAGCGCTTTCGGCGCAGTTGAGGTTGGTGCTTTTTGCGCCTGTTTTGTTAACTATATCAATAAGCGCGTGCGGGTTTTCAAGCATCGGGCAGGGACGAAGCATATTATCGTTAAACGGCTGGCCCTTGTAATACTCTTTGAAAAGAGGGGAATTAAGGCATTCCAGCACGCTCTTTTCCCTGATATTACAATCGCTGTAATGAATGAACACGCAGGGCTCAACGTCACCGTTAGAATTAACGTGGAAGTAATTTCTTCCGCCGGCAATACAGCCGCCTACAAACTCTCCGTCGTTTTGAAAATCAACTGTGAAAATAGGCTTTCCGGTTTTGCTGTTGCGCTTTTCGCGGATTGTTCGGTAAACGTATTCCCTTTGCTCGGGGGTAAGAAGAAGACTTGTATCCGCGTCCCTTCCTACGGGCATATAGTGGAAATACCACGCGAATTTAGCGCCGTTTTCAATTTCCATATCGTAAAACTCGTCGCTTGTTACGGCCTCGTAATTCTGAGAAGTATAGCAAACAGAGGTTCCGAAAAGGCATTTATGCTTTTTAAGAAGGCGCATAGCCTCCATAACCTTTTCATAAGCGCCTTCACCGCGGCGTTCGTCGGTCGTTTTTTTAGTTCCTTCAACCGAAAGCGCAAGGGTAAGGTTGCCGGCTTTTTTCATATCCTCGCAAAACTGCTCGTCAATCAGCGTTCCGTTGGTATAGCAAAGGAAAATGCAATCCCTGTTTTCCGAAACAAGGGTTAAAACGTCCTTTTTCCTTACAAGCGGTTCACCGCCCGTAAACATAAAGAAGTGCGTTCCGAGCGCCTTTGCCTCACTTACAAGCTTTCTCATTTCGTCAAGGCTCAGGTTGCTTTGATGGCCGTATTCCGCAGCCCAGCAACCCTTGCATTTCATATTGCAGGCGCTTGTAGGGTCAAGAAGAATAACCCACGGAATGTTACAGTGCAGCTCCTCGCGCTTTTTCCTCAGCGTTGACGTGCCTATATAGCCCGCGTCAATCGCAAAGGTTAGCGCGATATTTTTAAACTGCTCTCTGTTAATATCTTCAAGACCGTTAAATAGATACTGATGCCAGATATTGCTTTCGTCGCCGATTATTTCAACGGGCTTTGTAAACGTCGTTTCGGGATACATTCCGCCCACTGCCGCTTTTACAACCTTCATAATCCGAAGCATATTGCGCTTCGGGTTTTTATAGGTATAATCAAGCAGCTTTCCGCCGATTTTATGAAGTAATTTAGGACTGATTTTTGCCATATTACTCTCCTGAAATTAAAATAATTACATCTTTTCGGGCGCTTCGATTTTAAGCATAACAAGAATGTTTTTAATAGTGTTTTTAACCGCCGTGCAAAGATAAAGTCTTGCTTTCATAAGCCCCTCGTCGTCGCACATAACGCGCCTTGCATTATAGAATTTATGGAAAAGCGTTGCAAGCTCAACAACAAAGTGAGTAATCCTTGCAGGGTCATACTGCTTTGCGGAGGCAACTATTTCCTCGGTGAGGGACGAAAGGTGAGAAATAAGCTCCCTCTCCTCCTCGCTTGAAAGAAGGTTAAGCTGCTCAAGCGAAGGCTTTTCAAGCGAAACGCCGCTCTCCTCCGCCTTGCGAAGAATTGAACAAATCCTTGCGTGGGCGTACTGAACGTAGTAAACGGGGTTTTCGCTGCTCTGCTTTGCCGCAAGCTCAAGGTCAAAATCGAAATGTGAATTCGGTTCGCGAAGATTAAAGAAAAATCTTGCCGCGTCTATCGGGATTTCCTCAAGCAGGGTGTTAAGCGTTATTGCCTTGCCGCTGCGCTTTGAAAGCTTGATTGTTTCGCCGTCGCGTACAAGGCGAACCATCTGCATAATTACACAGTCAAGCCTGTCGGAATCAATGCCGAGAGCGGTAAGCGCCGCCTTCATTCGCGGAACGTAGCCGTGGTGGTCCGCCCCGAGAACGTCTATAGCCTTATCAAAGCCCCTTGTTACAAGCTTATTATAATGATATGCAATATCGGGAACGATATATGTCGGAAGGCCGTTACTTCTTACAAGAACTATATCCTTATCATTACCGAATTCGCTCGCTTTAAACCAGAGAGCGCCCTCCTGCTCATAGGTTACACCCTTCGCCTTAAGCTCCTCAAGCACCTTGTTAACCGAGCCGTCGGCGTGAACGCTGCTCTCTCTGAACCAGTTATCGTAAACTATTCTGTATTGCTTAAGGTCATGCTCCAACCCTGCAATGTTCTTAGGAAGCGCAAAATCAACAAGTGCCTTGCGCCTTTCCCCGCTCGAAACGTCGGCGAATTTTTCGCCGTATTCAGCCTTAAACGCCTTTGCGTGGTCTGTTATATCTGCGCCGTGATACGCGTCCTCGGGCATTTCAACGTCCCTGCCGCAAGCCTGAAGATACCTTACCTCAAGCGACGTTGCAAACTTTTCAATCTGGTTGCCGGCGTCGTTAACATAGAATTCGCGCCAAACGTTGTAGCCTGCAGCATCAAGCACCGAGGCAAGGCAGTCGCCGATAGCGCCGCCGCGCGCGTTGCCTATATGCATAGGGCCGGTAGGATTAGCCGAAACGAATTCAACTATTACTTTTTTGCCCTTTCCGAAATCGCTTCTTCCGTATTCCTCGCCGCTTTCAACTACGTCCTCAACGATTTTTGAATAGTATTCGTCAAGAAGGAAGAAGTTTATAAAGCCGGGGCCTGCAATTTCAGCCCTTTCAAAAAGTGTTGACGATAAATCGAGTTTTGATACAATCGCTTCGGCAATCATTTTAGGCGCTTTTCTGAAAACCCTTGCGCCCGCCATTGCGATATTTGTTGAAAAATCGCCGTTCTTCTTGTCCGCAGGCTTTTCAACGATGAACTGAGGAAGCTCCGCTTCGCAAAGCTCTCCGTCAGCCACAGCCTTATTCACCGCGGCGATGATAATATTTTTTAACTGTTCCTCTGTTTGCTTAACTAATTTTGACATCTGTTCTCCTGATTTTTTATTCTGAATTCAACCGTTACCTCGTTTTGCGAGGTAAGCGCGCCGTTAATATCAACGTCGTAGCCGAAGGTTATTTTACCCTCGTTTTCCTCTACCCTGTTTTCAATGCTCTTGCCGTAAATGCCCATAAGCAAATCGCCGTATTCCGTTGCATATGTACATAAATTACGTTTTGAACGTTCAATTATAAGAAGCGAGCCGTAGGCGCCCGAGCGCATTAATTCAACGCGGCCCTCGTCCTTGTTAACGCTGAGCTTCGTTTTAATCGGCGCTCTGTTTGCTTCAAGCTGTTCATTATAGCGAAGGATGTATTTTTCGCCCGTTTCTTCAACCTTTTTCTCTTTCATAAAACCACTCAAATATATTTAAAAATATCAACGAATTCGCACCTTGAGCTTATATCCTCGCCGAGAAGCGTATTTGCGGCGGAATAAAAGTTCTGCGGCTTATCCGAAACGAAGAAGCTGTAATTGCCGCTGCGTCCCTTTTCGTTTTCAATGGAATGCTTTTTTAGCGTTTCTTTAACGAATTTAGCCTCCTCAAGGCCCGAATCTATAAGCGTTACGCCCTCGCCCGCAAGCTTTTGAATTATCGGTGAAAGAAGCGGAAAATGCGTACAGCCTAAAATAATCGTGTCGCAGCCCTTGTCAATAATCGGCTTAAGGTATCTTTTAACCGCGGCAAGCGTAACCTCGTTATCCTCTTCAATCCAGCTGCTTTCAACAAGCGAAACAAGAAGCGGACACGCAACCGAAACGATTTCGGCTTCCCTGTTTATCAGATGAATTTCGCGGTCAAACGCGCCGCTGTTAATGGTTGCGCTTGTTCCCATAATTCCGATTTTGCCGTTTTTGGTCTTGCGCACGGCGGTGTAG
>ONCR01000054.1 GCA_900316345.1 uncultured Eubacteriales bacterium | reverse complement strand
CATTTCGTTCATATATTATATTGCAAAATAAAAAATAAAACAAGCCCGAGGAGGAAAGTTTTATGAAAAAATATAATGTTGGCATTGTAGGCGCAACCGGAATGGTCGGGCAGCGCTTTATGACGCTTCTTGAAAACCATCCCTGGTTTAACGTAGTTGTTCTTGCGGCTTCATCAAGAAGCGCAGGCAAAACCTATGAAGAGGCAATCGGGAATAAATGGTGTATGGATACTCCGCTTCCCGAAAAATACAAATCTATGATAATTAAAGACGCAACTAACGATATTGACGATATTACGTCGCTTGTAGATTTCGTTTTTTGTGCCGTTAATATGAAAAAGGATGAAATAAAGGCGCTTGAAGAGGAATATGCAAAGCACGAGTGTCCCGTTGTTTCCAATAACTCGGCTCACCGCTTCACCGATGACGTTCCTATGGTTGTTCCCGAGCTTAACGCGCAACACATTAACGTTATTCCTTTCCAGAGAAAAAGGCTTGGTACTAAACGCGGCTTCATTGCAGTTAAATCAAACTGCTCGCTTCAGTCATATGTTCCCGCTCTCTTCCCTCTTCATAAAAAATTCGGCGTTAAAGACGTTCTTGTTTGTACATATCAGGCAATCAGCGGCGCAGGTAAAACCTTTGAAACCTGGCCTGAAATGATAGATAACGTTATTCCTTATATCGGCGGAGAAGAGGAAAAAAGTGAAAAGGAACCGCTAAAGCTTTGGGGTGAAATTAAAGATGGTAAAATAGTTTTGGCCGATAAGCCTAATTTTACTGCTCAATGTATTCGAGTTCCCGTTTCAAACGGTCATTTAGGCGCTGTTTTTGTAAACTTTGAAACCAAGCCTTCGGAAGATGAAATGATTGAAATTTGGAACAATTTTAAAGGCAGAGCGCAGGAGCTTGAGCTTCCCTCTGCACCGAAAAAATTCCTTAATTATTTTACCGAGCCTGACAGACCGCAAATTAAAAGCGAAAGAATGCTTGAAAACGGTATGGCTGTTTCAATCGGCAGGCTTCGCGAGGATACGCAGTACGATTATAAGTTTGTTTGCCTTTCACATAACACGTTAAGAGGCGCGGCAGGAGGAGCAGTTCTTCTTGCAGAGCTTCTTGCGGCAGAAGGCTATATGGATTAATTAGGAGGAAAAACCGTTATGAAGGAACCTATTTTCACAGGCTCAGGCGTAGCTATAATAACGCCGATGAATGATGACACAACAATTAACTACGACGCATTTGCAAAAATGCTTGATTTTCAGATTAATAACGGTACTGACGCTATCGTTGTAGTAGGTACAACGGGCGAAGCCTCAACCCTTAATACAACGGAACACAGGGACGCAATCAAGTTTACAGTTGACTACGTTAATAAAAGAGTTCCCGTTATAGCCGGTTGCGGTTCAAACAATACGGCTTACGGAATTGAAAACGCGCGTGCAGCCTGTAACGCAGGCGTAGACGGCCTTTTGATAGTAACGCCTTACTATAATAAAACGACGCAGAAAGGTCTTCTCAGCAATTACAGAATGTTCCACGACGCTACTAACAAGCCGATTATTATGTACAGCGTGCCTTCAAGAACGGGCGTAAATATTGAACCCGAAACCTGCGCTGAACTTGCAAA
Source organism: uncultured Eubacteriales bacterium (assembly GCA_900316345.1). GTDB lineage: Bacteria > Bacillota > Clostridia > Oscillospirales > Acutalibacteraceae > Eubacterium_R. The sequence goes on along the minus strand of ONCR01000054.1, from coordinate 12,179 downwards.
GCTTCCGAGAATTAACGGTATAAAAGAAGCAAGCGGAAATATTTCCCAGGTAATGAAAATCAGAGCTCTCTGCGGAGACGACCTTAATATCTGGAGCGGTAATGACGACCAGATTCCTGCTGTTATGGCTTGCGGCGGTAAGGGCGTAATTTCGGTTCTTGCAAATATTTGTCCGCAGGTAACTCATGATATGGTTCAGGCTTATCTTGACGGCAACACAACGCAATGTACCGATATGATGGCAAAATATCTTGAACTTGCAAACGCTTTATTTGTTGAGGTTAACCCGATTCCTGTTAAAGCCGCCTGCAATATGCTCGGTATGAATGCAGGGCCGCTCAGAATGCCTCTTTGCGAAATGACAGACGAACACACGGCTTATCTTAAGGGCGTGCTTGAAAAATACGGATTACTTTAATATTTACGGGCGGAGCAATCCGCCCTGTTTACTAATCGGAGGAAGTATAAATGTTTAAATTTATTATAACCGGCGCTTGCGGTAAAATGGGCAAGGTAATTCAAAGCGTTGTAAGCGAAAGAGACGACTGCGAAATTATTGCAGGCGTTGATAAGTATAACGACGGCTTACGTCCCTTCCCTGTTTATGAAAGCATCTCGGAAGTAAAAGAAAAGGCTGACGCGGTTATTGATTTTTCAAATCCGTCGCTTCTTGATGACCTTCTTAACTATTGCACCGAAACTAAAACGGCTGTTGTAATCGGAACTACCGGATACGATGAATGCAGGAAAAAGCAGATAAAAGACGCAAGCACTAAATGCCCCGTATTTTTCACTTATAATATGAGCTTAGGCATTAACCTTCTTGCAAATCTTGCAAAAAAAGCAACTCAGATTCTCGGCAGCGACTTTGATATAGAAATTGTTGAAGCTCATCACAATCAAAAGATTGACGCTCCGTCCGGCACAGCGCTTATGCTTGCCGACGCTATTAATGAAGAGCTTGAAATGCCTGCTAAATATGAATATGACCGCCACGTTAAGCGTGAAAAAAGAACTAAAAATGAAATCGGAATGCATTCAATCAGAGGCGGAAATATAGTTGGCGAGCACGAAATTATATTTGCCGGAAGAGACGAGATTATTAAGCTTTCTCACTCCGCACGAAGCAAAGAAGTTTTTGCAGTAGGCGCGGTTAATGCTGCAGTATTTATGGCAGATAAGGACTGCGGAATGTACGATATGGCAGAATTAATAAAATAATTAAAAGGTGTCCGACAGACACCTTTTTTATTATTCAAAGAATTTTTGCATTGTTCCCTGCATAAGTTTCGGTATTTCGATTCCCTGCGGACAGTGAGTTGCACAAGAGCCGCAGCCGATACAGGATGAAGCGTTAACGTCAATGCTTTCGTAAAGCTTTTTTGCTTCAGCCTCATTAATCTCTCCGTTTTTAACCTTGTTATAAACAGCAAATACAGAGCTTATTTTTACTTCCTGCGGACAGTCAGCGCAGTAATCGCAACCGGTACAAGGTATTACTTCGCTCTTATTAAGAAGCGCCGCCGCATTGTAGCAAAGATTGAATTCCTTTTCACCAAAAGGTTTAAAATCGGTTAAAGAATTTATATTATCGCGCATTTGTTCAGGCGCATTCATACCGCTTAAAACGGTCAGAACGTTATCAAAGCTTGAACAATAACGTATTGCCCAGGAAGCGTAGCTTCTTGCACTGTCATAATTATTAAAAAGCTTTTTTACCTCTTCGGGAGGATTAGCAAGTTTTCCGCCCCTTAGCGGTTCCATTATAATAACCGGAATACCGGCTTCTGTAAGAATTTCGTACTGCTCCTTCGATTTATAATTCTTCCAGTCAAGATAATTCATTTGAATCTGCGCAAAATCCCAGTTATGAGCTGCTACGATGGTTTTTAAATCATCAAGACTTCCGTGGAAGGAAAAACCGAAATATCTGATTTTACCCTCTTTGCGTTTTTGTTCAAAAAATTCTACCGCGTTATATTTTTTACATTTTTCCCAAGCCTTGCCGTCAAGCGCGTGAAGGAGATAGAAATCAAAATAATCAACGCCGCATCTTTCAAGCTGTTTATTAAAAATCTTATCCATATCCTTCTTCGTCGGGCACATCCATACCGGAAATTTATCCGCAAGATAGAAGCTTTCCCTCGGATATTTCTTTAATGCCGTGCCTATAAATTTTTCGCTTTTGCCTGCATGATACATATAGGCCGTATCAAAATAGTTAACGCCGTTTTCATAGGCAATATCAACAAGCTCCTGGCCTTTTTTATAGTCAATCATCGGGTTAGCTTCGCGCTTAATTGGCGTTTTAACGGGAAGCCTCATATTTCCGAGGCCGAGCCTTGATATTTCAATACCGTCTTTAAATGCTTTTCTGTCTATCATAACTAATCCCCCTAACGTAATCATTATTGCATAAAACAAATAAAAATTCAAGGGCGAACAAATTAATGTTCACCCTTAAACTATCTGTCTATTATTCCATTGTCCAGGTAACGCCCTGCGGTGTATCCTTAAGGATAATTCCCCTTGACTTAAGCTCATCTCTGATTCTGTCGGCAGTTGCCCAATCCTTATTTTTGCGTGCTTCCTGACGTTCTGCAATTAAAGCTTCAATTTCGCTGTCAAGGTCATTTGACTTTCTGTTATAAAGCAATCCGAGAACGTCGCAAAGCTCGTCAAAAAGCTTTGCCGCTGCTTCGCAAACATTCTTTGAAACCTGTTTATCAAGAATTCTGGTGTTAATATCTTTAACCAAATCAAAAATTGCTGCAAGTCCGTCGGCTGTATTAAGGTCATCATCCATAGCTGAAATAAACTGTTGATGCCTTTTTTCGATAAGCTTAAGCAACTCCTCATCATCTTCAATATCGTTTTTTGCGTTTTTAATTGCAAAATCAAGGCTTTCGCGGCAGGTATAAAGACGTTCAAGAGCCGATTTGCACTGCTCAATTATTTCAAGACTGTAATTAATCGGTGAACGGTAATGAGAAGAAATAAGAAAATAACGAATTACTTCATAGCCGTATACATCCGCAATTTCACGTACTGTTTTAAAGTTGCCGAGCGACTTTGACATTTTCACGTTATCTACGTTAATATAACCGTTATGCATCCAGTATTTAGCAAACGGAGCATCGTTAGCCGCCTCTGACTGTGCAATTTCATTTTCATGGTGAGGGAAAACGAGGTCCTGGCCGCCGCAGTGTATATCAATTGTTTTGCCAAGATATTTGCGGTTCATTGCAGAGCATTCGATATGCCAGCCGGGTCTTCCCTTGCCCCACGGCGAATCCCAGTAAGGCTCGCCTTCCTTAGCCGCTTTCCACAAAGCAAAGTCAAGGGGATTTTCTTTCTTTTCGCCAACAGCAATTCGTGCGCCGCTTTGTAAATCTTCAATTGGTTGGTGGGAAAGCTTGCCGTAGCCTTCAAATTTAAGCGCTCTGTAGTATACGTCGCCGTCAACTGCATATGCATAACCCTTATCAACGAGGGTTGAGATTATATCAATAATTTCGTCAATGTTTTCAGTTGCTTTAGGATGAACTGTTGCGTCTTTAAAGTTAAGTCCGTGAGCGTCAGTCCAGAATTCATTAATATATTTTTCCGAAACCTCTTCAAAGCTGAGGCCTTCCTCGTTTGCTCTGTTTATAATTTTATCGTCAACGTCAGTAAAATTCTGAACAAATTTAACGTTATATCCCTTATACTCCATATAGCGCCTTAAAACGTCAAAAACGCAAAGAGGACGCGCATTACCTATGTGAATATAATTATATACAGTAGGACCGCAGGCATAGATTTTAACCTCGTTTTCATCTACGGGAACAAATTCCTCTTTTCTTTTAGATAATGTATTCAATATTCTCACTGTTTTTATCCTCCAATCTGTTGATTTGCTGTTTTAATTCGTCTATTAACCTGCTGTTTGCAAGAATGTCTTCCATAACAGGGTCGGGCATATTTACCTGGTCAAGGTCATCTATACGCTCACCGTCAATTCTGACAACTCTGCCGGGAACACCGACAACGGTTGCATTTGGTTCAACATCCTTAACAACAACTGCGCCGGCAGCCACCTTTGCGTTATGGCCTATCGTAATAGGACCAAGCACCTTTGCGCCCGAACCGACCATTACGCCGTTTTCAAGCGTAGGATGGCGTTTGCCGGTATCCTTACCCGTTCCGCCGAGCGTAACACCCTGATAAATCATACAGTCGTCGCCAATTTCGCAAGTTTCCCCTATAACAATTCCGCTGCCGTGGTCAATGCAGACTCTTTTACCGATTTTTGCGCCGGGATGAATTTCAATACCCGTTCTACGGGCGCAACGCTGGCTTATTGCCCTTGCAATAAAAGGCATACCGTGGTTTAAAAACCACTGTGCTTTTTTATGGCTTCTGAGAGCTTTAAAGCCGGGATAAAGTAAAATAATTTCAAGCCTGCTGCTTGCCGCAGGGTCGTGGTCAATAAAGGCCTGAACGCTCTCTTTATAATCTTTAAAAAATCCTATTATAATCACCTCAATAAATAAACCTCTGCCGAAAATCGACAGAGGCAATAAATCATACTGCGGTTCCACTCCGTTTTATACTCAACTGCTAAAACAGCTTTGCCTTTAACGGAGCAATCCGTCCCGAAATACTGTAATTTCCTTCGGGAAGCTCAAGGGTGCATTTGGGCGGTTTATCAATACGGAATTCACAGCAACCATCCGCTCTCTTAAATAATAAGCTCCGCTTACTTCTCCCTTTCACAGCTTTTAATCTTTTAATTACATTATATACAATTTTATATAAAATGCAACTATTATTTTGTTTTAATAAGATGCCAGCCGTCCTTCAGGTATTTAATACCGCTGATAAACGTAATTATGCCGGTTATCCAGAAAGCTGCCGTACAGTAATTATAAAGATAATCAGGCGGATTAAAACCTATAGCGGAAGTAATAACTGTTTCGCCCTTTTTTTCAAGAACGGCAAGAATAAAGAATGCAACCCCTGCCGAAACCATCTGTAACAGCGTTTTAAGCTTACCGAATATATTTGCGGGAATTGTTTCCCCCTCAACAGCGGCAGCCATTCTTACGCCGGCAACAAGGAATTCACGTATCATCATCAAAATGATAACAAGCTCGGTATGCCAGCCGAGATTAATAAGAATCAAAAACGCCGCAAGCATAAACGCCTTATCTGCAAGAGGGTCAAACAGCTTGCCGAAATCGGTTACAAGGTTGCGTTTTCTTGCAATTGTACCGTCAAGCTTATCGCTGATACAGCCGATAAGATAGATAATAAAGGTAGCCGTCCAATGATACCTGAACTGCAAAAGCGCAGTAAAAAGCAGTATAGGAATACAGACAAATCTGAAAATAGTAATTTTATTAGGTAAATTCATTATTCACATACTCCAAGTAAATCATATCCGTTATAATCGGTAATTTTGACGTTAACGAATTCGCCGATATTAAGCTTTTTATCGGACTTAAATATAATGCCGCTGTCAATTTCGGGAGAATCGAGATATGAGCGGCCGATATAGCTTCCGTCCTCAAATCCGTCTACGATAACCTTATAAACGTTTCCTACACGCGATTTGTTGGCTTCCTCGGTAATTCCGTACTGAATTTCCATAAGAAGTTCCTCGCGGTGTAGCTTAACGTTCTCGTCAATCTGATTATCCATAGAATAAGCAGGGGTATCTTCTTCGGGCGAGAAGGTAAAGCAGCCCATTTTATCAAATTTTTCCTTCTTAACAAATTTACAGAGATTTTCAAACTGTTCATCTGTTTCGCCCGGAAAACCAACCATAAAGGTTGTTCTTATTGAAAGACCGGGAATACTTTCCCGCATTTTTGAAATAAGAACAGAATATTCCTCTCCGTCCCCTACTCTGTTCATATTTTTTAAAACGGTTTTATCGGAATGCTGAAGCGGAATATCTATGTAGTTACAGATTTTTTCCTCATTTGCAATAACGTTTATTAAGCTTTCAGTAATACGCTGAGGATAACAATAATACAATCTGAACCACTCAACGCCTTCGATTTTAACAAGCTCTTTTAACAATACATCAAGTTTATACTCGCCGTATAAATCAAGTCCGTATTTTGTAGTATCCTGAGCAATAAGAATAACTTCCTTAACACCCTTTGAAGCAAGCTCCTTCGCTTCTTCAATAACGGCTTCCATCTTACGGCTTCTGAACTTACCGCGAATAGAAGGAATTGCGCAATATGAGCACCTGTTATCACAGCCCTCTGCGATTTTCAGATAAGCCCAATGTGAAGGCGTAGAAAGCGTTCTTTTTTCATCAATGGAAAGGTTGCACTTATTTGGGAAAAAACTTGTTTTAATGCCTACAGCGGCTTTTTGACATACTTTAACAATATCATTATTAGCCCCTATACCTATAACAGCGTCAACCTCCGGCATTTCCTTTAAAATCTCGTCCTGATAACGCTCGGCAAGGCATCCGGTAACAACTATTGAAGTTATAAGACCTGCATTTTTATATTCGGCAACCTCAAGAATTGTTTCAATAGCTTCTTTTTTTGCCGCGTCAATAAAACCGCAGGTGTTAATTATCATTATATCGCTGTTTTCAATTTCGTTTACAGCTTCAAAGCCTGCGTTAATAAGCTTATAAAGCATAGCCTCGCCGTCCACCTGGTTTTTGGGACAGCCTAATGAAATCATTCCGACCTTTAACATATTATTCATTTTCCAATTCATTAAATGCGGCCTTAATATCGCTGTATGAAAAGCCCTTTCGCATAAGCGCCGCGATTACTTTTTCTTTTCCGTTTTCTGCATTAAGCTTAGTTTTATATTTAGATAAAACCAGTTCTTTGACGTTAGAAACGTTATCGATTTCAACCTCGCTAAGGGTATTGCTTATAATATCCGACGGGATTCCGCGTTTATACATCTCCTGTTTTATAAACGAAGCAGACATATTTTTGTTGTTAATCAGATAATTTAGCAAGGCTGAGGCATATTTTTCATCATTAAGATAGCCGAGCTCAAGCATTTTTTCAACAGCTCTGTCGGCATTCTTTTCATCAACTGTACGAAGAAGCTTCGTTTTAAGCTCTTTTACGCTGTGGTCGCGCCTTGAAAGCAAATCGTAACACTTGTTAACGGCTTTTTTGTAGTTAATGCAGTCAATAAGATTCTGCCATTCTTCCTCGCTGATTTCGGTTCCGTCCTTGATAAAATGTTCCGCCCAAAAATTAATATCAGTTGTTATTTTATATTCTTCATCAATAAACAGATGAATCTTTTTGCCTCGTCCTTTTGTATGAGAAATAATCATAATATCACTTCGGGAGGGACTAAGCCCTCCCATAAAAATTAATTATTCGTCGTCGTCATCAATTGCAATATCGAGCTTTGCCTTTGCGGCAGCTCTTGTTTGAGCAATCGGTTTTTTATCTTCGGGAACAGCGGCTTCCTGCATTTCCATAAGCTCTGCTTTTTCCTTTTGAGTTTCGGTTTTAATTGAATCAAGAACGAGCTTTTCAATCTCGTCAGCGAAATCCTTATCGGTTTTAATAAGCTCCTTAAGCTTATCTCTGCCCTGGAAGCGCTGTTCGCCGTACGAGAACCATGAGCCGCTCTTCTTAATTATCCCGAGGTTTACAGCAAGGTCGCAGATTTCGCCGTCCTTATCAATGCCGGTTCCGTACATAATATCAAATTCAGCCTGCTTAAACGGGGGCGCAACCTTATTCTTAACAATTTTAGCCCTTGTTCTTGAGCCGACGAATTCATTACCGGGAGCTTTAATCTGCTCAACTCTTCTTACGTCAATACGCATTGAAGCATAGAACTTAAGCGCGCGTCCGCCCGTTGTAACTTCGGGATTTCCGTAAATGACACCAACCTTTTCACGAAGCTGGTTAATGAAAATTATAACGCAGTTGCTCTTATTAATTGCACCGGCAAGCTTTCTTAACGCCTGAGACATAAGACGAGCGTGAAGACCAACGTGCGAATCGCCCATTTCGCCTTCAATCTCTGATTTAGGAACAAGCGCGGCAACTGAGTCCACAACAATAATTTCAACAGCGCCGGAGCGAACAAGCTGTTCGGTAATTTCAAGCGCCTGCTCACCGTTGTCAGGCTGAGAAACAAGAAGCGAATCAACGTCAACACCGAGGTTTTCGGCATAAATCGGGTCAAGCGCATGCTCAGCGTCAATAAACGCAGCTGTGCCGCCTGCCTTTTGTGCTTCAGCAACGCAATGAAGAGCGAGAGTAGTTTTACCCGAGGATTCAGGGCCGTAAATTTCAACAATTCTTCCCTTGGGAACGCCGCCGATACCGGTAGCAATATCAAGAGTCAGCGAGCCGGTTGATATAGCGTCAACCTTAAGGTGCTGATTAGTTCCCATTCTCATAATTGCGCCTGCGCCGAACTGCTTTTCTATTTGTTTAATAGCCGATTCAAGCGCCGCCTGTTTGTCGCCTGATGCTTTTTTATCTATTGCCATAACATTATCCTCCAATTTACTTAATATTTTTTACTTGCTTATTATACTAAATATAGTATTTAAAATCAAGTTAATATACAAATTTGTACATTATTTTACACTTTATTAAAATAAATTAAAAAAACACTTGCATTTTTAATTTGTTTATGGTAATATTTATGCGTTGTAAATTTATAAGGAGGTGTTCGCAAATGGCTAAATGTGAATGCTGTGGTAAGGATGTATCCTTCGGTATTAAGGTATCCCACTCACACAGAAGATCCAACAGAACCTGGAAACCGAATATTAAAAGAGTTAAGGCTATTGTAAACGGCTCGCCTAAGAGGATTTATGTTTGCACAAGATGCCTTCGTTCAGGTAAGGTAGAAAGAGCGTAATTATTAATTAAACAAAAAAATTAAAGCCATCCTTTCGGATGGCTTATTTTTTTACATTTATTAATATGTATAAGCGTGATTTACAATGATTTTATATGATGTAAATGTAATATCAACATAATCGTCTGAAAGGTTATCGTTCGGAATGTAGAAGGTATCGTATGCGTTAGAGCCGGGGTCTTCACAATCAAGATAACTGTCGTCGCATGCAACAACGTTGCCGTTACCGTCATAATATACTATGGATACGTTAATTGTGTCAAATTTTCTTGTTCCTACATTTGTACTTTCAACAAAAACCTTACCGTCGGAAATGTTGGATGTTATTACTATATCCTTAGCCCTGCATTTCTTTATGTAGTTAGAATCCGAAACCTTTAATGAAGTTTTAAAGGTTTTGAAATCAACGCGTTTACCTTCAACAGTAGGATTATAAGCGTGCATAACACAGGTTCTTCCTGATTCAAGGCAATAATTGAAATCAGAGCTGTTGCCAATCATTTTACCTGCAGCGTCATAAAATACAACTGTCAATGTAACGCTTACGGCTCTGTTGTTATTGTTTTTAAGGAAACCAACAACGCCGTCAAGGTTAGTTGTTTTATAGTACGTTGCAGCAATCTTTTTTGTAGTTACCGGAACGGGCTTAACCGTTACCTTGCACTTAAGCTTTTTACCTGCAACCTTTGCGGTAATTGTAGCGGTGCCTTCTTTTTTAGCGGTAACCTTACCGTTTTTAACAGTAGCAACCTTTTTCTTGCTCGTTGACCATTTTACCTTTTTCTTTGTTCCCTTAACCTTAAGCTTTATGGAATTGCCCTCGATAAGCGTAACAGCAGTTTTGTTAAGCCTGATTGAAGCTGCCTCGGCAACTGCAACAGTTTTATCTGCAGGAAGGGCTTTTTCAATAATCGGCGATACCGTAAATAAGGTAAGAGCGATTAAGAAAAGAGATAAAATTTTTGTGATTTTTTTCATATAATCAACTCCTTAAACATTGATAGTCTAATTATAGACTTTAAATTTACATTTGTCAATTACATCTTGCCCTCGCCGCGTTCTCTTATTATAAAGCGAACCGGCGTGCCGTCAAGGCCGAAAATTTCGCGAATCTGGTTTTCAAGATACCGTTGATAAGAAAAATGAAATAAATCTGCCCTGTTAACAAAGAATACAAACGTAGGCGGCCTTGTTGAAGCCTGAGTCATATAATAAATCTTTAGCCTTCTTCCCTTATCGGTAGGCGGCTGTACGCGCGCAGTAGCAGAAGCAAGGACCTCGTTAAGCTTTCCGGTTGAAATGCGCATTGAATTTTGAGAATGAACAAATACTATCATTTCATAAAGCCTGTCAATTCGTTGACCTGTTTTAGCGGAAATGAACATAATCGGAGCGTAAGATATAAACGAAAAATCAACGGCAAGCTTTTCCCTGAATTCCTTCATCGTATTGCCGTCTTTTTCAACAGCATCCCATTTATTGACGGCGATAATGCAGGCTTTTCCCTGTTCCATTGCTATTCCGGCAACCTTGCTGTCCTGCTCGGTAAAGCCCTCCGTTGCGTCAATCATAATTCGTTCGCTCTTTCAACAGCCATTCTTGCGCGGATAATACTGTATTTTTCAATATCATCATTAACCCTGCTTTTACGCCTTAAACCGGCGGTGTCGATAAAATTGAATTTGCCAAAGTTGTTTTCAATATAGGTATCGGTAGTATCTCGCGTGGTTCCCGCAATATCGGATACAATTGCGCGGTTTGTTCCGCTGATTTTATTTACAAGCGAAGATTTACCCACGTTTGGTTTTCCGATTATTGCAACGTTAATTATCTCGTCGTTCTCTTCTTCGTTATCATAACTTTCGGGGAAATACTTAATAACCTCATCAAGTAAATCGCCCGTTCCGTGGCCGTGAACGGAGGAAACGGCAATAGGGTCGCCGAGACCTAAATTGTAGAATTCATAGAATTCCGGTTCGGGAGCGCCGATTTTATCGCATTTATTAACGCATAAAACAATCGGCTTATTGCTCTTAAGGAGCATTGAAGCAACCTCTTCATCGCTTGCAACAACGCCTGATTTAATATCAGTAACAAAAATAATTACATTTGCCGTATCAATAGCCATCTGAGCCTGAGAGCGCATTTGTGAAATAATAATATCGTCGCTGTAAGGCTCAATACCGCCCGTATCAACAAGCAAAAAATTATTACCGAGCCATTCACAATCGCCGTATATACGGTCCCTTGTTACGCCCGGAGTATCATCAACTATTGAAAGCCTTTCGCCTATAAGCTTATTAAACAGAGTTGATTTGCCGACGTTCGGCCTGCCGACGATTGCAACTACGGGTTTTGCCATTTTATCACCTCTTTATAACAAGAAAGGCGGCAGAACTGCCGCCTGTTACTCGAGACTTAATTAGTCTTTACTTACGATTTCTTTGCCGTTATAATAGCCGCAGTTTTTACATACCTTATGAGGTACGGTATAACCGCTGCAGTTGGGGCATTTTACGAGTGTAGGAGCATCAAGCTTCCAAACGCTTGAGCGTCTCTTATTTTTCTTTGCCTTAGAAGTTCTTCTTGCCGGTACTGCCATTTCAAATTTCCTCCTTGATATAATAAAGGTTAATTATTCCTCATCAAGCAATTGTAACAGCGCAGCCATTCTTGGGTCTACATCTTTTTTACAATCGCATTTTTCCTTATTTAAGTTCTTACCGCATTTCGGACAAATGCCTTTGCAATCGTCATTACAAAGCATTTTTTGCGGAAGAAAAAGTTGAATTTCCTGATAGATATAATCGTCTAAATCAAGCTTGTTATCGCCGTCAACTATAATGTAGTTTTCGTCATCCTCTTCATTTTCAAGCCTGTTAACAACAACCTTGCTTAAATTAAAGGAATATTCCCTAACAAACTCATCTGCGCATCTATCGCAAATTCCGTAAAAATTAAAGGTGATTTTAAGGTCGAGATAAGCAACATCTGCCTTACAATATGCATTCCCTTTTACGGCAACACCGTCTTTGAGTGGCTTATAGGTGCTGTATTCAAAATCATCAAGCATAAGCTTATAATCAATGTTAAGGGCTTCGTTTGAAGAATTGAATAAAGATGTAAAATCGAGCTGCATACATACCACCTCATCATTGCACCTTGATATTATATATATTAAATATTAATTTGTCAATAGAAAAAAATAAAAAATCCCGTGTAAAACACGGGATAAACTTTTATATTTCTTCGCAGTAATCGAAAACCTCAATCGGAAGATCTTCCTTATCACAGCTTAAGGTGAA
>ONCR01000048.1 GCA_900316345.1 uncultured Eubacteriales bacterium | reverse complement strand
GTATTAATAAAATAGAGATATTCCCCTCTCAAATTAAGCGAACAAAGCTTGTCCGCGGTTTTATAAATCCTCGTGTAGCTTTCACTGTTCGGCTCAAAACGATATATTCCGTCGCCGTTTACTATATGGTAAATATAGGTCATATCGCTTCCTACAAGACCGCCGTTAAGGATGTTGCCGAGCTGATTGCCCTTCTTCGCCTCATCGGTTTTAAAATCCTCAATAGGAAGGTAGCTTATGGGTGAAGCGGTTGTTGGCTCGGTTGTCGTTTCGGTAACAATTTCACGCGTTGTTGCTTCGCTTGGTTTTTCGCTTTCATCCTCATTACTGATTAAGGATACAACCTGCCCCGGCAAAAGCGAAAGCAAATCAAAATCGGGTTTGATTATTCTAATTGTAACAACAAAAGCTGCAAGCGTAATTATTATCATACCGAGAATAATAAGTATAATTTTGCCCGCAGAGGTCTTTTTCTTTTTTTGAGCCCTCTGCTTTCTGTTTTCATCTGTATTTGGGTTATCAAAATAGTTGTCTTTCATTATCTGACCTGTCCGTTTCCGTAAATAAGATATTTTGTTGAGGTGAGCTCCGCAAGCCCCATAGGTCCTCTTGCGTGGAGCTTCTGGGTTGAAATTCCGATTTCAGCCCCAAGCCCGAATTCGCCGCCGTCGGTAAAACGCGTTGAGGCGTTAACATATACCGAGGAGCTGTCAATGCACTGCATAAATCTGTCGGCATTATTTTTGTTTTCGGTAATTATAGCTTCGCTGTGGCCCGTTGAATGCTCGTTGATATGCTCAATGGCTTCGTCAAGGCTGTCAACGGTTTTTACGCTGATAATATAATCAAGATATTCGGTATAGTAATCCTCCTCACTTGCGGGAAGAATATCGGGACATACCGCCCTTGCGCGCTCATCGCCGCGTATTTCGGTATTCTTTTCGTAAAGCCTTGCCTTGATTTTAGGAAGCGCTTCGGCTATAACCGCGCTGTGAATTACAAGGCTTTCGCAGGCGTTGCATACGCTTATGCGCTGGGTTTTGGCATTGAATATAATATCCGCCGCCATATCGGTATCCGCTGTTTCGTCAACGTAAATATGGCAGTTGCCCGAGCCCGTTTCAATTACGGGAACGGTTGAATTTTTAACAACCGCCTGAATAAGCCCCTTACCGCCGCGCGGAATTAGGCAGTCAAGATAACCGTTAAGGGTCATCATCTCGTTTGCTGAAGCGCGCGAGGTGTCCTCAACAAGCTGAATACATTCCTTCGGGAAGCCCGAAGAAGCGAGCGCCTCCTGCATTACTGCGGTTATCGCCTTGTTGGAGTTTATAGCTTCCTTGCCTCCGCGAAGTATTACCGCGTTTCCGCTTTTAAGGCAGAGCGCCGCGGCGTCGGCAGTTACGTTAGGTCGCGCTTCAAAAATAATACCGATAACGCCTATGGGTACGGTTATCTTTTTGATTTTAAGCCCGTTTTCCTTTTCATATTCATAAACGGTTTTACCGCAGGCGTCTTCAAGCTGGGCAACCTGACGTACGCCGTCGGCAATAGCGTCAATGCGTTCGCCGTTAAGCATAAGGCGGTCAAGCAGACCCGCATTAAGACCGGCGGCCTTGCCGTTTTCAAGGTCGCGCTGATTTTCCTTAATTATAAATTCCTTCCTGTTTTGCAGAGCGTCCGCAATAGCAAGGAGCGCGCGGTTTTTATCTTCGGTTGTTACCGTTGATAAAAAGCTCTGTACTCTTCTTGCATTAATTCCAAGCTGTTTTACTGACACAAAACCACCTCTTATTCACAGGGTAAAAACTTTGTTCCTACGCTTTTTCCTTCAAGCACCTTGTATATCCTTGACGGCTTTTCGCCGTTCATAATAACAACGGGGATTTTAGCGTTATTTGCAATTTCAGCGGCCTTGATTTTTGTTGAAAAGCCGCCCGTTCCCCTGCTGCCCGAGCCGTGGGCAAAGGATTTGATTTCAGGGGTGATTTTTTCAACCACCTCAATGAGCTTTGCATTTTCGTTTTCGTTCGGGTTTGAATCGTAAAGCCCGTCGGTATCGGTAAGCATTACAAGCAAATCCGCGTTAACAAGCGAGGCAACGGTTGCCGAAAGGCAGTCGTTATCGCCGTTAAGAAGCTCGTCAACCGAAACGCTGTCGTTTTCATTCACAATCGGAATGGATTCATATTTCAAAAGCTGATTAAAGGTATCAAGAAGATGAAGTCTGCTGTCATCATCCTCAAGCTCCTCGGTTGTAAAAAGAAGCTGAGAAACTATAACCCCATATTCCGAAAAGAATTTATCGTAAAGAAACATAAGCTCGCCCTGGCCGATTGCCGCCGCAGCCTGAAGCTCCATGGTTGAGGCCGGCTTGCCCTTAAGCCCGAGCTTGCCCGCGCCCACGCCCACAGCGCCGGAGGAAACAAGAATAACCTCATGCCCCATATTATGCAAATCGGCAAGCACCTGAACAAGCTTTTCCATTCTTGCTATATTGGTTTTTCCGCTTTTATGCGTTAAGCTTGACGTTCCTACCTTAACAACAATTCTTTTTTTAACAAATTCGCTCATAAGCATACTGCTCCATAATATATAATCTTTAATATTATAACACAACGAATATGCACTTTCAACAATAAATAATTCATATTCAGGAAAATATGACACATAATACCAATGAACTTGTTTTCGGAGGTTAAATATGAGAAGAAGAAATATAATAAGACTGTCATCAATCGGCGCGCTCTGCCTTGCGCTGCTTGTTGCATTCACGGTTAAAAACACAAAAAATATGATGGAATACAAAAACTCGCTTGAGGTAAGCTACCGCAGGGCATTATCGGAGCTTAACGAAAGCCTTGATTATGTAAACACCGACCTTAACAAAAGCCTTTATTCGGCGTCGGGCACCGAGCTTAAGGAGATAAGCCGTGACCTTTACGCCCAATGCACGGCGGCTAAAAACGCGGCGGGCAGGTTGCCGGTTTCACAGCTCGAGCTCGGCAACACATATAAGTTTTTATCGCAGGCGGCGGACTACGCCCAATATCTCGGAAGCAAAGCGGAAAGCGGTGAAAAAATCAGCGAAGAGGAACACCGAAACCTCAACGAGCTTTTAAATTATTCGGGCGTTCTTTCGGAATCGGTAGGCGAAATGGTCAGCATTTCCGAAAGCGGAGCGAAAATCACCGACGGTGAAGTAAAAAGCACCGATAAAGCAACGGTTGTTCCCCTTTCAAACAGCTTTTCCCAAAGCGCAAAAAGCTTTGAAAGCTTCCCCACCCTGCTTTATGACGGCCCGTTTTCGGACCAGGTGCTTAACAAGAACAGCGCGCTTCTTTCCTCTTCCGAAAGGAAAAGCAAAAGTGAATGCAAAAAAGTCGCCGCTGCAGCTCTTGAAGCAAAGGAAAACAGATTTTACTATGACGGAAGCTCAGCCGGAAAGCTTCCCTCATACAGCTTTAAGTACGGAAGATACACCGTTTTTATTACAAAACAGGGCGGATATATTAAATCAATCATCTATTCGGGCGCAATAAGTGAAAACGCAATAAGCGAAAAAAACGCCTGTCTGCTTGCAGGGCGGTTTCTTGAAAAAATCGGCTATTCGGATATGAAACAGAGCTATTATTCGGTTAAAGAAAACGTTTGCACCGTTAATTTTGCGTATGCAAAAAACGATGTTTACTGCTACAGCGATTTAATCAAGGTTTCTGTTTCAATGGAGGACGGTAAAATCCTTGCCCTCGACGCCTCAACCTATTTAACAAATCATATTGAAAGAAAAGCCTTTTCGCCGAAGCTTAAGCAAAAGGCGGCGCAAAAAAAGCTTTCGCCTTATCTTACGGTTAACGGCATAAAAAAGTGTTATATTCCCAAGGAAAACGGGCTTGAAAAGGCGTGCTGGGAATTCTTTGTAACAAGCCGCGACACGGGCGAGGACGCATTAATCTATATTAACGCCGAAAACGGGAATGAGGAGGATATTTTACTTCTTCTTTATACCGACAGCGGAACGCTTGTAAAATAGCTGAATAAAACCGTTTTTTCGGCAAATACTAAACAAAGAACAAATTGAAAGGAAAATTATTATGACTAAAATTATTGCAGTTATTCTTACGGTTGTTATGGCGGCGGCAGTTTTCACCGCCTGCAAGAAGGACGGCGACACGCTCGGCACGACAACTTCAAACCCAAGCTCAACCTCACAAAGAGATACAACAACAAGCAGAGCCGAAGAGGCAATGACCGATATGAGCGAAGGAATGAGCGAAGCGGGCAGCGAGGTAAGAGAAAGAGCCGACGAGGTTGGCGACGACATAGGCGAAGGCGCCGATGACATTGCCGACGGCGTAGGCGGAGCAGTTGACGAAGCAGGCGACGCGGTTTCGGACGCGCTTGACTAAAAACCGACATTGAGAAATAACGGCTGATATCAGCCGTTATTTTTATACAAAAAAATGTGTTGCATATTGAAGTAAAATAATATATAATATTAGCTGTTAAAATTTAAACAAATAATAAATGAGAAATGAGGTAATTTTCAATGAACGCTTTAAACAAAAAGACGATTGAAGATATCGACGTTAAGGGTAAAAGAGTTCTTGCCCGCTGCGATTTCAACGTTCCGCTTAAGGACGGCGAAATTACTAACGACAAAAGAATTGTTGCGGCTCTGCCCACAATCAAATACTTAATGAAAAACGGCGCAAAGGTTATTCTTTGCTCTCACCTCGGAAGACCTAAGGGAGAATACAAGCCCGAATTCAGCCTTGCTCCCGTTGCAAAGAAGCTCAGCGAATATCTCGGCACAGAGGTTAAGCTTGCTGAGGACGCAGAGGTTGTAGGCGCTAATGCAAAGGCTATGGCTGCCGAGCTCAAGGACGGCGAGGTTATGCTTCTTGAAAACGTTCGCTACAGAGCTGAGGAAACCAAGAACGAAGCGAATTTTTCAAAAGAGCTTGCTTCCCTTGCTGATGTTTTTGTTAACGACGCTTTCGGTACCGCCCACAGAGCTCACTGCTCAACGACTGGCGTAGCTGCTTATCTTCCGGCAGTTTGCGGCTACCTTATTCAGAAGGAAATCGAATTTATGGGCGGCGCTCTTGCCAATCCGAAAAGACCTCTCGTTGCTATTCTCGGCGGCGCAAAGGTTAGCGATAAAATCGGCGTTATTTCAAATCTTATCGACAAGTGCGACACAATTATCATCGGCGGCGGTATGGCTTATACCTTTATGAAGTACCTCGGCCATTCAATCGGAACCTCCCTTCTTGAGGCTGACTGGATTGAAAAAGCAGGCCAGATGATGAAGGACGCAGAGGCTAAGGGCGTTAAATTCCTTATTCCGATTGATAACAAGGTTGGTAAGGAATATGACGAAAACACCGAGGCTATGATTGTTAACAGCGACGAAATCCCCGACGGCTGGATGGGTCTTGACATCGGCCCCGCTTCTCAGAAGCTTTTTGTTGACGCAATCAAGGGCGCCGGCACGGTTATCTGGAACGGACCTATGGGCGTTTCCGAATGGAAGAATTTTGAAGGCGGTACGGTTGCAGTTGCTAACGCAGTTGCAGAGAGCGGCGCAATCTCAATCATCGGCGGCGGCGACAGCGTTGCCGCAGTAACAAAGCTTGGCTTTGCCGATAAGATGAGCCACATTTCAACAGGCGGCGGCGCTTCCCTTGAATTCCTTGAGGGTAAAGAGCTTCCCGGTATTGCGGCACTTCAGGATAAATAATTAGTTAACGGTTAATATCCCCTCATCAGCCGTTTAAGCGGCAGCTTCCCCCCAAGGGGAAGCCGAAATAAGGGGTAAATAATATGTGAGGTAAATTATTATGAATAAGACTTTAAGAAAAGCAGTTATCGCCGGTAACTGGAAGATGAACAACACACCCGAGCAGACCACTGCTCTTATCAACGAAATGAAGCCGCTTGTTGCAGGCGCTGACTGCGACGTAGTTATCTGCGCTCCTTTCGTAGACCTTCAGGCAGCTCTTGAGGCAGCAGAGGGTTCAAATATCAAAATAGGCGCTGAAAACTGCCACTGGGCTGAAAAGGGCGCATTCACGGGCGAGGTTTCCGCTCCCATGCTTAAGGCTATGGGCGTTCCCTACGTAATTATCGGCCACAGCGAAAGACGCCAGTATTTCGGCGAAACGGACGAAACGGTTAACAAGAGAGTTCGCGCTGCTCTTGATAACGGCCTTACCGTTATCCTTTGCGTTGGCGAAGTTCTTGAAGAAAGAGAACAGGGCGTTACATTTGAAATCGTTGGAAAGCAGACAAAGGTTGCTCTTCAGGGCGTTAGCGAGGATGAGCTTAAGAACATCATCATTGCTTATGAGCCTGTTTGGGCTATCGGCACGGGCAAGACTGCTACTGCCGACCAGGCTGACGAGGTTAACGGCTACATCCGTCAGGTTATAGCTGACCTTTACAGCAAGGAAGCTGCAGACGCATTCGTAGTTCAGTACGGCGGCTCAATGAACGCTGCAAACGCCGAAGAGCTTCTTGATAAAGAGAACGTTGACGGCGGACTTATCGGCGGCGCTTCACTTAAGGCTAACGACTTTTCGGTTATCGTTAAAGCCGCAAGCAGATAAAAACTAACGGGCGGAGCTTTTCCGCCCTTATTTTAGGAGACCATATTTATGAAAAAAACCAATGTACTTTGCATAATGGACGGTTGCGGCCACAATCCGTCAAACTACGGTAACGCCGTTGCCGCCGCTAAAAAGCCGAATCTTGATATGCTTATGGAAAAATATCCGTATACATATATCGGAGCTTCGGGCCTTGACGTAGGCCTTCCCGACGGCCAGATGGGCAATTCCGAGGTAGGCCATACAAATATGGGCGCCGGCAGAGTTGTTTATCAGGAGCTTACGCGTATAACAAAGTCAATTCAGGACGGCGACTTTTTTGAAAACGAAGCGCTCTGCAAAGCAATTAACAAATCCGTTGCCGATGGCACGTCGCTCCACCTTATGGGCCTTATGAGCGACGGCGGCGTTCATTCACATAACACGCATATCTGGGCAATAGTTGAGCTTGCAAAGCGTCTCGGTCAGGATAAGGTATATCTTCACTGCATTATGGACGGCAGAGACGTTCCCCCGACAAGCGGTAAGGATTACGTTGCCGAGGCAATTGAAAAGATGAAAGAAATCGGCGTAGGCAAGGTTGCAACCGTAACCGGAAGATACTACGCTATGGACAGAGATAATAACTGGGACAGAGTTAAAAAGGCTTACGACGCTTTCGTTTTCGGCAAGGGTAACTTCAACACTGACCCCGTTGCGGCTATTGAAGCCTCATATGAAACAATCGACGGCGACGGCAAGAACCTTACCGACGAATTTATTCTTCCCACGGTTACGCTTGAAAATGAGGGAAGAATCGGCGCAGGCGACAGCATTGTATTCTTCAACTTCCGCCCCGACAGAGCCAGGGAAATCACAAGAACCTTTGTTGATGATGATTTTAAGGGCTTTGAGCGCGAGCGCTTCCCCGTTAACTATGTTTGTATGACTCAGTATGACGCAACAATGCCTAACGTAGAAGTTGCGTTCAAGCCTCAAGTTCTTACCAACACCTTCGGCGAATACCTTGCAAACAGAGGAATGACCCAGCTTCGTATTGCCGAAACCGAAAAATACGCTCACGTAACCTTCTTCTTTAACGGCGGCGTTGAGGCTGTTAACGAGGGTGAGGACAGAATTCTTATTCCCTCGCCTAAGGTTGCCACCTATGACCTCAAGCCCGAGATGAGCGCGTTTGAGGTTTCGGAAAAGCTTAACGAGGCTGTAAGAAGCGGCAAATACGACGTAGTTATTATTAACTTTGCAAACTGCGATATGGTTGGCCATACGGGCGTATTTGACGCGGCGGTAAAGGCTGTTGAAGCAGTTGATACCTGCGTAGGCTCGCTTTATGAGGCTGTTATTGAAAACGGCGGAACGCTATTCGTAACCGCTGACCACGGCAATGCCGACGTTATGATGGAGGAGGACGGCTCGCCGTTTACGGCACACACGACCAACCTTGTTCCCTTCATCTGCGTTAACTGCGGAGACGTTGAGCTTCGCGAGGGCGGAAGGCTTTGCGACATTGTTCCGACAATGCTTAAGGTTATGAACCTTCCCCAGCCCGAGGAAATGACAGGCGTTTCTATTATTAAATAATTATCGGGAGGGCAAAAGCCCTCCCATACATTTGTATTATGAAAAACCAAAGTAAAACCACTTTAAGAAAAATTGAATCTAAAAGAACCGAAAGCCTGTATCTTATTATAAGAGGCGTTGAGGTCGGCGTCGTTGCCGGGCTTGTTTGTTCGCTTTACCGCTTTCTTCTTCAATTTGCCGAAGATAATCTTGTTAAGATTCTTGATTACGTTAAGGGCAATCCTGCAAAAATTGCCCTATGGCTTATCGGCGTAACCGCTATAGGCGTTATTGTTTCATTTATTGTTAAATGGGAGCCCGACGCCGGCGGCTCGGGAATTCCGCAGACCGCAGGCGAAATTCGCGGCTATTTTTCACTTAATTGGTGGAAAGTCATTATCGCAAAGCTGATAGGCGGAACGCTTACCGTTTTCAGCGGCCTTTCGCTCGGGCGCGAAGGTCCGTCGGTACAGCTCGGCGGTATGGCCGGAAAGGGCGCGGCTGTTCTTACAAAGGCGGATAAAACAACCCAAATCCGAATGATTTCGTGCGGAACGGGCGCCGGTATGAGCGCGGCGTTCAACGCTCCAATCGCAGGAACGATGTTCGTTTTTGAAGAGCTTCACCACGGGCTTGACCGCTCAATAATGTGTATGGGAATAGTTGCTTCGATAGTTGCCGATTTTATTTCAAAAATCTTCTTCGGGCTTGATACGATTTTCCATTATGAAGCGGAAAGGCTTCCGCTTAAATATTATTGGATATTGCTTATAATGGGCGTTGTTTTCGGCGCGGCAGGAAGCTTTTATAACTACACAATGATTAAGGCGCAAGCGCTTTTCAAAAAGCTTGATAAAGTACCTCAATGGGTTAAAATGGGCTTTGCGTTTTTAGTAAGCGGAATAGTTGGGTTATTCCTTCCTCAGGTGCTTTGCGGCGGTCACAGAATGACCTCGCTTCTTATGATTGAAAACCCCGAGCTTAAGGTTCTTGTTCTTCTGTTTATCGCTAAATTTATTTTCGGAGTTTTCAGCTTTGCAAGCGGCGCTCCTGGCGGAACGCTTTATCCGCTTTGCATTCTCGGGGCATATCTCGGCGCGATAGTCGGCGATGTTTCAATAGATATTTTCGGCTTAACTCCCGAGCTCAGGCAGGATTTTGTTATTGCCGGAATGGCGGGGCTTTTCGCTTCAATCGTTCGCGCACCGCTTACGGGAATAATTCTTGTTTTTGAGCTTACGGGAGATATGAGCACCCTGCTTCCGATAGCTACCGTAAGCCTTATTTCATACGCAACGGCAAACGTTATAGGTACGGCGCCGTTTTATGCGATTCTTTTTGAAAAAACTGTTGAAAACACCGATTCACCCGTTATCAATACTAAGGACAGCGAAAAGGTTCTTCAAACCTTTGTTATCCCCGTAGGCTCCCCGATTAACGGTAAAAGGATAAGCGAAATTGAATGGGGCAAGCATTGCCTTATAGTTTCAATAGACAGAAACGACACGCCTATAACCCCAAAGGGAAACACGGTCCTTAAGGAGGGCGACACCGTTGTTATGACGATATCACAGCGGCGCTTCGGCCAGGATTTAAACAGAATTTATTCAATAATTAACGGATAATAAAAAGAGCTATCGCTGTGCGATAGCTCTTTGTTTATAACTGAACCTTAGTTTTGAATTTTTTGGGCTTGCTCCAATCGGAAAATACCTTTTTGCCGTTAACGGTTTTATATGTTCTTACTCTTGCGTAATAAACCGTATTAACTTTCAGGTTTTTAACCGTACAGGTGGTTTTGTTTTTGCCTTTAACGGTAACCTTTTTTGCGTAGTTTAAGTTATTGGAACTATTGTTTACCATAACCTGATAGCCCGAGGTGTTCTTGTTCTGTTTTTTCCACTTAACAAAAGCGGTATAATCCTTTGGCATAACGGCTTTAACCGAGGTGCCCTTCGGAGAAATGCTGTAATTAACGATAAAGCTTCCCCTGTACTTCCCTTTAAGCTTAACCCTGATAACGTAGTTATTTATCTTTTTTGAAGCCTTCGGGAATTTAATAGTATAATCCTGTCCCTTTTTAAGCTTTTCGCCGTTGGGAGCATAAAGCTTAACGCGCGGCTTATGCGTTTTATTATCATATTCAAAGAGCGTTGCGGATTGCTTAAGCTTACAGCACTTCACGTTATTATTATAGCTTTTGGTTTTAAGCGCTTTTTCGTAATTCTCCTTCGTGCCCATAAACCAGCCCTTCTTTTGGTAATAAAGGGGCTTTTCAATAGAAGTAACGCTCTTTGGATAAACAACGTTCGTAAGCGAATTGCCGACGTTGAAATCCGTCATAACGGTTTTAACCGTATCGGGAATATAATAGATTTCACATTGCCTTGCATACGGATAATGGTATAACACCGTGCCGTCCTTGCTGAATAAAACGCCGCCGATATCGCTGTAAACGTTGTTTTGCGAATCAACCGTTATGCTTTCCAGCCCCGTTATTTGTGATAAGGCCTCATAAGCAATATGCGTTACGGTTTTCGGGATGGTAATTTTTTTAACGTTACGGTCAAAGGCTTCGTCGGCAATAAGTGTTGTTCCTTCGCGCACCGTAACCTCCTCAAGCGTGTAGTTTGCATACAGAAGGTAGCTTCCGAGATAGGTAACACCGTCCTCTTCTTCAGTATTCGCATTAGCAAAAGCAGTGTTTTGAAGCGATTCGCTTCCTATATATTCAAGGTTCTCGGGCAGAGTTACATCCAAAAGATTGGTGGCGCCGCAAAATGCGGACTGGCCGACAGAGGTAACCGTTTCGGGAATGGTAACCGAGGTAAGCGCCTGAAAATAATAACACTGACATGGAAGAATCTCTTTAACCGAGGAATCGAATACAACCGAAACAGTGTTATTATAAATATAACCGTATTGCTGATTAAACCACGGGTAAGAAGGTCTCCAGGTATTATACCAATCGTCATAATATTTCGGCTTCGTAATCCGGAAATTAGGCTGCGCGCCGCCGTTATCCGAAAAATACAGCGTTTTTGTTTCGGCATCATAGCTCCAGTCAATGTTCCAATAGCTGCCGCCGCAGGAGGCGGGCTCCTGCAATTCCGCCGTTGCCGCAAACGGAGCAATAAGCGTAAGCAGCATTAAAAGCGAGAGAGTAAAGCTGATTATCTTTTTCATTTTATCACTTCCTTAAGCTAATTATACCATAAAAAAATAATAAGGCAAGCCATTAACTTGCCTTAAAACCTTACGCCTTGATGTATTTAATCATTTCAAGCGCAGCGTTAACGTCGCCGTCAACCTTAAGCTTACCTGTTGTAAAAGCCACAACCGGGTCAAGCTTGCCGCCGATAAGCTTGATAAAGTTCGTCGGATTAACAGTGATGATAGCGTTTCTGTCATAATACTCATAAGGCTCAACGTTAACCTTGCCATCTTTAATTTCTATATAAAAGATGCCGTTAACTGCTTTGCCTTCGATATTAATCTGAAAAGCTCTAACACCCTGAACATCAGAAACATCAATACCGTAAAACTTATCTCTTGCAGCCTGAACAATTGCTTCATAGGTCATTGCCATTGTGTTTTACCTCCTTAATGAATTTTAGTTATTTTAACACATAATAAGGATAATAGCAAGAAAAATTTGTCAAAATATGGTTTATAATGCACAAAATTTATAGTTTTTTAACATCTAACGCATAATTGCCGCCCAATAGAAAACAATACTTTTGGTGATGATTATGGTATTAATGCTTATAAAAGCATTTTTAATCGGCGGCGCAATCTGCGTTATCGGCCAGCTTTTAATTGATATTACGAAGCTCACGCCTGCGCGAATACTTGTTAGCTTTGTTTGCCTCGGCGTATTGCTCGGAGCGCTCGGGCTTTACGACAGGCTTGCGGACTTTGCGGGCGCAGGGGCAACGCTTCCGCTTACGGGTTTCGGCAACGCTCTTGCAACCGGAGTTAAGGAAGCGGTTGATAAGGACGGCTTTATGGGTATATTTACAGGCCCTTTTACCGCTATGGCAGGCGGCGTAACCGTTGCCGTATTATCGGGGCTTATAACCGCGCTTGTTACAAAGTCGAAGGATAAATAGGAGGAAAAATGAGCATTTCAAAATCGGATTATTCAAAAATGACGGATAAGGCGAGCCCGAATTCGCCCATCCTGTTAAACTGTATCAAAGCGTTTGTTTTCGGCGGCGGACTTTGCGCTTTTGCCGAGCTTTTAAGCGAGCTTTTTGCAAATGCGGGTCTAAGCGAAAAAGAGGTTCGCTTTGCCGTTCCCTCGGTTGTAATTATTATAACGGCAATTTTAACGGGAATAGGCGTTTACGATAAAATCGCGCGTCACGCAGGCGCAGGAACGATAGTGCCGATAAGCGGCTTTGCAAATTCCGTTGTTGCCCCTGCGCTTGAATTTCAGCATGAGGGATATATTCTCGGCACGGCGGCGCAGATGTTCAGCATAGCAGGGCCCGTTATTGTTTACGGCACCGCAACAAGCGTTATTTACGGATTTATATATTATTTGACGATAAAATAACGGACGACCAATGGTCGTCCCTACGGTAATTTGGCTGTTCAACGGGGTCGTAGGGACGAGCAGTGCTCGTCCGTAAAGAATTGCCGTGATTATGGCACGTTATCGTTTACGGCACGGCAACGAGCGTAATTTACGGATTTATATATTATTTTGTTTTTACTTTTTTCTTTGCAGACCACTTGCTGAAAACCTTTTCTCCGTCAATAATCTTATACGCTCTTACCCTTACATAATAAGCTTTTCCGGACTTAAGCTTTTTTACAACTGCCTTTGTATTCTTCGCGCCCTTAACGGTTATCTTTTTCGCGTTTTTCATATTCTTATTTTTTGAATATTTAACTTGATAACCCTTAACGCCGCTGAGTTTATTCCATTTAACGGTAAACTTTTTTCTGCCTGCTTTTGTTTTTGTAATTTTCGGGGTTGACG
>ONCR01000094.1 GCA_900316345.1 uncultured Eubacteriales bacterium | reverse complement strand
ATGTATTCAATCGGGTTGTTAACGGGGTCCTCTCCGGCTTCAATAGCAAGGCGCTTGTGGCCCATATCCTGAAGCGCGATAACCTCCCTTGCAACCTCCTCCTGGGTAAGCTTTTTACGAGGAATATGCTTGTTTTTAAGGTGGTACGGGCAGTAAAGGCAGCCGTTAACGCAGTAATTGCTTAAGTAAAGCGGCGCAAACAGCACGATGCGGTTGCCGTAAAAATCCTTTTTAATCTGTTCTGCAAGGTCATAGATTTCCTTAACCTTTTCTTCGTCCTCGCAAGCAAGAAGAACGCTTGCCTCTCTGTGGGTAAGGCCTTTTCTTTTTGTCGCCTTTTCAAGAATTTCATCAATAAGGGCAATATCATTTTTATGTTCGTTTGCATATTTTATTGTTTCAAGGATTTCACCGTCGTTGATGAATTCCTCCGCCTTCATTGATTTTACGTTATATTCCATTTTTAATAAGGCATCCGAGGCACTGCGCAGCTTCCTCGCCCGTACAAATCTTATTATCGTAAAGCGAATACTTTTTTCTTACGTCGGTAGGCGAAAGATTAGGCATTAATACGTTAGCTCCGGCTTTTATTCCTCTTTCACGACCGTCAGCTTTAAGCGTGCCGAGCGCTGTTGTTGCGGGTAAAAGCACGTTAGGCAGGGTAAGCCTTATTAGGGAAAGAAGAAATACCGTTAAATCCGCCGAGCCGCTTTTAAAACCTTTAAACGGCGTGTCCTTATGAGTTATGAACGGCCCAATGCCGACCATTTGAGGCTGAAGCTTTTTCAGATACAGAAGCTCGTTTGCCAAATCCTCGTTTGTCTGATACGGCGAGCCGACCATAAAGCCCACTCCGACCTGATAGCCGAGCGCCTTTAAGTCCTTAATACAGCGCTGACGGTTGTCAAAGCTCATGGTATCAGGGTGAAGAAGCGAATAGTGCTTTTTATTTGCGGTTTCGTGGCGAAGAAGGTATCTGTCCGCCCCCGCTTCTTTAAGCGTCTTATAACTCTCAGTGCTTCGCTCACCGAGCGAAAGCGTTACCGCGGTATCGGGAAAGCGGCGTTTGATTTCTTTTATTACGCCGCAAAGCAAACCGTCGGTATAATAAGCGTCCTCGCCGCCCTGCAAAACAAAGGTGCGAAAACCGAGCCTGTAACCCTCGTCGGCGCAGTTAAGAATTTCGCTTCCGGTCAGCCTGTAACGCTCGGCGTTTTTGTTTCCCGCGCGTATTCCGCAATAATAGCAGTTGTTTTTACAGTAGCTTGAAACCTCAATTAAACCGCGGATATAAACCCTCTTGCCGTAAATCCTGTTCCTAACGGCGGAGGCTCTTTCTGCGGCATAATCGCTGATTTCCTTATAGCCGTTTATTAGCGTAAGATATTCTTCAAATGAAAGAATGCAGTCCCTTTCAAGCTTATCGATAAGCGCTTTATACATTTGAATATGCGGCCTTTGACGAAATACCGTCAAGCTTGCCTATCTTGCCGCAAAGCGTGTTAATCGTGTCCTGAGCAGCGTCAATAACAACGGTAATGCAGTTAACGCCTTTTTTTGCATAGGGAATGCCCATCCTGCCGATGATATAATCGCCGTATTCGCTTAAAAGCTCGTTAAGCTTTTCAACGCTCTCTTTGTTTTCAACGATAATTCCGATTACTGCAACTCTTGTTTCCATAATTCATATTCCTTTCAAAAAAATAACTGCGCTTAAAGGCGCAGTCCGGTTTAGTGTATAAACAGCTTTCAGTCAGACTGCTCTTTCTGTCAGCAAGCGTATTATAACATACGGCATTTAATTAATCAATAGTAATTATTGACTTTTAATTTATATTCTATTATCATATAGGCATTATGGATATTAAGCTTTCAGACCATTTTACACTAAAAAAACTGATACGATTTGTTATGCCCTCCGTAATCATGATGGTGTTTACATCAATTTACGGAGTAGTTGACGGCTATTTTGTTTCCAACTATACCGGCAAGACGCCGTTTGCGGCTATAAACCTTGTATGGCCGTTCATTATGATTATCGGAACAATCGGCTTTATGGTCGGTACGGGCGGAACTGCGCTTGTTTCAAAAACGCTGGGCGAGGGCGATAAGAAAAAGGCTAACGAAATTTTTTCGCTTCTCGTTTATTTTGTAATAGGATTCGGCGTTGTTGCTGCGGTCCTTTCGATTATATTTATAAAGCAGGTTTGCATTAAGCTCGGCGCTGAAGGGGATATGCTTCCGTATGCGGAAATCTACGGAAAAATAGTAGTTGGAGCTATGCCGTTTTTTATGCTTCAAAATGTTTTTCAAAGCCTTCTTGTAACAGCGGAACGCCCGAAGCTGGGGCTTGCGGTTACGGTTGTTGCCGGGGTTTTGAATATGCTTCTTGATTTTCTTCTTGTAGGCGTTTTCAATTTCGGCGTAACGGGTGCGGCGGTAGCAACTGCTGTAAGCGAGGTTGCCGGCGGAGGAATTCCGCTTATATACTTCTTCGTTAATAAAACCTCGCCGCTTCGCCTTTGCAAAACGCATTTTGACTCCAAAGCTCTTTTTAAAACCTTTACAAACGGCGCGTCGGAATTTATGACCAATATTTCAATGTCGCTTGTAAATATCGTTTATAACTACGTTTTACTTCGCGCTTACGGCGAAAACGGCGTAGCTGCTTACGGCGTGATAATGTACGTTTCGTTTGTATTTGTTTCAATTTTTATAGGCTATTCAATGGGCGTAGCGCCTATTATCGGCTACAGCTACGGAGCAGAAAATCACAGCGAGCTTAAGAATATTTTTAAAAAGAGCCTTACGTTTCTTGCAGTCGGAGGAGTTATTATGGCGGCGAGTGCAATTGCTCTTTCAAGACCGCTTGCACATATTTATACCGGCTATGATAAAGAGCTCTTTGAGCTTACAACTCTTGCTTTTATGCTGTTTTCAACTCATTTCCTTTTTGCAGGGTTCAACATCTTTTCTTCGGCGTTCTTTACTGCGCTTAATAACGGCGCGGTTTCGGCTGCAATTTCATTTTTAAGAACAATGGTGTTTGAAATAAGCTGGGTTCTGATTCTTCCGAAGCTATTCGGCATAAACGCTATATGGCTTGCAATGACTGCTTCCGAAATTTGCACGCTTGCCGTTTCTGCCTTCTTCCTCATCAACAATAAAAAGCGTTATCATTATATATGAAAAGCAACTATGCTGTCGCATAGTTGCTTTTTTTAATCAGTTATTATAACTGCGTTAGGGTCGTTTTTAGCCCAAACAAAATTATCTGTTCCTGCGCCGATTTCAAAGTGATATTTAACAATGCCGAGGTCAATATTACTGCATGGTCCTGTAAGAGCCTTTGCCATAACCTGTTTGCCTACCATCCAGAACTTAAACTTTTGCTGATTTGATGCAGTAGGCGCAAGCAGAGCTGCGTCAACGCCCTCTTTAAACCATTTAGGCATTGAGATGTAATCGTCGCTTACCTGCTCGGGAGTTTTGCTTTTGCGCTCCTTTCCCGCGCCGTCGCCGTAGCCTATGGCAATAACGCAAACAAGCTTTTCGCCCTTTTCGATTTTGAACGCGTCGGGAACCTTTTTGTAGGTGAGCTTAACCCAACAGGTGTTAAGACCGAGCCTCTGAGCTTCAAGAACGATTTTTTCACCGTAGTAGCCGCATCTTTCATCAAGACTTTTGCCCTTGTTGCCGGCAAGAACGATATAGTTTTTAACGTTTTCAAACTTGCCGTATTTTGCAAGCCTTGAAGTGAACGCCTTCGGTTCGTCTGTTACAAGCTGAATGTGAAGCTTGCCGTCCTTGTTACACTGAGCAATTATCTCTTCAAGCTTTGCTTTTGTTTCCTCTTCAAGCGGCTTATCAAGGTACTGCCTTACAGAGTGCCTTTCTTTTATTGCTTCAAATAAATCCATAACTATCCTTCTTTCAAAGATTTTCAGGGCGCACGGGGCGCCCTGTTGTTTTAATCAGAATTTTTTTCTTGCAACGTATGAAGTATGAAGGTCGTGGTGTGCTTTATGGCCTCCGAAGCCGTCGGTATACCATTCCTCATAAATCTTCTTAATTGCGGGTGATTCATGGCTCATTCGAAGCGTCATAGACTTATCCTGGTCATAAAGAGCCTTTGCACGAAGAGCCTTAAGGTCATAAGTGTCGCGGATGTACTGCGGCTGAATCGGCTGACCGCCGCCGTTTACGCAGCCGCCGGGGCAACCCATAATCTCAATGAAGCCCCAACCTTCGGGATTGCCTGCTGCAAGCTTATCCATAACTACCTTTGCAGCAGCAGCGCCGGATGCAACGCAAAGCTTAATGTCTGTTCCTGCAAGGTTAACCGTTGTTTCCTTAATTGCGGTTGTGCCTCTTACAGCTTCAAGCTCTATTGCTTCGTTTGCGCCGTTAAGCCAAGCATTAGCTGTACGAACAGCAGCTTCCATAACGCCTCCCGTTGCGCCGAAGATAACTGCAGCGCCGGTGTCGTCAGCAAGCGGATTATCAAATTCCTCATCGGGAAGGGCAGCGTAATTAATACCGAGCCTTTCCATCATTCTTGCAGCCTCGCGGGTTGTAAGAGCAACGTCAACGTCAGGATAACCGGAAGCGTTCTGGTCGTCTCTTGTAACCTCAAACTTCTTAGCGGTACAAGGCATAACGGAAACTGAGAAAATGTTCTTCGGGTCAATGCCCATCTTTTCTGCATAGTAGGTTTTAATAACTGCGCCTGTCATCTGCTGAGGTGATTTACAGCTTGAAAGGTGGGGAAGAAGCTCGGGATAATAGAATTCGCAGAACTTAACCCAACCCGGTGAACATGAGGTAATCATCGGAAGAGTACCGCCGTTCTTAATTCTGTCAACAAGCTCGCTTGCCTCTTCAACTATGGTAAGGTCTGCGCCGAAGTCGGTGTCAAATACCTTATCAAAGCCAAGGCGGCGAAGGCCTGCAACCATCTTGCCCTCAGTGTTTGTTCCTATCGGCATACCGAAGCATTCGCCGATTGTTGCACGAACCGAAGGAGCTGTCTGAACAACAACGAACTTCTCAGGGTCGTTAATAGCTGCCCATACCTTATCGGTATCGTCCTTTTCTACAAGAGCGCCGGTCGGGCATACTACGGTGCACTGACCGCATGAGATACAGGGAGTGTTGTTAAGTGAAACGTGGAACGGCTGTCCGATTGAGGTGTCAAAGCCTCTGTCGTTCGGGCCGATAACGCTTACAAACTGTTCTTTACAAGCGGCTACGCAACGTCTGCAAAGAATACATTTGTTGTTATCCCTAACAAGGTGAGCAGTGCTGAAATCCTTTTCATAGTGCGGCTTTGCGCCTGCAAAGCTTGTCTGGTCAACGCCGTAATCGCGGCAGAGCTTCTGAAGCTCACAGTTGGTTGACCTCTGGCAGGATAAGCAGCTCTTATCGTGAACCGAAAGAATAAGCTCAAGAGTAGTTCTTCTTGCCTTCTGAATCGTTTCGGTATTGGTAAGAACCTCCATACCCTCGGATACGGGGTAAACGCAGGCGGTAACCTGTCTGAAGCCTCTGCCTTCGTTTGCTTCAACAACGCAGATACGGCAAGCGCCGATTTCGTTTTTATCTTTCATAAAGCAAAGCGTAGGAATTTCAATTCCTGTTTTTCGTGCTGCATCAAGAATAGTTGAGCCCTTCGGAACTGAAACAGCTATGCCGTTAATCTTTAAATTAACCATATTTTCCATAATTCCGTCTCCTTTCTTATTTACAGCTGATTGCTTTGAATTTACAGTTATTCAGACAAGCTGAACACTTAATACATTTATCGGGAATAATTTCATAGGAAGGAAGCTTGTGACCCGGGGCAGTGTAATCGGTTTTAATAATTGTTTCGGCAGGGCAGTTTCTTGCGCACATACCGCAACCGATGCACTTATCCTTATCAATCGTGAAGGTGAGAAGGTCTTTACAAACGCCTGCAGGGCACTTCTTATCCTTAACGTGAGCTTCATATTCGTGACGGAAGAACTTAAGCGTTGCAAGAACCGGGTTCGGAGCCGTCTGGCCGAGACCGCAGGCAGAGTTAGCCTTGATGTAGTAGCAAAGCTGCTCAAGTCTGTCAAGGTCCTCCATAGTGCCCTTGCCGCTTGTAATCTTATCAAGAATTTCGTGAAGTCTCTTTGTACCTACACGGCACGGAGTACATTTACCGCAGCTCTCGTCAACCGTGAATTCAAGGAAGAATTTAGCAATATCAACCATACAGGTGTCCTCATCCATAACGATAAGACCGCCCGAACCCATCATACAGCCGATAGCCGTGAGGTTATCATAGTCGATTTCGGTATCAATAAGCGAAGCGGGAATACATCCGCCCGAAGGACCGCCGGTCTGCGCAGCCTTGAAGGCCTTGCCGTTCGGAATACCGCCGCCGATGTTATAGATGATTTCGCGGAGTGTTGTGCCCATGGGAACCTCAACAAGACCCGTGTGCTTAATTTTACCGCCGAGAGCGAATACCTTTGTACCTTTTGACTTTTCAGTTCCCATTGAAGAGAACCAGTCAGCGCCCTTAAGAATAATCTGGGGAACGTTGGCAAAGGTTTCAACGTTGTTCTCAACTGTCGGCTTTCCGAATAATCCCTTTACAGCAGGGAACGGGGGACGAGGCTTAGGCTCGCCTCTGTTACCTTCGATGGAGTGCATAAGTGCGGTTTCTTCACCGCAAACGAATGC
>ONCR01000088.1 GCA_900316345.1 uncultured Eubacteriales bacterium | reverse complement strand
GAGGTAACTCCCGAGCAATGTCACAGAATTGGTGTGCAGCTTGCAAAGGAAATGTGGGGAGACAGGTTTCAGGTAATCGTTTCCACTCACCTTGACCGTGAGCATTTACACAATCATTTCTGTATTAATTCCGTTTCATATATTGATGGCAAGAAATACAACTATGACAAAAAGGAAATTCAGCGCTTGAGAGATACTTCAGACCGCATTTGTTTGAAACATAATCTCTCCGTAATTAAGAATCCCTCGGTCAGGACGCCGAGAGCAATTTATGAAGCAGAAAAGCGAGGCGAGCCTACGAGGTATAACCTGATGAGAGAAGCAATTGATTTTGCTATTGAAAATAGTGTGGATATGAAAACCTTTCACCAAGTGATGCGCAAGCAAGGTTACGAAGTCAAGCTTAATAAAAACAGAACATACTGGACTATTAAACGCATTGGCGACAAGAAAGCAACCCGTATGTTCAGACTCGGTGATGAATATAACCATCGCAGAATTCTGGAACGCATTGATGAACATAAACGCTTTGAAAACTATCATAATTACCGAAGCTTTATGACTGATGCACAACCAAAATACATTCGCCCAAAGCAAACAACTTTCAAAGGTAGCTTCAAGCGCACACGAAAGATAACGGGACTAAAAGCATTGTATCTGTACTACTGTTATCTTTTAGGTTATTTACCTAAAAAGAATCAGCACAAACCGTTATCCCCTGAAATGCGTGAAGCGTGGCGAAGGATTGACCGCTACTCTGAAAACATCCGACTGATATGCAAACACGATTTCAAAACCGCTGATGATGTGCAGCAGTTCATTGAAACGAATACAGAGCAAATCAAAATGCTTGAGAAAGAACGCAACCGTATCCGTGCAAGGATGAACCGCACGGATAATCCTGTTGAAAAAGAGGAATACAAATCCAAACGCGATGACATTACAACCGTGCTTACATCAATGCGAAAGGATAACAAAACCGCAAAGCACATCATTGAGGACAGCCCGAAAATCAAAGAGGATATTGCTAAAGAGGAACAGGCAAAACAGCAACGCTATGTCGTTCAACAACGAAATCAAAGAAGAAGGAGGAATATCGATGGCAGAGAAGCAAGATAAAACCGAAAACATAAATGATGGAATTGATATATTGCTCGAAGAAAAAGTCAGCGAGAATTTCAACGCTATCATGAATGAGATTTTTGATAAGCTCGATAAAATGAATTATGATGAGCTCAAGGCTTGGTATGAAGATAATCTTTTGCTTCCTTCATACACCACCGAAATTGACGGTAATATGATTTCGGTTCAATCCCATTTTAACAGTCAAGCAAATGAAACCATATTGGAAAAGATAGTCCGATTATTGGGAATAAAAATAGAATATATTTAAAATCACACTTTAAAGTGTTGAATTGATTGTCGAAATATGTTATGATGTGTATAACCTACAATCAAACATATTCGGCTGGGAAAGGAGTTATATGTATAACAAAACAGACCGAATAACTGCTTTGTATTGCCGTTTATCTAATGACGATGAAAGAGACGGCGAATCAGGCAGTATAAAAAATCAAAAAGCTATTCTTGAAAAATATGCAAAAGAAAACGGTTTCACTAATTGCAGAGTGTTTGTAGATGACGGTTGGAGCGGAACTAATTTTGCACGCCCTGCCTTTATGGAAATTATGGAGCTTGCAGAGCAAGGCAAGGTTGAAACCTTAATCGTTAAAGACCACTCCCGACTCGGCAGAAACAGACTCATCGTTGGTGAACTGCTTGAAGAAACCTTTGACGAGCTTGGTATTAGGTATATTGCCATTATGGATAATATTGATACTGCCAAAGGAATAAGCGACCTAGTTCCAATGCAGGATTTATTCAACGAGTGGCACGCTAAAAACACAAGCCAGAAGGTACGTAATGTTTTTAGAAATAAAGGTATGTCAGGCAAACCCGTAACAACTAATCCGCCATACGGATATATGAAAAGTCTGGAGGACGGCGACAAGTGGATAATTGATGAAGAAGCTGCAGAGGTGGTCAAGCGCATCTTTAAATTATGCATTGAAGGCTACGGACCTACACAAATAGCTAAACTTTTCAGAGAAGAAAAGATTATGACACCTGTTGAGTATTGGGCTACACATGGCAGAATAGGAGGACGCTTCCCATCAAAGCCGTGTAACTGGTGTGCAACAAGCGTTGGCAAAATATTAGATCGTCAGGAGTATATCGGTGATACTGTCAACTTTCGTTCAAAAAGGAAATCCTTTAAGAACAAGAAAAAGATTGATAATCCAAAGGATGAGTGGGTAATATTCAAAGATACTCACCCTGCGATTATCAGCGAAGAGGATTTCCTACTTGTTCAAAAGCTGAGGCAAAACAAAAGGCGACCTAACCGCAAGGGCACGATAAGTATGTTTTCTGGATTAATGTATTGTGCCGACTGCGGAGCAAAGCTATATTATGTTGCAAACAGGAAGCACGAAACGCCAAGCTTTGTATGCTCAAGCTTCAGGAAGGACACCTCTGATTGCTCAATGCATTTTATCCGTGAGAAAGTTATCTATCAGGCAGTGCTGCAAGATATCCAAAAGGTTTTTCAGTACATTTCTGATTACGAAGAGGATTTTGCCAGAGGGGTTCTCAGCGAACAGCGTTATCGAAAGAAAAAGGAATTAGCTTCAAAGCAAAAAGAACTTCAAAAAAGCAAGTGCCGTATTGAAGAAATTGATATGCTGATTCAAAAGTTATATGAAGATAACGCAACAGGCAAGCTCTCAGATGAACGGTATGCAACCTTATCCTTATCGCTTGAAAATGAACAGCGTGAATTAAAACAATCTGTTCCTGCTATGGAAGCAGAACTCAAAGAAAAAACAGACAAAACCGAAAATCTTCAGCAGTTCATTGGCAAGGTGAAGAAATTAAGCGAGCCTACGGAATTGACAAACGAATTGGTACATGAATTCATTGACAAAATCGTTGTTTCAAAACCCGAAAAGATAAACGGTAAAAGACATCAACACCTTGATATCTACTATAACGGAATCGGTATAATTGATAAGATGACGCCTGACGAATTCGCTACCAAGTATTTAAATGGAGAAATTCACAGACCACAGCTCACTACAGAGTTAGTAAAAGAAAAAAAGACAGCATAGCATAAGCTATACTGTCAAATCTACCGCTTGGGGTGTACCATCCTTACGGAATACACCCCAATACGCAAGTATGCAGGGGATTTTATAATACCTTTATGAACTAAAACTACTTTGTCAAAACTGCTTTGCATCCAAAAATCAACAGATTTTTTGTCAGAACAATAAATAAAGGTCCGTTTGGGCTGACGCCCTAACGGACTTTTTGAAGCAGTTATGGCGGAAAAGATGCGATTTTTGGACTAACCTTCGTCATCGTACCGACTCTTCATTGCTATTGCTTTTTATTTATGTTATAATCGGTTTATAATTCTAAAAGGAGTATTGCTATGACAATTGAAAACGCAAAAAATGATTTATACGCCCTTCAGCGCAAGCTTGCCGCTTATGACCATGCGCTCGGGCTGATTACCTATGACGGCGCAACAACAGCCCCGAAGGGCACGGCGGATAACCGCGCGGCCTCGCTTTCCGTTCTTTCAGAGGAGCTTTACCGCCTTTCAACCTCAAACGAAACCGTTGAGCTTCTTGAATATCTTGACGGCGAAAAGGAAGCCCTTACCGAAAAGGAAAGGCGAATGGTATTCCTTCTTCTTAAAGATATACGCGAAATGAAAAAAATCCCGATTGAGGAGTTTGTTGAATTTCAGGAGCTTCTTGTTACCGCTGACGACGTTTGGCACAGGGCAAAAGAGGCTTCTGATTTTGAAATGTTTTGCCCGTACCTTGAAAAAATATTTGAAACAACAAAGCGCTTCGCCCTTTATGTTGAGCCGGATAAAGACCCCTACGACTACAGCCTTAATAAGTTTGAAGAGGGAATAACGAGAAAAACGCTTGACGAATTTTTTGAAAAGCTCCGCGCGGGAATCGTGCCTCTGCTTAAAAAAATCGGCGAAAAGGAACAGGTTGACGATTCAATCCGCTTCGGCTTTTTCCCGATTGAAAAGCAGGACGAGCTTTCGTATTATCTTATGAAAACAATAGGGCTTGACCTTGAAAGGGTAGGCCTTTCAACAACGGAGCACCCGTTTACAACCTCGCTCGGTTCGCATCTTGACGAAAGAATTACAACCCACTATTTTGAAAACGACTTCGTTTGCTCAATGTACAGCGTCGTTCACGAGGGCGGCCATGCGCTTTACGATACGGGTTCAAACAGAGATTTGGCGTACACCGTTCTTGACGGCGGAACCTCGATGGGTATTCACGAAAGCCAAAGCAGATTTTATGAAAATATTATAGGAAGAAGCAGAGCGTTTTGCGAGCTCGTTTTTCCGAAGCTCTGTGAGCTTTTCCCCGAGCAGATGAAGGGAAGAACGGCGGAGGAGCTTTATATTGCCGTTAATAAGGCGGAGCCCTCGCTTATAAGGACGGAGGCCGACGAGCTTACCTATTCGCTTCACGTTATGATTCGCTATGAGCTTGAAAAAAGAATATTTGACGGCGAGCTTGAGGTTAAGGAGCTCCCGAAGGAATGGAACAGGATGTATAAGGAATACCTCGGCATTGACGTTCCCGACGATAAGCACGGCGTTCTTCAGGACAGCCATTGGTCGGGCGGCTTAATCGGCTATTTCCCGTCATACGCGCTCGGCAACGCCTACGGCGCGCAGTTCCTTGCAAAGATGAAGGAGGAGCTTGACGTTGATTCCTGCATTAAAAGCGGAGATTTTTCGGCAATCAACAGCTGGAACAGAGAGCATATCTGGAGGCACGGCTCGCTATATTCGCCCTCCGATATTCTTGAGCGCGTTCTTGAAGCGCCGTTCAACGCGGATTATTACATAGATTATTTGAATAATAAGTATAACGAAATATATTCTTTGTAAAGCCCTTGCAAGCAGAGATATATATGATATAATAATTAATATAATGTTTTTAAGGAGAGAAAAATATGAACTGTAAGAATTGCGGAGCGGAGCTCCCCGAAGGCGCAACCTTCTGCGGCTTTTGCGGAACGCCCGTTAATGCACAGCCCGTTGAGGCTACATTTAATCAACAGCCTGCACAAACACCGGTCAGCGAGCAGCCTGCGGCAATTCCCACGGCAAGCGAATATGCACAGCCTGATTTTCAGCAGATGAATCAGCTTACTCAAAAGAAGCCTAAAAAGAAGAAAAAGGCGCTTCTTATAATCGGCATAATCCTCGGCGTTCTTTTAATTATCGCCGCTGTTCTTTTCGCCTTCAGGTATCAGCTTCTCAGGGCGGTGATCGGCGAGGCTAACTACTACGCGTTAATCGAGACTAAAACCGTAGGAGAGTTCCTTAAGGACGATGAATTTGCCGAAATACTGGATGTAGACAGCTTTAACCTGAAAGCAAATGCAACCCAGGCCTACGAGAACGAGGTTTTTGCCAATATTGAGCTTAACGCCGCGTTTGACAAAAGCAAG
Source organism: uncultured Eubacteriales bacterium (assembly GCA_900316345.1). GTDB lineage: Bacteria > Bacillota > Clostridia > Oscillospirales > Acutalibacteraceae > Eubacterium_R. The sequence continues at coordinate 3,178 of ONCR01000088.1, read as the reverse complement.
AATACGGGAACGGGAAGCTATAAATCCACGCCGCAGGGCGAATACAGCGACGGCAAATCTTTGACGTATAAGGCGGATTACGGCAACGGAAAGCTCGGAATAAGCGCTCCCGGCACAACCGATAAAACCGTTACAATCAAAGCGGATTCCGTAACGCAGTTTGATTTTAAGGCTGTTAGCGATATTGTCAAAAAGGTTTATCCTATTATAAAGAACGTTGAAAAAACAACGGCGAAGGATAAAATCACCGTTACAAGCGAGGACGTTGACGGTAAGAGCTGCCGCGTTGTAAGCATAACTCTTAGCGAAGGCGACTGTTACAACATCGCCGCCGATTTCCTTGAGGCGATAAGCAAGGACAAGGAGCTTGTTGAAACCGTTAAAAAGCTTATTGCGGATAACGAAAAGTCTCTTTCGGGCTTCCTTAAATATTTTGACAGCGATATTGAAAGCATAAATAAGGAAATTGACGAAGCTATTCAAAATCTTCCCGAGACCGTTAAAAAACTTCGCCAGGATGCGCTTACCTATAAGGATGGGGATACCTTTACCTATAAGATTGCCTATAAAAACAACACCGAAATTCTTCAAAGGCAGTTTATCCTTGACGAAGAGGTTGTAACCGTTAAAACCGAAATTGAGGGAAGAAACAGAACGTTAACCGTAACCCCCGAATACAAGGGCGAAGAAGAAGGTAAGTTTACCTATAAAAAGGTTGAAGCGGGCGATAAGCTTCTTGTAACCGCCGATTACGTTGAGGATGATGAAACCGCTTTCCACGCTGAAATAACCGACCTTACAATCGCAAGCGTAAATGGCGTTAAGGTTCCCGTAGGAAAAATCAGTTTTAAGACCCGTGATGAAGGTTTAACCGGAACGGTAACAATGACGGCTGCCGATAAGTATACGGCTGAAATCAAGCTCGGCGAGGGTGAAGAAGTATATGTTACCTACAACATAACCGCTGAGCTCAGCGATAAGGCGGACCTTTCGGCTTATACCGAGCCCGACGATAAGGCGAGCGACGATTTCGACGAGTTTATGGAGGCCGTTAATACTGCGTTATACGGCGAAATTGAGGATTATGATTTTGACGAATCGGGCGACTACGATTTTGAAGATGACGCAGATTACGGCTTTGACGAATCGGGCGATTACGAAGATTTCAACTTCGACGACTTTGAAGAAACTACCGAAGCGGAATCATTGCCCCAGGGATAAAAAAACTCACGGCTGAGCGCAAGTGAAGTTGTCAAGTAAAAGTGGACAATTTCACGCAAGCTCAGCCACACCTTGCCGCGGCACGATGTGGGTAACTCCCCTGTTAGGGGAGATGCCTGAAGGGCAGAGGGGTCTGCCGCCTCTGCAAGAGGTCGTGCCCTACAATGGGTACGGGCAACGCTCGTCCGATAATTCCGAATTCCAAATTGCGTCATCCCGACATCTTCTGATTTATAAATAAAAGTAAGGCGGATGAGTAAATCTCATCCGCCTTATTTATGAGAGCTCCCCTTGCTCTCCCGTTATTATTATGAATTGATGTATTCCTTTACCTTGTCGGCAACCTCAAGCCCCTGCTTGTAAGCAATGCGATAAATCGCTTCAAGCTTTGCCGTGCTTTTTTCAAGCGTTGAGCAATCGAGCTCGGTCGGCGGTTGAATTATCATCGCGCGCCCCTGCTCGGCTATCATATTAACGTATTCAACCTGGGCGTTATAAAGATTATGGCGGTCAAGAAGCGCTTCCCTCATAAGCGGGTATTTTTTAATCATTTTTCCAAAGCCTGCGTTAACGGGCTTTTTTTCAAAGCCCTTGTGCTGCGTCATAATAACAACAGCCTTTTCGCATCCGTCCTCAAGCGCCCTTTCAAGCGGGATTGAATCGGTAATTCCGCCGTCAAAATAAAGCTCGCCGCCGATGTCAACGCCCTTTGTAACAACGGGAAGGGAACAGCTTGCCCTTACCTCTGGGCAGCCGCGCTCCCTCATAGTTTTCGGGTAAAGATATTCGGGCTTGCCCGTCTTTGCGTTAGTTACTACGCAGCATAAAACTGCGCCGGATTTTTCGTATTCCTCCTGATTAATCGGCGCAATATCGTAAGAGAGCTCGCCGAAAAGCCAGTCCGAATCAAGGTATTCGCCCTTTTTAAGGATGTTGCTTACGCTCATATATCTTTTATCGTTTATATAATCAATTATAATATCGTGCTGGCGGTGAAGGTCCTTGCCCAAATATGAAACCGCGTTACACGCGCCCATTGAAACGCCTATAACGTATGGAAATCTTACGTCTTTTTCGATGAAAGCGTCAAGAATTCCCGAGGAATAAATTCCCCTTGAGCCGCCGCCTTCAAGAACTAATCCGCATTTATACATATATCCCTCCCGAAAAAAATATAAGGCCATCTCAAAAGGCGAGGTGCGATAACGAAGGTTAGTCCAAAGATCGCATCTTTTCCGCCATAACTGCTTCAAAAAGTCCATTAGGGCGTCAGCCCAAATGGGCTTTTATTCATTGTTATGACAAAAAATCTGTTGATTTTGGATGCGAAGCAGTTTTGACAAAGTAGTTTTAGTTCATAAAGGCATTATAAAATCCCCGGCATACTCGCGTATTCAGGGGATTTTTAATGACTTTAGGGACAAAAGGACAAAGTCAAAACCTATCCTTCGTTATCGTACCTCGCCTAACGATACAGCCTTTGAGTTTAATTATTCAGCCTTTTTTGCAGCCTTTTTCTTCGGCGCGGGCTTCTTTTCTTCCTTGGGCTCGTCTGCAGGTGCTTCTTCAGTTTCATCGCCTGTAACTTCGATTATTTCAAGGTCGTTATCGCACTCAAAGAAATCGTTATCGTCGAAGTATTCGGGTTCCTTTTTAGCCGTGAGCTTTTTAACTGCAAAATAAACGGCAGCTGCAAGAGCGCAAAGCGCAGCAATGCAAGCAACAATTTTTGCTATCTTTTTAAAATCCATAAATATAACCTCCAATAAAACTTATATCACCTATATTATATAACAATATTTTTTAAAGTCAAGTTAAAAGTAATAAGTTAGAAGCGCTCAAACAAAAAACAAAGCTATAGGCGAGGTGCGGTAACGAAGGATAGGTTTTGACTTTGTCCTTTTGTCCCTAAAAGCATTAAAAATTCCCTGCATACGCAAGTATGCAGGGAATTTTG
>ONCR01000044.1 GCA_900316345.1 uncultured Eubacteriales bacterium | reverse complement strand
TAAAGATGTTGTTAAGCTTTTCCCTTTTCATTCCATACCTCCTTTACTCGGCTTTTAAAAAATCTTTTGCGGCTTTTACGGCTTTTTCAACAAGCTCTTCGTGTGTAAGCTCGTCGGCATAAAGCCAGTTTATTTTTTCATTGCGTCTAAACCAGGTAAGCTGACGCTTTGCGTAGCGGCGCGTTTCCCTTTTAAGGCTTTCAACGGCTTCGTCAAGGGTAATTTTTCCCTCGATATAAGGCTGAAGCTCCTTGTGTCCTATTGCCTGCTTCGCCGTTTTCCCTGCAAGGGAAAGCATTTCCCGCGCCTCGGCCTCAAGCCCGTTTTCAAGCATAAGGTCAACCCTGCGGTTAATGCGCCCGTAAAGCCTTTCCCTGTTTTTATATCCGATTCCGATATACAGTGCGTCGTAAGGGCTTTCCTCAATATGCGATTCGGCGTTTTGCCTTGTTTTGCTGACTCCGCCGTAATACAGCTCAAGGGCTCTTATAACGCGCTTTCGGTTGTTTTTATGAATATCCTTAGCCGCCTCGGGGTCAAGGGCGGTAAGTTCTTCGTAAAGCTCGTCTGAGCTTTTTTTGTTGAGCTCCTCCCTCAATTCCTCGTTAACGCTCACATCTGAAAAAACAGTGTTGTTAACAAAGCTGTCAATAAAGAGCCCCGTTCCGCCGACTATAATCGGAACCTTCCCTCTTTCAATAATTTCGGCCGTCTTCTTTCTTGCAAGCCCGGTAAAGTCCGCAACCGAAAAGCTTTCGCCTGTATCAAGAAATTCAATAAGGTGGTGGGGTATTCCGCCTTGCTCCTCCTCTGTCGCCGCCGCCGTTGCGACGGGCATTCCTTTATAAACCTGCATTGAATCGGCGCTGATTATTTCGCCGCCGAGGGCTTTTGCAAGCTCAACGCCGAGCGCGGTTTTGCCCGAGGCCGTAGCGCCCACAACGCAAATAAGCTTAATCTTTTCCATATTTACGCCCTGCCGAACTGCTTTTCAATATCGTATTTACTCATCTTTATCATAACAGGCCTGCCGTGGGGGCAATATCTGATATTCGGCATCGAAAGAAGTTTTTTAATGAACAAATCACGCTCATAAGGAGAGGTGTAATCCCCTGCCTTAACCGCAGCCCTGCACGAGGTTGAATGGAAAATCCAATCCATTTTTTCGGGGGTAATATCCGTTTTACCCTCAAGAAGCTTGCCCGCGGTTTCGATTATCAAATCCTCAATATCCTCGCCGCTGAGCATTGAAGGGCATTCGCGCACGAGGACGGAGCTTCCCCCGAAATCCTCAACGGCAAAGCCGCATTTTGAATAGAGCTCAAGATTTTCGCAAACGGCGTTATATTCCTCCTTTGAAAGCTTAACCGCAACGGGCTGAAGCAAAAGCTGGGAATTTATAACCGTACTGCTTTTAAGCTTTTCAAAGTTCATTCTTTCGTGGGCGGCGTGCTTGTCAATAAAATACAGCGCGCCCTCTATTTCGGCGATAATGTAGGTTTTAAACGCTTCGCCGACTACCCTGAAATCGGGTATATCAATTTCCTCGGCTTCGGGCTTTTTCTCTGCCTTGGGGGTATATTCGCCTTTTTCGCCGATATTATCAAGCTTGAGCGTAAAGGCCTCGCCGGCCTTGCCCTCGCTTCTCAGCGGAGCCTCGGGGCCTGACGGCGCCGCAACCTGCCAGAAATCCTCGCTGTTTTTTTGCTTAAACTGCATCTGGCGCGGTTCGTTTTCCTTGTTCGTAAACAGGTCAAGCCTGCCCGACGCGGTAACGGGAGGCGTTTTGAAGGGCGCAAAATGCGCTTCCTTCGGGGTATCAAGCGTTTCTATTGCGGATTTAACGCCGTAATAAACAAGCTCAAACACAGGCCTTTCGTTAGCAAAGCGAACCTCGATTTTAGCAGGATGAACGTTAACGTCAACAAATGAGTTATCGCATTCTATGTTGAGAATACAGCCCGGGAATTTGCCGACCATAATTGCATTTCGGTATGCCTGTTCAAGGGCCGCCATAGCGGTCTGGCACTTAACGAGGCGCGAGTTAATGAAGAAAAACTGCATTGCCCTGCTTTTACGCGAAGCCGTGGGCTTTGTTACAACGCCCGTAACGCGCATATTGTTAACGCTGTAATCAACGTCAAGCAGGCCGTCTGAAAACTCACGCCCGAAGACGGAATAAACCGTGCTTTTAAGCTCTCCGTTGCCTGAAGTTATAAGCACCTGTTTGCCCTCGCGGATAAAACGAAAGGAAATTTCAGGGTGACTTATTGCCATTCGGTCAACTATTCCGGCAACCGAATTGCCCTCGGTTACGTCTTTTTTTAAAAATTTCATTCTTGCAGGGGTATTAAAGAAAATATCGCGTACAACGATTGTTGTTCCCTTAGGGCATCCCGCTTCGGAAAAATCAATTTCCTCGCCGCCTGCAATTTCGTATCTTGTTCCCGTTTCCTCGTCGGCGGTACGGCTTAAAAGCTCAACCTTTGCAACAGCGGCAACTGAGGCCATAGCTTCACCCCTGAAGCCGAGGGTTGAAATTGAATCAAGGTCCGCGCTGAACTTAATTTTGCTTGTAGCGTGAGGGATAAAAACCTTTTTAACCTCGCTTCTTTCAATTCCCGTTCCGTCATCCGTAATGCGAATATAGGTTGTTCCGCCGTTTTTGATTTCAACGGTAATATTTTTCGCCCCTGCGTCAACGGAATTTTCAATCATTTCCTTAACGATTGACGAAGGGCGCTCTACTACCTCGCCCGCAGCGATAAGCTGGTATACCTCTTTTGGCAGAATATTAATTTCGGGCAAGGCGTTCACTTCCTTTCTAAAGCTCCTCTACCTTCTTTTTAAGGTCATACAGGGTTTGCATAGCCTCAATGGGGGTAAGGGTGTTAATGTCCGTAGCTTTTATCAGCTCCAATATATCCGACGCGGAGTTAGTGCTAAAGTTATACTGAATATCGTCGTTTTCCTCAGGCTCGTTATCCTCCGCCTTAAATTCTATTTCAATTTTGTTAGCTTCAAGCTCCTTAAGAATTACCTTTGCGCGTTTTATTACGCTGTTAGGTATTCCCGCGAGCTTTGCAACCTCAATACCGAAGGATTGGTCCGCGCCGCCGCGAACAATTCTTCTCAGGAAGGTTATATCGTCGCCCTTCTTCTTAACCGCTATTGAATAGTTGTTAACGCCGTCAAGCAGGCCTTCCATTGCCGTAAGCTCGTGGTAATGGGTTGCGAAAAGCGTTTTCGCCCCGATTTTTTTAACAACGTATTCAAGCACGGCGCGCGCAATGCTCATACCGTCAAAGGTTGAGGTTCCGCGGCCTATTTCATCAAGAATAATAAGCGAATTTTTTGTTGCGTTTTTGATTATGGCGGAAACCTCGTTCATCTCCACCATAAAGGTTGACTGGCCCGTTGCGAGGTCGTCGCTTGCGCCGACTCTTGTAAACACGGCGTCGGCCACGCTTATTCTTGCGCTCTTTGCAGGCACGAAGGAGCCTATCTGGGCAAGAATCGTTATAAGCGCAATCTGGCGCATATAGGTTGATTTACCCGCCATATTCGGGCCCGTAATAATTGAACAGCGGTTATCGAGCGTATCAAGCATAGCGTCGTTGGGAACGAACACTGCCCCGTCAAGAAGGGTTTCAACTACGGGATGACGCCCGTCTTTTATTTCAATTACGCCGTCGTTTGTTATATGCGGAGCGCAGTAATTATTTACGTACGCCGTTTCGGCAAGGGAGGCAAGGCAGTCAAGCGAAGCTACAGCCCTTGCGGTTTTTTGAATTCTTTCAACCTCGCCCGCTATCTGAGTTCTGACGGTGCAGAAAAGCTCATATTCAAGCGCGGTAAGCCTTTCNNCCGGTAATATAGCGTTCGCAGTTGGTTAAGGTCTGTTTTCTTATGTAATCCTCGGGAACCATATTCTTATACGAATTGGTAACCTCAATAAAGTAGCCGAAAACCTTGTTATAGGAAACGCGGAGCTTCGGGATTCCCGTTCTCTCCTTTTCCCTTGTTTCAATTTCGGCAAGGATTGACGCGCCGCCGTTTACTATATCCGTAAGCTCGTCAATTTCGCTGTTAAAGCCCTGCTTTATTATTCCGCCCTCGCGAAGCGAAAACGGAGGGTCGTCAACAATCGCGTTTTCAATAAGCGCGTGAACGTCCGAAAGAAGGTCAATATCCTCATAAACCGCCCTGAGCATCGCCGAGGAGCAGGGAGAAATAGTATCCTTGATTTCGGGAAGAAGCTCGATTGTATTTGCAAGCGAGCGAAGCTCCTTTGCGTTGGCGGTTGAATAAGCGATTCGGCTCATAAGCCTTTCAATATCGTTTATGCCCGAAAGCGAGCCCCTTACGGTATCGCGAAGAAGATTGTTATCAAAAAGCTCGCCTACGGCGTTTTGCCTTTTCGTTATATGCGAAATATTGATAAGCGGCCTTTCAAGCCAACGGCGAAGCGTTCTTTTACCCATTGCGGTTTTTGTTTTATCAATAACCCAGAGAAGCGAATGCTTTTTATCGCCGGTCATCATTGATTTTGTAAGCTCAAGGTTACGCCTTGCGCTTATATCAAGCGCCATAAAATCGTCGCCGTCGTAATATTCAACCTCGCTCGGAGTTTCAAGCTCGTCAGTCTTTCGCGTTTCGCGAAGATAGGCGATAACCGCTCCGAGAGCGCATACGGCCGCCTTGCTGTGGCCTATGCCGAGGGAGGAAATATCCTCCCTTTTCATCGTCTGAATTATAAGCTCGGTTGAAGCGTCAAAATCAAACTGCTCATCGTCAAGCGTTCCTATTCCGGCTTCAAGCCTTGAGGAGGCGAACTTAACAACCTCGTCAAGCTGAGCCGCCGCGGGGTTAAGAAGAATCTCCTTCGGGGCGTAGGAGGAAAGGCTGTTGATTATGCTTTCCTGCCCGTTATCCCTGCCGATGGCGGTGATATGAAATTCGCCCGTTGAAACGTCGGCAAAGCAAAGCCCCGTTTCGTTGTCCCTTTTACAAATCGCGCAGAGGTAGTTGTTAACGCCTTCGTCAAGAATACTTCCCTCAATCGCCGTTCCGGGAGTGATAACTCTTATAACGTCGCGCTTAACGATACCTTTGGCCGCCTTAGGGTCCTCGGTCTGTTCGCAGATAGCAACCTTATAGCCGCGCGAAACGAGCTTTGCAATATAGCTGTCAGCGCTGTGAAACGGAACGCCGCACATCGGCGCGCGCTCCTCAAGGCCGCAATCCCTGCCGGTAAGAACAAGGTCAAGCTCCTTTGCGGCGGTTTTGGCGTCGTCAAAAAACATCTCGTAAAAATCGCCGAGGCGGAAGAACAGAATTACGCCCGGATATTCTTTTTTTACCTGAAAATACTGTTGCATCATAGGCGACAGCTCTTGCTTTTTAGCCATATTCGTTCTCCTCCTCCCGATTTAATTAATCGGCTGATTAGTGACAGCCGCCGCAGGTGTTACAGTTATGGGTGCAGTCAGCCGCAGGGATTTCGCAGGTTTCGGGGTCCTGACCGTCGAAGAAAAGGCCAATCATACCGCTGATGTACTGAGCCATCTGCTCCATTTCAGCCGCTGCAGCTGAATAGTTCATCATACTTTCAAGCTTCATAACCTCGTTATAAATATCTTGATACTGCTTCTGAAGCTCTTCTATTTTAGCGGAATCGGCCTCGTCGCCCTTTGAAGCTTCCTGCTGATATTTAAGCGAGATAAGCTGAAGCTCCTGCATCTGCTTTTGAAGATTTTCGTCCTTATCGTTAGCGTCTGCCGCTTCCTTAAGAGCCTTAAATCTCGGGTCTGCCTGGATTTCCTTTCCAAGCTCTCTTAATGTTTTTTCTAAATTCATAACGGTTTTCCTCCAATTTTATTGCTTTTTGATTTCACCCTTTAAAACATAGGTGAGCGGCTCTGTTACTGTTACGTCAACGAAGGTACCGATGAGCCTTTCGCCGCCTTCGAATTCTATAATCAAATTGCCGTCGGTTCTGGCGGCAAGGTAATTATCACCGAGTTTTCCTTTGCCTATAACATAGCATTTAAAGGTTTTGCCCTTATGCAGCGCCATCTGTGAAGCGGATATTTCTTCCTGCACCGCAAGAAGCTCGCGCAGCCGTTTCGATTTTTCCTCATAACTTACGGGGTCGTCCAGCTTTGCGGCAGGGGTTCCCACTCTCGGGGAATAGATAAAGGTAAACAGCGAGGTCGCCTTAATCTCCTTAATCAGCGAAACCGTATCAAGAAATTCCTCGTATGTTTCGCCCGGGAAGCCGACAATAATATCGCTTGTTATTGAAAGCGAATCGCCCATAAGCTCCTTTGCGTAATTTATAAGCTCAAGGTAATGCTCCCTTGTATATCCTCGGTTCATCGCCTTAAGAATACGGTTGTTGCCGCTTTGGAACGGAAGGTGAAGATGCTCGGCAACCTTGTCGCACTGCGCCATAGTTTCAAGAAGCTCTTTAGTGCAATCCTTCGGGTGGCTCGTCATAAAGCGTATTCTGAAATCTCCGTCAAGAGAGGCAAGCCTCCTTAACAGCTCCGAAAAGCTAACGCGCGGCTCTAAATCCTTGCCGTAGGAATTTACGTTCTGGCCGAGAAGCGTAATTTCCTTAACTCCGCTTTCAACAAGCTCCCTGAATTCCTTTTCAATATCGCCGACCTCACGGCTTCGCTCCCTTCCTCTTACATAAGGAACAACGCAGTACGTGCAAAAATTGTTACACCCGTACATTATAGGAAGCCACGCCTTCGTTCCTCCGTCGCGTACAACGGGAAGCCCTTCGGCAATTACGCCGTCAGTATCGGGGAGCTCAAAAACCCTTCGTCTTTGGGTAAGAGCGGAATAGAGAAGCTGCGGAAGGCGGTGAACAACGTGAGTTCCGAAAACCAAATCAACAAACGGGAAGGAATCGTGTATCCTTTCGGCTATATGCTTTTGCTGCATCATACAGCCGCACAGCGCAATTATTACGTCGGGATTGGCAAGCTTATATTTTTTAAGCGCGCCTACGTTGCCGAAAACTCTGTCCTCAGCGTGCTCGCGCACGGCGCAGGTGTTAAAAACAACAAGCTTAGCAGAATGCCTGTCCTCGGTAAAACCGTAACCCATTTCGGCAAGCATACCTTTAATTCTTTCGCTGTCCGCAACGTTTTGCTGGCAGCCGTAGGTTACTACACAGGCAAGCGGCCTGTTTTCGTAACGCTTTTGAAGCACGGAGGATACGCGCTTTTCATATGCTTTTTGCTCTTCAAGCTCCGCTTCGGTAACCCTGTGAATGTTAACTGCCACGGCCGCACCTCCTGCCACGAATTCAGACTTTCCCATAATGATATTTATTATAACAAACAATACCCCTATATTCAATATACAAAATTATTAATATTTTTTTAAATAATTATATATAATTATATAAAATCACAAATATTGATTTTTATATTCATTAGTGGTATCATTTAATGGACATTTTTAAAAGGTGGTTTTTTAATGCTTAAGAAAAGAGGAGCAGGCGTTCTTCTTCACATAAGCTCCATGCCCTCGCCTTACGGCATAGGAGTTTTTGACGAAAACGTTTTAAGCTTCATAGATAAAATTGCGGATATGGGCTTTACGTACTGGCAGGTTTTGCCGTTTAATCCCGTTGACGCTTCAAATTCACCCTACTGCTCGCCGAGCGCGTTTGCGGGGAATTACCTTTTTATCAACCCGAAAAAGCTTTTTGATACGGGACTTATTGATGAAAGCGATTTAAACGAAAATATTTACCACGGCTCGCCCTATACGGCGGATTATAATTTTGCCGCCGAAAAAAGGCTTAAAACCTTAAAAAAGGCGTTTCTTAACGTTGACGAAAAGCTTGCAAAGGAAATAAAGGCGTTTGAAATTGAAAACCCGTGGCTTACCGATTTTGCCGTTTATATGGCGGTTAAGGAGCTTGAGGGCGAAAAGCCCTGGTGGGAATGGGAGGAAAAGCACGCCCGTTACTATGACTGCATTAAGGATGTTTATTCCTTTGAAAAGCGCGCAGCATTTTGGAAATTTGTTCAGTACATATTCTTCAGGCAGTGGTTTGAAATAAAGGAATACGCCAACAAAAAAGGCGTTGCGGTTATAGGCGATATGCCGATTTACGTTGCAATGGACAGCGCGGACGTATGGTCTAACCTTCCGATGTTCCTTATTGATGAAAAGAAGCTTAAGCCCGAAAAGGTTGCAGGCGTTCCGCCCGATTATTTCAGCGAGGACGGCCAGCTCTGGGGCAACCCGATTTACGACTGGAAGGCTATGAAAAAGGACGGCTATTCCTGGTGGCTTCAGCGCCTCGGCTTCGCGCTTAAAACCTACGACGTTGTAAGGATTGACCACTTCCGCGCCTTCGCCTCCTACTGGGCGGTACCCGCCGAAAGCAAAACCGCAAAGGTGGGCGAATGGCTTGACGGACCAAAAATGGATTTATTCAATAAGGTATTTGAAAAATTCGGCAAAAACGCGCCGATTATTGCAGAGGATTTAGGCACCTTCGGCGAGGATGTTGTTAAGCTTCTTAAGGACAGCGGACTTCCCGGGATGAAGGTTGCGCAGTTTGCGTTTGACCCTAACGGCGATTCCTCTCATCTTCCGCATAACGCTGTGGCGAATTCGATTAACTACGTCGGCACTCACGATAACAACACCCTGCTCGGCTGGCTTTGGGAAGCCGGCGAAGCGGAGAGAAAGTTTGCGCTTGATTACTGCCGCTTTAAGGGCGAAAACTGGGGCGAGGGCGGTTACCGTTCAGCCTCGTGCAGAAGCGTAATTGAAACGGTATGGCAAAGCGCCTCAAACGTAGCTATAGTAACGCTTCAGGATATGTGCGGCTTCGGCGCGGACGCAAGGATGAACGTCCCCGGAGTTGCCGAAAAAAACTGGGCGTTCCGAACTACTGCGGAAACGATTGCAAGTATTGATAAAGACTATTTCAGGCATATCAATTCGCTTTACAGACGTATGTATCCCGCGCTTGAAAACGAATAAAAACAAAGAAAAAGCTGTCTTCTGGGGCGTCCCAAAAGACAGCTTTTTTCAGCAGCCGCAGCCAGTGCTTTCGGCGAGAGCGTCGCTGCTGGGAGGGAAGAATTCGTCAACCGGGAAATCAATGTTTTGGAAGGTTTCGCACGGCGACTGGGTTGAGCAGGAGCATTCCTTTTCGGGAACGCAGAAATCGTAAGCCGGAATAAGCATCTGAACATCGCGCGAAAGCTGGATTATTGAGAAAATTCCGAGCGTTACAAGCACTGCCTTTTCGGGATTCTGGGGGAACCTTGTTCCTGCAAAATTATTGCGTATAGAATCCGGGAAATTAGTACAGCAATGGTGGTGGCAATGGCAAACGTCAACAACGTCCGTATCAAGAACAACGGGGTCAACCGCCTGAACCTTCGCCGTAGGATTGGTATATTTCGGAGCTTCGGGGCAATCGCTTCTGCGCGCGCCTGCGGTTGAGGTAAAGATTTTAACGTTACCCTCAGAGCCGTAAAGAATGCATTTCTTTTCAAAGGTTGCATAACCTATTGCAACCTGGGGCATAGCGCCCGGGGATGAATAAGTATCAAAACGAAGGCGGAAATAAAAGCTGATATTTACGCTGTAATATCCCCTGTTAAACGGAACCTCGTCAACGTCAATGCTAACTGCCGAGATATCGCAATCCCTTGTTTTAATAGTATCTGCGTTATCAATAAGGCTCTGCGCGGCGTCGTTAAAGGTAACCCTTAAGTCCTCGGCGCAATCCTTGCTTACGCAGGAGTCATAAATCCTTTTTGTATCAATACAAACAGCCTCGTTAATGCGGCTGTCGCCTGACACACCCTGAATGTTCGACATAGAAAAACTCCTTCATAAAGTATTTGAAGATTTACTTCAATACATCCTATGAAGGAGTTAATTTTATGTGATTAAACCTTTTCAAGCCTTGCAAAATTGGCCATAACCTTTTTTGTTCCCGCCTTGTCAAAGGCTATTTCCATAAGTATATCGTTACCCATCGGCTTAAGGCTTAAAATTACGCCCGTGCCGAAGGTTTTATGCTTAACGGTATCGCCTACGTTATAGCTTGCGGAAGGCTTTTGAGCGGTATTTCCCGCCTGGCCGAAGCTGTGCGCCGCGGAGCTTGACCGCTTTTCATCGCCGATTTTAACGCTCTTTGAATATCTCGCCGCGGTTTTCGGCTTGCCGAAGCCGTGGTCAAAGCCGCTGCCGTAGGACTGTGAATATCCGCCTGCATAGCCCGATGAAGCGCTTCCCCCGAAGCCGTAGCTTTTCGGGATTTCGGGAGCGGTTCTGTCGTCAACAACCTCGTCGGGGATTTCCTTTACGAAGCGCGAGGGCATATTCCTTGCCGTCGTTCCGTAAAGCATTCGCCTTCTTGCGTTGATAAGATAAAGCTTTTCCCTCGCCCTTGTAATTCCAACGTAAGCAAGGCGGCGCTCCTCCTCAAGCTCCTCGTCCGAATAAAGGCTTTGGTTGCCGGGGAAAATCCCCTCCTCAAGCCCGGGGATGAAAACGACGGGAAATTCAAGCCCCTTTGCGGAGTGCAGCGTCATAAGCACAACGCAGTCATCATCCTCATTATAGCTGTCAATATCCGAAACAAGGGCCACATCCTCAAGAAATTCGTTAAGCGAAAAGTCCTCGTCCTCCTCCTGATACTTGATAAGCATTGAGGAAAGCTCCTGAACGTTGTTCTTTCTGTCTTCCGCTTTGGTGGGGTCGTCCTCGTCAAGGTATTCAAAATAATGCGTTTCGCTTAAGATTTCCTGAAGCAAATCGCTCATTTGCATACCCTCGTCAACGCATTTTTGAAAATGCCTTATAAGCGCGCAAAACTCCTTTAGCTTAGCCGCTGAACGCATGGTTTTTGAAAACTCGTCCGCATGCTCGCAAACCTCGAAGGCGGTCATTGAATTAATCGATGCGATTTCAAGAATATAGCCGAACATCGTATCGCCTATTCCGCGCTTGGGGGTATTAATAATACGCTGAAGCCTTACGTTATCGGCAGTGTTGTTAATAACGGCAAAATACGAGATAATATCCTTGATTTCCTTGCGGTCAAAGAAGCGGTTGCCGCCGATGATTTTATATGAAATACCCGATTTTGCAAGCATAATTTCTATGTTGCGCGACTGCGCGTTCATACGGTAAAGCACGGCGTGGTCGCGGTAGCTTCTTCCTTCGGCAACGTTGCTGTTTATCTCGTCAACAATGAACTGCGCCTCATCGGTTTCGCTTTCGGCGGTGTAAAGAATAACCTTTTCGCCCTCCTTGCCGGCATAGGAGCGAAGGCGCTTATCGGCAAGACGGGTTTTGTTGTTCTTTATAACGGAATTCGCCGCGTCAAGAATATTCTGCATTGAACGGTAGTTTTCGGCAAGCTCAAGCTGAATTACCTTAAGCCCCTCGTCCTCATACCTTTCCTTAAAGCGCATAATGTTTTCTATTGTTGCGCCGCGGAAGCGGTAAATGCTCTGGTCGTCGTCGCCTACAACGCAGATATTATGGTAGCCGCCTGCAAGAAGATAGGTAAGAACGTATTGGGCGTAGCTTGTATCCTGATACTCGTCAACTATAACATATTTAAACTGCTTTTGATAAAGCTCAAGCACATCGGGATTTTCTTTAAAAAGACGGACGGTATTGAAAATCATATCGTCAAAATCCATTGCGTCGGCCTTTAAAAGCTCCTTCTGATACGCTTCATAGCACTGCGCAATTTTTGCCTTGCGAAAATCGTTTACCGTGGTCGCCTTATATTCCGCGGAATTAATAAGGCTGTCCTTAGCGTGGCTGATTTCGGCAAGAATTGAACGGTGGTTCAAAAATTTATCCTCAATTCCGAGCGATTTTTGAACGCGCTTCATAACCCGCTTCTGGTCGTCGGTATCGTAAATGGTAAAATGATTTGTATAGCCGAGCCTTTCGCCGAAGCGGCGAAGAATTCTTGAGCACATTGAATGGAAGGTATACGCCCAGATGTCGTTAGCTTCAACGCCTATCGCGCCCTCAAGCCTTTCCTTAAGCTCGCCCGCCGCCTTGTTTGTAAAGGTTATGGCAAGCACCTGCCACGGAAGGGCGTAACCGTCTGAAATAATATGCTCTATTCTTTTAACTATTGTTGCGGTTTTTCCCGTCCCTGCGCCTGCAACAACAAGCACGGGACCGTCAATCGTATCTATTACCCTTTGCTGTTGAGCGTTGGGCTTAACTGCGTCTTTATTCATATAATTATCCTAAAAGTGTTAGTAGTATACCTGCTGCAACGGCAGAGCCGATTACGCCCGAAACGTTCGGGCCCATTGCGTGCATAAGAAGGAAGTTTGAGGGGTTTTCCTCCTGCCCGACCTTCTGGCTTACGCGCGCCGCCATAGGCACCGCGGAAACACCTGCGGAGCCGATAAGCGGATTAATTTTTCCCTTTGATAAAACATACATAAGCTTGCCGAAAAGCGTTCCGCCCGCCGTGCCGAAGGCAAAGGCAATAAGGCCGAGAACTACAATCAGAAGCGTTTTGAAATTTAAGAAGGTTTTTGCCGAGGTTGTTGCGCCTACCGAAATTCCGAGCATAATAGTAACAATATTCATTAGCTCGTTTTGCGCCGCCTTGGCTATTCTTTCCGTCTGGCCGCTTTCCTTAAGAAGGTTACCGAGCATAAGCATTCCGACAAGGGACGCCGCGTCCGGAAGAAGAAGCGAAACGATAACCGTTACCATAATCGGGAACAATATTTTTTCAAGCTTTGAAACGGGGCGAAGGTTGCCCATAACAACGCTTCTTTCCTTCTTTGTTGTAAGCGCGCGCATAATGGGCGGCTGAATAAGCGGAACAAGCGCCATATAGGAATACGCCGCAACGGCTATCGTTCCGAGCATTTCCGGCGCGAGCTTTGAGGTTACAAAAATTGCAGTTGGGCCGTCCGCGCCGCCTATAATAGCTATTGAACCCGCCTCCTGCGGTGAAAACGCAAGGTCAAGATGAAGAGCGCCCGAAAGCACGCCTCCGAGACCGATTGCAATAACATATGCCGCGAAAATACCGAGCTGAGCCGCTGCGCCCAAAATGAACGATGACGGACGCGCAATAAGCGAAGTAAAGTCCGTCATTGCGCCGATTCCGAGAAAGATGAGCGGTGGGTAAATGCCCGCCTTAACGCCGAAATAAAGAAAATCCATAAGCCCCGGCGTTGCCGCTATCCACTTCCCCGTAGCCTCGTCAAGCACCCGATTGTGGGCAACAAGCTCAATAAAGCCGTTTAAATCGTGATACTGAACGGCAAGGTTTGCCCCGGGAAGGTTTGCAAGAAGCATACCGAAGGCAATGGGTATCATCAATAAAGGCTCAAAGCCTTTTTTTATTCCGAGATATAAGAAAACGAAGGAAAGAAGAATCATTATAAGGTTTTTCCATCCGCCGTCCGTAAAGAAATACGCGTAACCGCTGTTCAGGAATATATCCTTAACAACATCCCATACGCCGTTTAAAACTTCCATAAATACAACTCCTAAAACGGTTTGGTATTATCAATTACTGCCGCCTGAGCCCAGGCGCTTCTTGTGGCCTTATTCGGCTTAACGCGGCTTATTGAGGTTATTTTTGCGCCCTCGCCCTCAAGCATATAAACCGCGGCGCCGATAGCGGCAACAACCTCGTCAGGTATTCCCTGAGGCTCAATTATCGGCGGCGGAGGCGGAACCTCGTTAAGCCTTTGAGGAGGCGTATTATCTTCCTTATTTACGTTTTTATTTTTCTTCTTTTCCTGAATTGAATATAAGCCCTTGCCAAAGGCCTGAAATATAACAATAAGAAGCGCAAGCGTTGCAAGAACAATTCCGAGCCCTGCTATTATAACCGTAATTGTAAAAACAAACGAACGGTCGGGCTGAATTGAAGTTGCGGCATAAATTAAATCCACGCCTATTCCCCCATTTTAATTAATTTTTAATCGAAATAATTATAAATCAAACGCCCGTTTTTTTCAACAGAAATTGAAATATATTTAATATTCTGCCTTTTGCACAAAAAACTATTGATTTATTAAAAAAATAGGGTATAATATTATTGTATAAAAATATGGAGGTAATGCTATGTTAAGTAAAGAAGCAATGATAATTGCCATTTTAGTTGCGCTTATTTTATTATGGGCAACCGAAACGCTCGGAATGAGAAGAACCTCCACCCTGCTCGGCGGAGTAATCGATTTGGGCTTCGCGCTGTTAAGATAGCAAAAGGGCTGTACCGAAAACGGTACAGCCTTTATTTTTTTACAGTTGAGCAGGCGAAACGGTAACGCAGTAAATATGCGGCGCGAAGGCGGTTTGATTATTAAACCTTTCACTGCCGTTATTTGAGAAGGTAACAGTATTTTCACCCTTCTTTAATTCCACGCTGAAGGTTACGGTTTTAACCGTATCCCATGAATATGTATTTCGGCAGAAGCAGTTGCCCTGCTCGCTTGCGTTAACCGAAACGGTAATATAACGTTCAATCAAATCGACGTTATAATCGTGAACGCCGCCCTCGTCGTTATTTGAATAGCTGAAGGTAAGGCGGTAAACGCCTGCTTCAGGCGCGTTATAAGTTATTTCGGCAGAACCGCCGAGGCTTGATATTCCGTCGGCAAACTTTCCGCTGAGCTTTGCTCCGCCCGATAAAACGAAGGAATCGGCAAGGAAAAGCTGCTGCGCTTCGGGATGAACCTCCTCGCTTACATAGGTTGCGGAGAGGTTTATTTTTTTGTCGGAAGCAACGTC
Organism: uncultured Eubacteriales bacterium; assembly: GCA_900316345.1. Taxonomy (GTDB): domain Bacteria; phylum Bacillota; class Clostridia; order Oscillospirales; family Acutalibacteraceae; genus Eubacterium_R. The sequence continues at coordinate 4,106 of ONCR01000044.1, read as the reverse complement.
AATATAATTCAGGCCCCGTTTAAGGAAAAGGCTTGCTTCGCCGTTTTCAAAGGCGATTTTTGCCCCGTCAACGCTTGCGCTTTCAGCGTCCGCCTTAACGGTGTAATAGCCGTCGTACGGCGCAACGGCAAGGAAGGATTTAACCGAAGCCGTAGTTCTGTCCGCGTCTTCAATAACCGCCGCGGATACGTTTGTATTATGATTATAAGCAGAAACAAGAAGGCTGTCCATAACGCAGGTTCCGTCAATATGCTCAAGCTTCACCTTATGCTCTCCGCTTTCAAGCTGAAAAACGGGAACGGCGAAGCAGGAGGTATATTCGCTTTTAATCGTATTGGGAAGCGAAATTACCTGCTCGTTGCCGTCAACGGTAAGCTTAACGGTTGTATTCCTTCTTCCGTCGGGGTTCTGCCTTCCGTTTTCAAGCCACTCGCCGTCGTTTGAATTGCCGTAGTATTTCCAGGTGTTCTCAGTTCCGTCGTAAATGTTGAAGCACTGCCGCTTCACAAGCTTCGGGTTTGCGCCGTAGAAATAAAATACCACAGTGTCGTCCGATGAGGACGAGGAACCGGAGGAATTGTTGCTGAAATCGTCGAAATTCGCGGTCTCGGCGGCACTTATCGTAACACCGGTGACGAACTCGTCGAACTGCTCTCTGAACGGCGCGAATTCCAGCTTCGGCATAAATGACGCAAGGATCGTTACCGCAAGCACGAATGCGAGCGACGATACCGCCGTTCCGCGGTTCATTCCGTGTATAAGCTGCTCCTTGCCGTCCGATGAGGCTTTTCCGGCGTTTCCCGTCATTATGAAGAAAAACAGCGTCATAAGCACTATCGGGTAAATGACCGGTATAGCCGTGAACGTCTTTGCGAAAAGGCAGAACGGACACAGGCATATCAGAAACAGGAACAGCTTTCTGTACCGCACCCGTGTGAAATAGTACAGACAGGATATCAGTATAAAGCCGATGAGCAGTATCATCGAGAATACACTGCCGTAATGCACCTGTGTGAACCGTGAGGGCTCCAGCACCCACGACGACAGTTCGGTTATGCTGCGGAAATCGACAAAGCGCAGAGCAAGCATATCCGACGTGATAAGCAGCAGCACAACCACTATCGTTGTAAGCCACGTCTTTCCCTTTTGGCGCAGAAACTCATACAGCGAAAAGAGCAGCAGCGAAAATCCCAGCGAGACTATCGTGAACAGTATCACCGCCAGGACCGACCCCGCCGAGTATATGTATGACGCCGCGCTCATTACCGCCGTGCTGAGCAGTATGGGTACGGTGTTTTCCGCCCAGAACGGCGGAAGCGAGATTTTCTTTGTATTGTCCATTTTCACCTGATAAAGCGGATATCGTTTTCGTCCCGCGTGATGATCCATATATTCTCCGACGGCACCTCAACCTTCGGGGCTGCGGCGCATCGGCTGTCATATCCGGACACCTCGGCAGCAATGTGCGCGTCGCAGCGTGCCGAGAAAATGACCGTATGACCGTTTTCCGAAGACGGCAGCCTGCCGACCTCGTCCTGCGAGAATTCGTAATCGGTGAGGCGGTAGCGTATGTCGGAAACGTCCGAGGGCGTAACTACGGGTATAGTCTCCCAGTCGCTGCCGAAGCGTATCTTTAAACTCGACGGGAGTTCGGTCTTTGCGAACTGCATCAGCAGCGACAGCATACCTTCAACGGTGAGCTGTTCTTCGCGCCTTGCCGTAAGACGGTCGTGCGATTTTGAACCGGCCTTGTCCAGCACGAAGGTCTGCTCCGCACCGGAGGAGCCTTCCAGCCTCCGGACATAGAACTCCCCTCTTTTTGCGGAGAGCTTCCAGTTTATCAGCTTAAGGCTGTCGCCTGGCTCGTACTTTCTGTGTTCGTAGCCGGGTGTGCCGTTCACGGCGAAAAGCGACTGCGTAGTTTCCTCGCTGTCGTCGAAAGCCGCCGCATCGGTGAGGCTGCGGGCAAGACCCTCGCGCCTGTCAACAGCGGGAATGTCGGGATATATCTTTATCTCCGCGGACGCTTTCGGCATACTGACGCGGAAGCTGCACAGACCGAGAAAATCCGTGAGTACGATGCTGCTTATGCCGATCTTGCCCTTGCCGAAGAACTCGGCTTTGTAGTCGGCGGCAAATTCCATGCTGCTGCGTCCGAATACCGCCGCGCGTATCCTCTGCGGAGAAGCCGACGAGAAGTGGTAACTTGAAAACAGCTCCGCCGACACGAAAGATGACGGAAGTACGCCGGAATTTTCCAGCACCAGCTTCACGGACGCGGTCTCCGCGCGGTTGAGTATGTCCTCGCTTATGGTTATACGCGCGGTGAGCTTCTTTTTCGTGTATGCGCACAAAAGCAGCGATATCACTGCCGCCGATACCAGCGCTATTATAAGATAGCTGCCGCCCGGCGCTTCAAGATAAAGCGTGTAGAGGACGGCAAGCGCTATCAGCAGCAGATATGTTATTACAGATCTTACGTTTATCATGTTCTTTATTCCGTCGGGACGGGAGTTTTTTCCAGAATATGGCGCATAGCGGCGATAGATATGCCGAATGTGGATTTGCCCTTGGGCGATAACATGAGCCTGTGCGCGAGCACATCACAGGCTATATCCCGCACGTCCTCCGGAACAGCGTAATCTCTGCCGTTTATCAGCGCGAGTGACTTTGCCGCGGAGTACAGAGCGAGACTTCCGCGCGGACTTGCACCGAGCAGGAGGTCGAGCAGCGCGCGCGGACTTGCGCCGAGCAGGGTATATTCGCTCTCTCTTGTGGCGGTGACTATGCCGACGATGTAGCGTTTTACACTGTCGTTCACACGGACTGCCTCCGCCTGTCTGCGAAGCTCCGTTATATCGTCAAGCGTCATCACCGGTTCGAGCTTCACTTCTTTTCCGAATCCGCCGCCGAGAAGCTGCATCTCCTCGCCCGGGTCGGGGTAGCCTATCGAGATCTTCATCATAAATCTGTCCATCTGTGCTTCCGGCAGGTGATATGTACCGTAGGTCTCAACGGGGTTCTGTGTCGCAAGAGCCATAAACGGCACCGGCAGCTTGTGTGTCACGCCGTCGGCGCTTATCTGCAGTTCCTCCATTATTTCGAGCAGCGCGGACTGTGCCTTCGGTGAAGCACGGTTTATCTCGTCCGCGAGCAGGAAGTTGCACATAGCGGCACCGGGACGGAATTCCGATTCGCCGGTCTTGGGATTTATCATCGTGAATCCCGTGATATCCGACGGCATAAGGTCGGGTGTGAACTGGATACGGCTGCACGAGCCGCTCACACTTTCGGAGAGGGCGGTGACAAGCCTTGTCTTTCCCACGCCCGGAACGTCCTCTATAAGCACATGGCCGCCGGAAAGCAGTGCGGCGGTGAGTTTCAGGATAACATCGCGCTTGCCTATGATCGAGCGCTCGATGTTGTCGGTAAGGAGCTTTATCTTTTCATTCATCGGAATTTTTCCTTTCCTTTTGTTCTTTATCGTAGAAATATTTTATTATGTCACGGCGCGTCACGATACCGATGAATTTGCCGCGGTCGTCGGTGACGGGGACGAAGTTCTGCTCCATTATCAGGTACAGCAGCTCGTCCATATCCGCGTTCACGGTAACGGCTTTGTCGCGCTTTGATCTTATGATGTCCGAGACAGGCATTTTCTCCAGTGAGCGCAGAGAGCCGCTGGAACACATAGCCCAGAGGAAGTCGCCCTCACTTACGGTACCGGCGTATTCACCCTCAGCCGATACGGCGGGTATGGCGGTATAGCCGTGTACGCGCATTTTTTCGAGCCCCTGACGCACCGTGGCTGAGGAGCTTATATATGTTATCTCGTCCTTGGGACGCAGCAGGAACAGCAGGTTCATGTATTGCCTCCATTGATATGTATTGTTCTGAATGTGACTAATATATTATTATACCATATTTCCGGATTTTTTTCAACTGTTTTGTTCACATATTTTATGCCGGCAGCATTCAGAGAATTGTCCCGGCACATCAGGACAGAACGCAGAGTATTCTGCTGCCAGAGCATACATTAAGGCAATACCGCAGCAGGTATTGCCTTTGTCCGGATAATATTCTGTGTCAGAGTTCCGCTTTCTTTA
>ONCR01000020.1 GCA_900316345.1 uncultured Eubacteriales bacterium | reverse complement strand
TTTCCTTTGCTTTCCCATTTTATTTCCTCCTTTTTCTTTATTATACAACAAAAAATGAAAGCGAACACTTTTTGTGTCCACTTTCATTTTACTCTTGCAAGAAAACCTTTCAGCCAAGTTTATTATCTATGCAATTTTTTTAGTTGTATTATACTGCCTGATAATAATCGGAATATATGTAAGAGCAGGCAAAACAAAGCCTAAATACTTATAATTCGATTGAACAAGCATATTGAATATGCCGTGATAAATGCTCGCCATAGTAAGCAAAGCGAAGGTTCCGCAATAGAAAAGCTTTTTCTTCTTTTTTACAAAGCATATACCGAAGCCCACGGTCATTGTACAAACGCCGTGCATTAACGCGGTTGCAAAGCCCCTTATAATAGCCCAGCCGATTGAAACGGATTCAATATTCTGAACAAGAATTACCATATTTTCAAACATAGCAAAGCCGATACCGAGCGAAAGGGCTATTGGCATAACTCTGTCCTTTTCATCTGAAAATACGATAGCGTAAAACAGCACGGGAATCGCCTTTGCTATTTCTTCGGAAATAGGCGTAATGGTTGTTGTTACGTATTCCGTTTCGCCTTTAAACATATTAAGAAGAATGGTGTTTAGCTCCGAAACGAAAAGCGAAACAAAAATACCTACAAGCATATAGCCGACTATAAGCTTTGAGCGCTTACGAAGCATAAGCGAAAGAAGCAGCAGCGGCGCAACAATACAGATAAAGAGGATATAAACTAAGTTGTCCATTTACGAATCCCCCTTTCAACGCTCGGCACTATTGCGATAAGAATTATTCCCATAAGAACGTCAATAACAAGAGTAGCGGGCGCACTGTCGCGGCTCATTGCTATAAGCTCGGCAATGCATAAAAGCCCGTAAATCAGCGCCATAAAATTATAGGTTTTAAGGCTGTTTATAACGCCGAAATCAACATCGGGGAAGATAAGATGCTTTAGGTTGAAATAGCTTGACAGAGAAACAAATAACGTTACTATCGCGCCGATAATCTTTTCAAGCCTCGACATATCCGAAAGATAGATAAATACAACGTAAACCGCTAACGAAACCAAAGGAGCAACAAGCGGAATAATCCTGTATTTAGCGTAATTTTTTGAACGGTCATCGGCAAGGCTGTCCATCGCGCCGTAGTTTGCGGAAAACAGGAAAGCAAAGCTTCCGATTACGCCGAGAATCCCGAGCTGAAATTCATCAAGAATACTTCCGCCCGTAAGAAGACGCACCGCCTGATACAGTTTTCCGAAGGCCATACAGCCGACGGAGAGAGTTATCATCTGCGCATAAACTGCTTTTCTCGGCTTAAAGAAATTTACCGCTCCGTAAATAAAACCGATAAGCGCGCAAACACAGGTGATAATGTTAGCAATAAGATATAAATTCAATATATCACCTCATCTTTTTTGAAATAATGCTTCAAAAAACTTTACCGTTAAACACAAAATATGCGTATAATTAAAGCACCTAAATCAATTTATTGTACCATAACAGACGAAAGAATAAAAGAGAATTATTAAAAATTTGTTATAAAAATTTCCTTACGGTGATACATAATGTCTAAAATTTTATAAAAAGGTTTATTTCTAATTTGTTTTGTAGTATAATACTTAGGATATTTTAGTGATACGGAGGAAACACCATGAACATTACTACAGAATCAGATAACGGCAAGCTTACGGTTTATATTGAAGGAAAGCTTGATACCTCAACTGCACCGCAGGCTACCGAGCGAATCGAACCCGAAGCGGAAAAAGCAGATTCCCTTATTCTTGATATGAAGGATTTAAAATACATATCCTCGGCAGGCCTTCGCCTTATTCTTTCGCTCCATAAAAAAATGGCGGCAAAAGGCGGCATGATAGTTAAGGACGTTAACGAAACGAATATGGAAATTTTTGATTTAACAGGATTTACGGATATTCTAAATTTTGAATAAATAACTATATGAAACAACCATTAGAATTTAAACCGATTTCACTTTCACAGCTTGAAAAAGCGGAATCAATCAGACGTGCAAGCGGTAATACTCAATACGTTTATTCCTTTGCGTCGCTTTTTTCCTGGCAGGAGGATGAGCAGTACGAAATCTGTTTTTGCGACGACGCCTTTTTAGTAAAAAACGGCGCTGAGGGCAACAGCGCATATCTATTCCCCTGCGGCGGAGAAAGCGGAAAAAAGAAGCTTATTGACGCTTTAATTCAATACGATAAGCCCGTATTCTACTGTGTTTCAGATGAGGACAAGGAATTTCTTGAGGCTCAATATGCAGATGAGTTCCACTTTGAGCAATGCCGCAACGAGTATTCGTATATATACGATAAAAACGCGCAGATAGAATTAAGCGGAAAAGAATATAAAAGCTTAAGGCACCATATCAACAAAGGCCGCGCAATTGCGGAGAACTGGGAAATAGAAGAGCTTTGCAGCGGCAATATTGAGCGGGCTTTAAAAATCAATTCTCTTTGGGCCGAAATGCATTGCGGCGGCAGTCTTGCCGACGCTAAGGCTGCGGAAACGGCGCTTCGCAATCACTCGCAGCTTTCAATGTTCGGCTTGATTTTTCGGGCGGACGGCAAAGATATTGCTTATATTTCGGGTTCGTTTGTAACTCCCGAAATTTACGATTTAAGCTTTTGCAAGGTTTTGGATAACCGTTGCAACTGTTACGTTAAATGGGAGCTATACCGTTCATTGCCCGAAGAGGTTACGACAATAGATTCCGAAGAGGATTTAGGCATTGAAGGGCTCAGAGAGCATAAGCTCTTCAGACATCCTAAAGAACTTAAACGCATTTGGAAAGGCAGTTACAGCTTATGAGCGGCATTTCATCGTCAAACTTAAAAAGCAGAGCTTTTACCGACAGTATGTTCCGTCGGCTTTTTTGGCCTACGCTTATCTCGGCAATCGGCTGGGCGCTCGGCGACGTTGCCGACGCGCTGTTTGTAGGCATACGCCTCGGTAAAACCGGCCTTGCAACAATGTCGCTTGTTGCGCCGGTTTATATGATATACAATGTTCTTGACGGCGGAATAGCAATAGGAACATCGGTTAAATATGCTCAGGCGCTCGGCAAGGGCGACGCAAAAAAAGGCATAAACGTTTTTTCACAGATGTTTTTCACCGCCCTTATTGTAAGCGTAGCTGTTGGCGCAATTGGGCTTATTACTATGCCGTATATTCTGCGTTTTTTAGGCGCCGGTTCCGCGCGCGGCGAGCTTTGGAACTACACGAAGGATTATCTTCAAATAATGTTTCTGGGAACGCCGCTGACATTTCTTTATTTTCTTTTATATTACTGCGTTCGCTGCGACGATAACGAAAAGCTTGCAAGCGTAGGATATACAATCGGCTACCTTACCGACGTAGCGGCAAGCGCGGTTTTCATTATGGGCTTCAAGCTCGACGTACGCGGCGCAATTTATGCAACCGTTTTAGGCAAGGGCGTAGGCGTTTGCATCTTTTTACTTCACTTTACAAGAAAATGGACGATACTCAGAGTTCGTCCCGTTAAGCCTGATTTTAAAATAATTTTTTCAACCTTAAAAACCGGAATGGCCTCATCCTTCGGGTATATCGGGCAGTTTGCGGCTTTAATTGTTGTTAACAAAATTTTGCTTAATATCGGAGGCTCGGGAGCGCTTGCACAGCTAAACGTTGTTCAAAACGTTTCATACCTTTCGCTGGCGATTTATACGGCTCTCGGCGATACCGTTCAACCCCTAAGCGCAACGTTTTTTGCGGAGCACAACAGAGATGCGATAAAGCGCATTGTTTCAATCGGCGTTAAGGTCGGGGTTATATGCGGAGGGGTAACAGCGCTGGCCTTCGGGGTTTTCGCGCCCTCGGTATGCAGGCTTTTCGGCTTAAGCGGAAACGCTGTAGCAGGCGGCACGTTTGCAGTTCGTATATTCTGCATTTCGGTAATACCCGCAGGGCTCAATATAATATGGAGCTCTTGCTTCCAGGCAATTAAAAGAGAAAAAATCGTATTTTTGATTAACCAGCTCAGAACCTTCGCCTGCTTCCTTTTGTTCGCGGTTATTCTTTCGCGGTTCAGCCTTGAAGCCTTCTGGTTTTCGTTTTTAGGTGCGGAGCTTCTTACAATAGCAATATGGGCGCCGATAGCCGGCTTAAAAAAACAAAACGTTTCGGATAAAATTTACGCTTACCTTCTTGACGTTAACTCATCCGATATTTCCGAAATGCTTCGTGGCACAGAAGCATTTTGCGAAGAAAACGGCGCAAGTATTAAGCAGGTTTATACCGTAACTATGTGTATTGAAGAGGTGTGCCAGGCTATAATTGAAAACGCGTTCAAAAAAACCGGCGAAGAATACGTTCAGTTTACCATCTGTTTTGAAGACAACGGTTCAATTATGATGCACTTCCGTGATAACGCTGTAAACTTTAACCCCTTTGCAATGAAAATCGGCAAAAACTATGACGACCCCGAGCACCTTGCTTCGCTCGGAATACAAATGGTAAGAAGTAAGTCAAAACAGTTCTTTTACCGAAGATACGCCGATTTTAACACCCTCACCGTGGAGGTAGAATAATATGAACATCAACATTCGCCCGGCGACGGAGCAGGATATTCCTGCGCTTTGCGAAATATGGAAGGCTTGCTTTTCGGACAGCGACGAATATTTAAAGCAATTTTACAAAGAAAACTTCGGGTATGCAGAAATTCTTATTTTAACCGTCAACGAAGAGCCGGCGTGTATGGTACACATTTTTGACGCAGAGTTTATTGACGGAAACACGAGCCGAAGCGCAAAATATAAATATGCCGGCGGTACGCTTCCTAAATTCCGAAGTAAGGGGTATTTCCGTATTCTTATGAATTACGTAATTGAACGGGCAAGAAAAAGCGGGGATATTCTTCTTTACAAGCCTGCAACGCGAGCGCTTGGGGATTTATTTATCACTCTCGGCGCTGAGCACGATACCGATTTCAAAATTGTTACGGCAGAGCCGAAGGAAAAAATACCTCTTTCGGTTCACGACCTTAACAGTTATGAATATAACCGCCTGAGAAACGAAACGTTTTCTTCAATCCCCTATGTAAAATGGCCTGACAGATACGTTGACTGGTGCATTAAAGATAACGAATTCTTCGGCGGAAGAACACTCGGCTTTGAATATGACGGAAACGAACACTTTCTTATGGCATATCCCGAAGATAAAACGCTGATTGTTACGGAAACCAGCCTTTCCCCTGCGCAGCTTAAGAAACTCGGGGGAGGCATTTGCGATATATTCGGAAGCGAGCTTATCAAGGCGTATATGCCGGAGCGCTTCTGCAGCGAAGGCGAAAGTGTTATCGCAACTGTAATTTTAAACGCTCCGGTAAAACATACGTATGCAAATTTATTATTGATATAAAGGAAATAACGCTATGAGCACTGTTAAACAGAAAAAGAACCGAATAATTTCACTGCGTTTCAAAAGCGTTGCGGTAATTCTTATTGCTACGCTCATTCTTTCCGCCATTGCGGTAGTTGTAAGCTACAAGGTGTACAGCGATACAATGGATAATCATTATATGACGCTTGCAACAAATCTTGCCAAAACCGCCGCAACACAGCTTGATACCGTAGATATTTTAAGGTATTACGACGAGGTTAAGGCAATCGGCGAATATGACGAGGAAAAATACCAGAACGACGAAGCTTACCGAGCGGAATACGATAAAAAGGCAAATGCCCTTAAGGACGCAAAATACAATCAGATGCTTGATACCCTTTTTGATATTAAGGAAAGCTTTGACGAAAACGAAAGCGACGGAATTAAGTACCTTTACGTTCAGAAAATTGACGGCGAAATTGCTACTTACCTGTTTGACGCCGACCTTTCGGAGGATAAATATCAGCTCGGAACTACACATAGAATTTCGGGCCCTGCGCTTGAGGCGGACCACCCTGAAGAGGGCATTGACCCGTTTATTTCTTACGACGAAGCCGACGGCTGGCTTGCAACCTCTTTCGTTCCCATCAGGGACGAGAGCGGAAAGGCCGTTGCCCTGGTTGGAATTGATATCGGCATGGACGCGATTAAAAAGGACAGAGCGCAATATCTTAAAATGATCGGAATTTCTATGGTATTCGCAATAATTATTATGAGCCTTTTGTTGCTTATTGTTGTTGATTTATCGCTAATTAAGCCGATTAACATACTTTCAGCCGCCGCAGGAAGCTTTGTTGATAACCACAGCAAGGGAAACCATCAGGATTCCTCTCTTTCAAAGCTGAAAATAAATACAGGCGATGAAGTTGAAAATCTTTGCAATTCAATCAAGCAGATGGAAAATGACATTAACGATTACATTACGCACTTAACCGCCGTTACTGCAGAAAAGGAAAGAATAGGTGCAGAGCTTGAGCTTGCAACAAGAATTCAGGCTGATATGCTTCCTAACATTTTCCCTGCATTTCCCGAAAGGAATGACCTTGATATTTATGCAACAATGACCCCGGCGAAAGAGGTGGGCGGCGACTTTTACGACTTCTTCCTTGTTGATGACAGCCACCTTGCAATGGTTATGGCGGATGTTTCAGGCAAGGGCGTACCCGCGGCGTTGTTTATGATGATGAGCAAGATTCTTATTCAGAACGCTGTTATGAGCGGAAAATCCCCTGCCGAAGCTCTTACCACGGTTAACAACCAAATTTGCGCCAACAACCGGGAGGAAATGTTTGTTACCGTATGGCTCGGTATTATTGATTTAACAAACGGAACTCTTACAGCTTCTAACGCCGGCCACGAAAAACCGATAATCAAATCACCCGACGGTAACTTTGAATTACTCGTTGACAAGCGCGGCTTCGTAATCGGCGGTATGGAAGGAATTAAATACAGAGAATACGAAGTTCCGCTTAAGGAAGGCGCAAAGCTCTTCTTATATACCGACGGCGTTGCCGAAGCAACAAACTCTTCCGACGAACTTTACGGCATTGAAAGAACGCTTGACGCACTCAACCGCTTTAAGGATTTAGAACCGTCAGAAATTCTTAAAGAGGTTAAAAAGGATGTTGACAGCTTCGTCGGTTCTGCGCCTCAGTTTGACGATTTAACAATGCTCTGTTTTGAATTCAAGGGCAGTAAAAACGAAATAACCCTTGACGCAACGCTTGAAAACGTTGCAAAGGCAACGGATTTCATTAGGGAAAAAGCAGAAGCGCTTCCGTTTTCGCTTAAAGAGCAAAATCAGCTTGACATAGCTATTGATGAGCTTGTAAGCAACGTTGCGCGCTACGCTTACGGCGACGGCACGGGAAGCGTAACCGTAAAAACCGAAAACGACGCCGAGGGATTAACCGTAACGATTATTGATAGCGGAATCCCTTACAATCCGCTTGAAAAGCCGGACCCCGACATAACCCTTTCAGCCGATGAAAGAGGGATAGGCGGATACGGAATATTCATTGTTAAAAAGACTATGGATAAAATCGATTATGAATATTCCGACGGCAAAAACGTTCTTACAATAAGAAAGAATTTTAATAAGTAAAAATCAACCCCGACTCAAAAGAGTCGGGGTTATACTTTATTTTATACCTTATATGTTTCAATAATTTCGCTTACCGCGTTAGCGGCGGATTCGGGAAGCTGTGATTTTTTCAGCGCCTTTTCAAAATCTTCAACGGTATAAGCCTTTTCAAACGGACGGAACACCGAGCGTTTATATTCCGTTTTTTCCTGCCAGCGCGAAAGCATACAGATTACCTCCTCGCGGATATCGGAGGGCGTATTTCTTTTTACGTTTTCGGCTTTAAGGGTATAGGCTTTTGCCGTATCGGCAGCTTTAAGCTCAAAGCTTAAGGGCTCGCCGTCAATATTAACGTCAAGAACCTTGATAAGGTAATTACGCTTTTTCGGAATAACGGATAAATCGCCCTCGGCTGCGTTAATGCCAAAGGTTAGCTTATCGCCCTTAAAGCTTATTTCGAGCTTCGTTTTCGCCGTATGCTGTTCACAGTCGGTTTTACCGTTATCTTCTATAAGAACAAAGCTTGAATTGCCCGAAACAGCCCAAATTTCAAGGCTTTTCGGATTTTCGGTAAGGTTGCCCTTATCTGATGAAAGCGGTATAATAGCACCGTCCTTTGCAAGAACGGGAATGGTTTCAAGGTCGCGGTTAAGGGTTATTTTTTTGCCGCCGAGATAGCTCTTTTTTGTAAATATATCGGTATACCTGCCCTCGGGGAGCCAGGCCTCAACGCTGCCGAGATTCATCTCCCTGCTTTGAGGAGTTGTTATCGGGCAGACTATCAGCTCGCTGCCGAAGCGGTATTGGTTTGGTACCTCGTAAGCTGATTTTTCCTCAGGGTAAGAATAATACATAGGCTCGCAAAGGGCCGTTCCCGTTTCGTGAGTAACTCTGTCCATAGTATAAACGTACGGAATAAGCCTGTGCCTGAAACGAAGCCATTCTGCGGCGCAGCGATGAACCTCGGCGCGGTATTTCCACGGCTCTTTTCCGAGAAGTTCCATATCTGTTGAATGAAGGCGCATAATCGGAGAGAAAACGCCGAACTGTACCCAGCGCATATACAAATCGTCGTCGCGGTAGCCGTAATGGTGGCCGCCTATATCGTGGCTCCACCAGCTGTAAGCCGCATTTGCAGCCGTTGCGGTAAAATAGGGTTGGAATTTAAGAACGCGCCAGCTGGTTTCGGTATCTCCCGAAAAGCCGAGAGGATAGCGGTGAGCGCCCATACCTGCATAGCGCGAAAGGATAAGGGGAATTCTTCCGTCCTCGGCATTATCAAGGTAATGATAGTGGTTAAGAGCGTTAAGGGGGTCAAGCCCGTCAACGTCCCACTCTTTTCCCTGCTGCCAGTCAATCCACCAAAAATCTACGCCGTCCTTTTCATAAGGCTTATGAAGAATATCAAAATATGCGTTCCAGAAATCGTCGCTTCCGCACCTGAATTCAACCGCTTGTTTCGTTTTTGGGTCAACGCCGAGCGCCTTAGCCATTTCTTCATACATATCCTCATAAAACTGTACGCCGTCGGCAGGATGAAGATTAAGAGTAATATGAAGATTATCGTCCTTAAGCTGCTTTAAGAGAGCTTTGTAATCGGGAAAAAGCTCGGTGTTCCAGGAATAGCCCGTCCATCCCCAATAATCGGAACCGAACTTTTTATCAAGGTCGCGCACCCAGTGCCAGTCCATATCTATTGTTGCAACTGTAAGAGGTATTTCTTCTTTTTTAAAGTGCGCCATTAAATCGAGGTATTCCTTTTGCGTATAGGAGTGGTAACGGCTCCACCACACGCCGAGAGCAAAGCGCGGAACAATCGGAACGGGAGAGCTGATTTTATAAAACGCACAAACGGTTTCACGGTAATTTTTGCCGTAAGCAAAGGCGTAGTAATCAACCGAGCCCTCGTTACGCTTTACAAAACGGCCGTCCTCATTAATGAGCATTGCTTTACTGTCGTCAAGAAGGAATGCACCGTCCTCGGTAATAAGTCCGTTATCAAGCTTGACTTTTCCATGGGTTTCATCAAGTGTACGGGTTGTTCCGCCGAGGTTTTTCTGTTTAGAAAAAGCAACGGTTTTATTTGTATCCTTAAAGGTTACGCTATAGGGTTTGCCGCGACGGATATGAAAAATAACGTCTTCGGTTTCGGCAAGTACTTCCCCTTTGTTTTGGGTTACCTCTAACTTTCCCGGTTCGGCTTTTCTGAACCAGACAGTGAAACTCGGAAGGTCAGTAAAATTACTCTCTTTCTCAACGCGAATAAGCCTTGAGGTAAGATAGGTAATTCTTAGCCCGAAACCGTAAAAGACCTGAGAATCGTTGGCCTTACCGTCAGTTTTGGCGATTAATGACTTTTTCAGCATACTTTATACCTCCGTATAGTTCTTACCTAATTATAACATTTTTCAAAGTAATATCAACACACAAAGTAATTTAGATTATTGCGATATTAAATCATCTATAATAAAATAATTTTAAATAATAATATTTCGGTGGTGAAAAAATGAAGAAAGGCACAAAAAAAGAAAAGAAAAAGGAAGCAAAAAAAAGGGCCGATACGAATCATTTTAAAGATACTGAAAATTATCGGAATAATTATTGCAAGCATAATAGGATTTCTTGCTGTTTTATGCATTATAACCCTTATATGGGGAGGCGTTCAGCGCAGTAAAGGAGAAGTTACCGAAACGCTTCCCATCGTTGCAGAGGACTTTAAGCCTACGGTTCGCTTAGTAGTTTTCACCGATACTCATAACGAAAACGAAAACGTTGCCGACGCGATAGATACCTCGTATGCGCTGTTTGATAACGATAAGACATATAAGGGAGTTGACGGTTTCTTCTGTCTTGGCGATATTTCAAGCATTGGCGGTGAAGACGATTACGTTGCATATAAGGAAACGCTTGACGCTCACGTAAGAAAAGAAACACCATTTATAACAATTCACGGTAACCACGAATTCAAGCAGAAAAACGAAGAGGGTGAATGGGTACTTTCTTTTGACGAAGCAAAAGCTGAACCGGGATATATAGTTCATGATTATAAGGTTACAATAAAGGACGAAAACGGCAAGAAGATTTTCAGCAAAAACTTTATTGACGACTACTATGTAATAGACGAGGACGATACCGCTGATTTCAGAATAGGCAGCGACACGCTTGAAGCGGGCAAAAAGTATACGCTGACAGTCCGTGCTGAAAGTGCATATCACTTTTATTCGGAGCCAATTACTCTTGAATTTACAGCAGAATAAAAAACCTAAAAAAGTTCGACTTTTGTCGGGCTTTTTTACTAAATTTATTGATTTTTTCTAAAAAATTTTATATAATTCGTATATAATTAATAAAAGTATAAAGAGGCACAGATTAATGAAGATTAAGACAAAACCGTCATCCGTGCTGATAATATTTTTATGTTGGCTTGCTTATACGGTTGCGTACATAGGCAGGCTCAACTTTAATGCTTATATTGAGCCAATAAGAAACCAGCTCGGTGCGTCTAAAACCGAGCTTGGACTTGTTAGCTCTTTTTTCTTTTTTTCATACGGTGCAGGCCAGCTGTTCCACGGCATTATGTCAAAAAAATACAATCCGCGTTATTCCGTTGCGGTTGCTGTTTTAGGGTCGGCTGCCGTTAATCTTTCTATGGGCTTTTGTGCTGATACGGATAAAATGAAATATCTGTGGCTTGTTAACGGCTTCTTTCAATCCATACTTTGGAGTTCGGTAATTAAAATGCTTTCGGAAAGCTTAAGCGACGATATGCTTCCGAAGGCTATCGTTGCTATGAGTACGCCGCCGGCGCTCGGAACATTTATTGTTTACGGGATGTCTGCTCTTTTATCATCTTTTAAAGCACCGTATAAATCCGTATTCTTAATTTCTGCGGTTCTTCTTGCAGTAACGGGAACGCTTTGGTTTACGCTTACAAATAATGCCGAAATTCATATCAAAAACGGCGCTACGGCATCGGCTGATAATACGGAAAGAAAAAAGCTGAAACTCTCCCCCGCCTTTATAGTTGCAGCCGTGCTTCTTATGTTTGCGGCGATAGCTAACGGTTTTATTAAAGACGGAGTAACAACATGGACGCCGTCAATACTTAAAGAGCGTTATCATATAGACGAATCTTTTTCAATTCTTATAACTGTAATTCTTCCGCTTATTGCCATAGGCGGCGCGTGGCTTTCAACAGGACTTCATAAAAAATGGCAAAACACTTCTGTTCTCAACTCAGGGCTTTACCTTGCCGAAACCGCCATTCTGTTTTTAGTTATTCTGATAACAAGAAGCTCGGTTAATTCACCTGTAATGCTTATAGCATTGTTCAGCATATCGGCTATGCTTATGAGCGCGGTTAATAACATTATTACAAGCATTATTCCGCTGTATATGCGCGAAAAAATGGAATCGGGTCTGCTCGCGGGAGTGCTTGATACTTTCTGTTATATAGGCAGCTCACTCAGTACCGGGCTTTTGGGTTATATATCAGATAAGAATTCGTGGAACGGAGTATTCCTCTGCCTGTTCATTTTCGGCGCGGCTTCGTTTGTAATTTGTATTATTTCGGTAGTCAATAACAAAAAAGAGGTAAAGATATGAAAAGCTATTCCTTTGAAATACCTTCATTTGATATAGGAAAAACATATGACGAAGCCTGTATTACCGTAGCAAGCGCAAACGTTCGCTGTTACACAACAGGCGACAGAGGAAAGAAAAACTGGTATTACAGAGCGCCCTATCTTGTTCAGACGCTGATTGATATTAACGCGGATATAATCGGCCTTCAGGAGGCAATGCCAATACATTATAACTGCATAAAGCCGGCGCTTCGCGGATACGGAAGCTTTATAGATTACAGAGAAGAGTGCAAAGATCCCGAAGGCTGCCCGATTTTTTATAATCTTTCAAAATTTGAGCTTATTAATAAAGGCACCTTCTGGCTCAGCGAAACACCCGACAGAATTTCAAAGGACTGGGGCGCGGCTTGCTACCGCATATGCTCATATGCAATATTAAAACAAAAATCCGACGGTAAAGAGCTTGCAGAGCCTCGGCGGTTCAGCGTGCGTTAAGCATTTTGCCTGCAACAACCAGGAATATAACAGAACGAGAAACGATTCGCGTCTTTCCGAAAGAGCGCTTCGCGAAATATACTTAAAGGGATTTGAGATTGCCGTTAAGGAAAGCGCTCCAAAAAACCTTATGACTTCATATAACCTTATAAACGGAGTTTGGGGACATTACAACTATGACCTTGTTACCGTTATTTTAAGGGGCGAATGGGGATATAAGGGCAACGTTATGACTGACTGGTTTATTCAGTATCAGGAGAGCCCTGAATTTGAAAACATATGGAATAACGCATACAGAATCCGTGCGCAGGTTGATTTATATATGCCCGGCTCAGAATGGAATAACAGATATGAACTTGATAAATCCATAGTTAAATCTTTCAACTGCAAGAACGGAATAACGCTTGGGGAGCTTCAGCGTTCTGCTAAAAACATACTTAATATGATTCTTGATATAAAATACTGATTAATGCAAAATGAAAGGAGAACACTATGCTGAGTATTTTAAAAGCAAGATGGATAAAATCAAAAGTTAACAACGGGGATACCGCAACTGATTTTTTTAAAAACGTTGATATAAAAAACGGTATTAAAAGTGCGGAGCTTCTTATAACTTCACACGGCGTTTTTGAAGCTTATATCAACGGCATAAAAATCGGAACGGATATATTAATGCCGGGCTGGACGCCTTACCATATGCGTCTCAGATACTTAAAATACAACGTTACCGAGCTTTTAAACGAAGGCGAAAACGAGCTTAAAGTCGGCGTTGGAAAAGGTTGGTTTTTCCACGACGTTGACGCCTGGGGCTGTGAAAATCTTATGCATGATGAATCGGCGTTAATATGTGCATTAACAGTAACCTATTGCAACGGAGAGCGTGAAGAATTCTTTTCTGATGAAAGCTGGACTACAGCAAAAAGCAATATTATTTATAACAACATTTATAACGGCGAAACCGTTGATTTAAGAATAAAAGATACTGAACGTACGCCTGCCGTAGAAATAAACTTCTCAAGGCATATGCTTATTCCTTATGAGGGTGAGCTCATTAAGGAGCACGAAAGATTCTCTGGCAAGGAGCTTATTACCACACCGAAGGGCGAAACGGTAATTGATTTCGGACAGGAGATTACGGGATACGTTGAGTTTTCCGGTGAAGCAACGGAAGGGAAAGAAATTATAATCAAGCATTTCGAAGTGCTTGATAAGGAAGGAAATGTATATACTGAAAATTTAAGAGGGGCTAAGGCAACTTATACCGTTATCTCAGACGGCAAGCCGTTTAAAATCAAGCCAAAATACACCTTCTACGGCTTCCGCTACATACAGGTAATCGGTCTTGATAACATAAAGCCCGAGGATTTTACGGCAATTGTTGTTCACTCCGATATGAAGAGAACAGGTTATTTCACCTGCTCAAACGAGCTGCTTAACAAATTTGCCGAAAACGTAGTTTGGGGACAGAAGGGTAACTTCCTTGACGTTCCTACCGACTGTCCGCAGCGTGACGAAAGGCTTGGCTGGACGGGAGACGCGGCAATGTTTTCGCGTACGGCGGCAATTAATTTTGACGTTAAAAGCTTCTGTGAAAAATGGCTGAACGACCTTGAAGCGGACCAGCTATGCGACGGTTCTGTTCCCCACGTTTCGCCGTATACAAACATATATTGGAACGGGCTTGACGGATATAACTCTCCCGCATGGTCTGACGTTGCGGTTATTATGCCATGGGAACTCTACGTTGCCTACGGCGATAAAGGAATTCTAAAACGTCATTACAACCTGATGAAAAAATGGGTTGATTTTATGATAACCGAATGCAGAAAGAACGGTAACGGAGAGGTTAAGCCTCCGTGGACAACGGGAGGCTTCGGCGACTGGTTAAGCCTTGAGGAGCTCAACACCGAATCCGCACACAGCGGAACGGACTGCGGCCTTATTGCCACCGCCTTCTTCGCTTACGGGCTTAAAACGCTTATACGGGTAAACAAAATTCTCGGCTATGACGAAGGCGACTACCCGGAAATTCTTAAAAACACAGTAAAATTCTTCAACAGCGAATATATGGAAAACGGAAGGATGAAGCAGGAAACGCAAACCGCCGCAGTTCTTGCAATAATATTTGAACTTACGGATAAGCCTGAAATCACCTGCGCTCAGCTTGTTGAAAACGTAAGGCAACACGGACGTATTACTACCGGCTTCATCGGCTCAACATACCTTCTTGACGCACTAACAATCGCAGGCGAGGATAAGCTTGCAACCGATTTGCTTTTAAGAACAGAATACCCCTCATGGCTTTATCCCGTAACGAAGGGCGCAACAACAGTCTGGGAGCGCTGGAACGGAATATTCCCTGACGGAAGCTTTGCATATTCCGGTATGAATTCATTTAACCACTATGCTTACGGAAGCGTGCTTTCATGGATGTTCCGCAGGCTTGCAGGAATCCGTCAGGACGATACCGAAACGGGTTACAAAAAAATTCTGTTTGCGCCTGCGCCCGATGAAAGAATTCCTCAGGTAAGAGCTTCGCTTAATACAGTTTGCGGAGAGGCAATTTCAAATTATAAAATGACCGAAAACGGCTGGGAATTTAATTTCACAGTACCGAACGAATCCGAAGCGGAGGCTGTAATATTCGGCAAAGCCTATCCCCTTTCTAAAGGCGAAAACAGGATTACTGTTTCGAAATAAAGGCGGTGAAAAATGAAAGACACAGCGTTTTATTTACTTACGGATTCACACTATGTTTCAAAAAAGAACTGGGTTGAGGGAAAGCCCTTTACCTTCCGCGAACGAAACGACCAGATTGCTCTTAAGGCAACGCCCGAAATTCTTGACACCTTTATTGAAAAGGTAATCGCGGATACAGATACGGATACGGTGCTTTTTACCGGCGATAACGTAAACAACTGCGATATGAATTCTCACTACGAATTTAAGGAGAGGCTTGAACGGCTTACCAAAGCGGGAAAAAAGGTTTACGTAATCTATGCCACGCACGATTACAGCGGCGGCGGAGAGGATAACAACTGGTTTAAAAGCTGCCGTTATACCGAAACGGGAACGGAGCCTATAGAAGCAATGAGCAAGGGCGGACTGTTTGATTTTTACTATGATTACGGCCCGAAGCAGGCGCTCAGCGTTCACAGGGAAAGCGGCTCCTTTACCGTACAGCTCGGCGAAAAGGTAAGGCTTATAGCTATTGTTGACAACGGCGACGGCGGAGGCTACTGCGGACTTTTTGAGGACGGCGTTGAATGGCTTAAAAACGAAATTAAAGCCGCGGGGGAAAACGGCGATTTCGTTTTACTTGCAACGCATCACCCCGTTCTTCCGCCCTGGGAGGTTTACCGCCACGTTGCCGATTACGAGATGTACGGCGGCTATAAAGAGCTTTGGAAAATAATGTGTGAAAACGACGTCAGAGTTATCTTTACGGGCCATACGCACATTCAGAACATAAGAAAATATACCGATGAAAACGGGAAGTGGTTTTTGGACGTTTCAACGATTGCGCTTGCAAACGCAGCGGGAAAGATGAGAAAAATTACCGTTGATTCAAAAAGCGGCTGCTGCGATATTACAAGCGTAGGAATTGAAAAGCTCAAAGGAATAGATACAGGCGGGCTTTCGGCTTTCGATTATCTTTATCACCTTAATTTCCCGGGAATATGGGAAAAGCTGATTCCCCTTTCGGTAAGCGATTTTTCAGCATTTCTTGAGCTTGCTGAGGGTTATCTTCCGATTGATAAGCTTAAAAAGCATAAAAGGCTGATTCAGCTTGCGGGAAAAAAGGTTCAAAAAATCAAGCTTTCAACAGCGGCAAAAATCGGCAGAGGTTGGAAAAATATGACCTCTGAACAAAAGCAAGAGGCAAAAGGCAAACCTCTCGCCGATTCCGCTTACATAATTTTAAGGCACATCTTCGCCGGCAACGCGCCTTTTACGCCGGACACAACGGAATACAAGGCGCTTAACGGGCTTGCCGTATGTGCGGATAAAATTGTTAATCTTTTTAACATAAAGGCCGTAAAAAAAATTATACCCGCAGCATCGTCATTACAGGAAATGGCTCAGGATTTTCTGTATAACTGCAGAACGGGCGATGATGATGAAATTCATTTCAGTTTGAAATAGATTTAAAGAAAGGAGAGTATGACTAAATGAAATGTCCTAAATGCGGTGGCGAAATTAAGTTTTATGATTTAAAACCGAACTGCCGCCACTGCGGAGTAAATATTTTATATTATACTCAGGATTATGAGCTTGAACGCGACGCAAAGCTTACGGAGCTTGATAACGCGGTTGCGCGTATGGTTGTAGCAAGAATTAAGGCAGTGTTCATAGGAAGTTTTCTTGCGATACTGAGAATGATTGTTCTTGTAGCATCCATTTGCGCGATGATGATTCCCTTCTGCTCCGTTAATTACAAGCTTCCGTTTTACGAGGAAACCTTTTCGCTCGGGTTGATTGGCGTTATTCAGTCTTTCGGGAACGGCTTGCTTATGGCATTGCTTAATTTCTTTAAAAGCTCGCTGTTTTCAAAGGCTACGCTCGGCTTGCTGATTGTTTTCGCGTTTTTCGCGCTTGTCGCCGTAATTGATGTTGCGATGTTTGTTATTTATCTTCTCAGCTTTCTTAAACCGGAAAAAATGACGAAGATGCTTCGCAACGCGTCGATAGTTGCCTGCGTTCTTTCAATCGGAGCACAGATAGCTGCAATCGTTTGCAAAACGGTGATTGTTCCCTCAGCGCCTTACGTCGGCTTTGCCTTCGGCTTCGGAGGAATCGCGTGCTTTGCGCTTCATCTCAGCCTTGTTATTATCAACAGCAAGATGCTGAAAAAAGGCGTTGAGCCCGTTTACAGAGAGTTTGACCCCAAGCGCAGGGAACTCAGAAAGAAGATAAAAAAAGGCGAGCTTGACCTTGACGATTTGCCGCTTCCGATTTACGAAAGTGAAGAGGAACACGAAACCCGAATGAAGGAATTTCAACAGGCAATGGAGGAGGAAGCCGCCGCAGAGCTTGAAACACGGCTCAGCGAAGAGGCAAAGGCAAAGGAAAAGGAGGCTGAAAAAGAATGAAGAAGCCTATGAAAATTTTTCTTGGCATTGCGGGAACGCTTGCTTTGCTCGGTATCTGTATTGCCTGCCTTGCAGTTTATGCTAAAAAAGAGATTAACACACCGAAATTTGAAATGCCTAAGGCTGAGACCGTAGAGCCGATAGCTCCGCTTCCCGATTCAAAGGAAGCCGCATTTGATTACGTTAATTCCCTTTATAATGCCTGTATCAGCGCTGACGATATTGAATTAAGCCGACATACTGACGTTCATTTAACAAACGGCGAGAGAGTTACGCCGTTTTCAGATGCAGATAACGAGGTTTTTGCAAGAGCTCTTGAAAATGCACAGGGCGCGATAAGCGCGCTGTGTACGATTGTTCCGCTTATTACAAGCGCTCTCGGAATTATTCCGAAATTCCTGTGGCCTATTAATAAGAAGACGCGTGAAAGAATGTATTACGAGCTCTCCGAAAGAAGAAAGAAGAGCGTTGACGATTATATGAATTCCGTTGACAACGAGGATAATTCAGAAGCCGAGCCTGCGCTTGCAGAGCAAAAGGTATAAAAATATAATCAAAGTAACGTCTTTCAAAAGCAAATTTAAACAAAACAATAAGAGCTTTTACCGAAGGGTAAAAGCTCTTTATTATTACTGATTATTTTTCGGGCTTAAGGGTTATTACCTCATAGTAGCAGTGCTTTTCGGTTCTGAACGGAACGCGCCAGCCGCAGGCGCCTGCACTGACGTTCATAACAGCCTTGCCCTCTTTGAAATCGCCGTAGGCGTAACCGATAACGGAATACATAGCCCTTAACGGAAAGAGCTGGCCTGCGTGAGTGTGGCCAGAAAGCTGTAAATCCGTACCGACAGCCATATTTTCTTTAAATTCAAACGGCTGGTGGTCGGCAACAATCAGGTATTTTTCGGGAGACGGGTTAGAAAGCGTTTCGGCCTTTGCTCTTCCCCCTCCCTCGCTTATGTCCTCTCTTCCGAGAAGCAGAAGGTCGGGCGCAAGCTCGGCATATTCATCCTTAAGAATAATCACGCCGCTTTCTTTGATTGTACTTTCAAGCTCATCTGGGGTAAACTGCGTTCCTTTTGCATATTCGGCGTGCTTCTGCCTGTCGTGATTGCCGTAAAGATAATAAACGGGAACGCCGCAGCTACCGAAAAGTTCAAAGGTTTTTTGCATCTCCTCTTTAGTAGTATAATCATCGGTAATATCACCGCCGAGGATAATACATTCGGGCTTTTCGTTAACCATTGCGTCAACCTCCTTTTCAAGCGTTGAAAAGGCTTGGGCGCTTCCGACGTGAATATCAGCGGCAAAAATAATTTTATGCGTTGAAGAAAGCTTACTTGAAGTATATGTATGGTAATTCGGAAGAACGACCTGCATATTAACCGTTCCGTAAATGAAGAACAAAATCCCGAGCACAAGACTTACAGCCTTTGCCGCGGCGAATTTTCTTTCGCTCTTCTTAACCGCGCAAAAAATGCTGTAAACAATATCGGCAACAGCGTCAGCCAGAAGAACGGCATACATCGCCATCATAAACGGCTGAACGGGCCGAAGCTGAACGGGCCCTGCCAGAGGCAAAACGGCAAACGCAATCGCAAGCAAAGCTTTGATAATAATTATTATTGCTCTTTTTGCGGGTTTGAATTCCTTTTTTCTCAGCAAGAACTGAATAACAAACAGAATTGCCTGAGCTGCTAAAAAAAGCAGAGTCCATAAAACAAATATGTTCATCGGTTATTCCTTTAAAGCTGTTATTTTCTTGTTACGTTTTCGCCGTAAATAGTTTTCCAGTCGTTTTTCATTGAAATTGCGGTAAAACCGTTTTCTTCACAGGAGGCAACCATCTTTTCGGCCTTTTCGGTATTACCGTTTTCGCGCTCGGTATCGTCGCAGCAAAGCATAAACGCCTTTGCCGGATATTCATTATCGTTAATAGCATACTGAGCCATACTGAAATCGCTTCCGCTGTTGCCGAAAGCAAGAACGGGCTGCTTGCCGATTTCCTGCTGAATTACGGTTACCTTGTTCATATCAAGATTTTTAATAATGAACTCGCCGCCCATTACAAGCTGGTCGTCTGCGTCAAACTGATAATCGAGCCCGTCGGTATCGCCCTGGCCTGTTCCTACCATGCTTTCGTCGGAGCCGATAATCTGATTGCTCGGAAGGTCAAGCGGAGAAGCTTCAACAAGGCCTCTTACAATAAATCTGTCCGTTCCGCTTACTACGTAAACGGTAAAGCCGTTCTTTTCAAGAAGGTCAACAACCTCAAGCATCGGCTTATAAAATGCCTCCGCCCTTGTCATATTGTTATAGCCCGGAGCCTCAGTTTTAGCATAATCGGAAACGTAGCTGATAAACTGCTCGGGGGTAAGGCCGGAGAACGCGGATGCTACCGCCTTACCGTGGCGCTGCATTGAATCGGGAGCGGAAACGCCTGTATCCATAAAGGTTTTAACCTCTGCGGCAACCTCTTTTTCAAAGTCGCTTGCCCTATCCTTATAATTCGGGTCCTCCATAACGCGGTGATACAAGATGCAATGGTCAAAATAGCAGGGGTCCGTTTCACAGGCAAGAGTTCCGTCAAGGTCAAAAACAGCAATTCTGTCTTCAACGGGGATGAAATCCTTTGTACCCTCTTTTGTTACCGCGTCAACGTAATCAATAAGCTCTTTTTTCGCTTTTGCGTCATCATTCCAAAGACTGAGAGCCTCGGCGTTATTAACGGTTTCAGCTGACTGCGCAGCTTCAGGCTGCTTAACAGGGGTGTTTTTGTAGCCAACGCCCATAGCGTACATTGTGCTTACAACGATAAGCAGGCAAAGCGATACTATTGCAATCGGCTTCCACAGTGATTTTTTCTTTTCGTTTTCCATTTTTACTCTCCTTTATATTAAAACTATTTACTGATAAAATAATCATACAGCCGCTTTTGATAATCAGGCGCAACATCATACACGGCGTGGCCGAAGCCGTCATAATTATATAATTCAAAAAGCTGATTATTTTTCATAGCCGCCGCTATATCGTCGGCCGCCCTGTCACCGAGAAGCGCGTCGCTTATGTCGCCTATTGCAAGAACGGGGCATTTAATGCTTTTAACCTTTTCGGATATATCAAAATCCTTAAGCGCGCTTGCAAGAATGACGAAACGCTTCAAATCACTTTCGGTAACGGTTTTTGAAATCTGCCTTAAAGCACCTTCGTATTTATTAAACAGCTCTTCAGAATAAAGAAGCTCGCCGAAGGAAAGATAAAGCTCTTCCCTTTTGCCCTCTTTGGCAAAAGCTATCCATTTTTCCACTGCTGCAAAACGGCTATTTTCCATTTTGCAGGCAGTCGAGCCGAGGGCCAGCGCGCTTACAAGCTTTGGATACTCGGCGGCAATAAGCATTGCTATCATACCGCCCTGTGAAGTTCCGAAAACACAGGCGTTTTCAATGCCGAGCGCTGTCATTGCCTCGGCGGTATCGCTTGCCATAGCATTTATTGAATAGCTTTCGGGAAGGTTTTCCCTTCTGTCAAAAAGATATACCGTAAATTCTTCTTTAAAAACCTCATACTGCTTTTCAATCAGCGCGGCAGAGGTAATTACACTTTGAACGCTGAGCCCGGGGAGAATAACAAGCGTTTTTTCCCCTTCCCCGAAGCGAAGATACTGCATTTCAAAATCATTTACGGCAACTTTACCTGTTTTAAAACTCATAAAACTCCTGCTTATCTTCTTAATAGTTCCGAATTCACGGGAAATTCAAAGTAAGTATCCGGATAAGGCTCGTCGGCGAGGGTAAAATGCCACCACTCACAGTCAATCGTAACAAAGCCGTGCTTAACCATTACGCTTTGAAGAAGCATTCGGTTATCATACTGCTCGTCGGTAACGCCCTTATAATCGGGATGAGATACCTCGTTGAAAAAATCGAACGGGCTTCCCATATCAACTTCTTTTCCCGTTTCCATATCAAGAAGGGTTAAATCCACAGTGCTTCCGCGGCTGTGGCTCGATTTACTTGCGATATAGCCAAGCTCAAACAGTTCGGTTTTTTCAAGGTCGGGATAGAAAAACGGTTTCATCCGCTGGTCAAGGTCTTCTATTCCCCAAAGAACAAAGTGTTTAACGGCTGTTGCCGGGCGGTAGGCGTCAAAAATTTTAAGGCGGTACCCCTTAACGTTCATTTCATTACTTACTGCCTTAAGCGCTCTTGCCGCTTCTTTTGTAATAATTGCAACGGGCTGCTCATAGCCGTCAATTCTGTCGCCGATAAAATTATAGGTTGAAAAGTATCTTATTTCCTGAACTATTGAAGGAACATAGTCCGAAAGCAAAACGAAATTTGAGGTATCGTTTATTGCCGCTTTTTCAAAATCCATAGCTATTCTCCCGTTTGCTAATCCAAAGGTAAATGATTTTCAAGAAGATATTTAGCATAGCGGCTGCTTGTATAAGCCGCAAACTTCTGGTACTGGTCCGATTTTTCACTGTCGGCGAAATCGCAAATGCTTTTAATAACTATCGCCTTCGGGTGCGGCGTTTTACAGTTTTGCGCCGTAAACGCAACGCTATAGGATTCCATATCAAGCCCTACGGTATGGGGAAAGAGCGAAAGAATTTGTTTTTCAACAACGGAACGGTTGGCTACCACAGAGCTTCCGCACGCAAGCGGGCCGATATGAACATGGAATTCATTATCCTCTCTTCCGACGGTGGATTTTATTATTTCAAGAATTTCGGGGTCGGTATAAACGGAACGTGGGCGCGGGAATAGTCCCACATAACGTCGGGAATAATCACGTCGCCGTACATCTGTTTTGCCTCGTCGCCCGTACCCGCGGCAATGCCGCTCATAATAATATATTTCGGGTTAAATTCCTGAACAGCTTTCATTGTTAAAACCGAGGCGGCGGTCATACCCATAACGGATTGCTGGGCCGTAACAATACGGTAGCTTTTGCCATCCTTTTCAAACGAGGATTCATAGTATTCCTGACTGTCGCCGGGTATACGAACACGCTTCCATGAGTTATAAAGCTTTTTTATGCTCTCTGTTTCTATTACTACTGCGGTTATAAAAAAGGCAGTACAGCCGTATTCGTTATCCATATTAATTCCCCTCAATTAGAAAGATATTTATATAATAGCATATTTAATTTAATAAAACAAGAAAAAGGGCTGATATTTCAGCCCCCTTTCAAACATTATTGTTTTTAACAGTTTTCAAACACAAGTTATTCGTTAGGGTTGAAATAAGTAAAGGTTGTATTATCAACTAACCTTTCAGCCTCGTTTTCATCCTGCCATTCAAGAGTACCGTCCTCATGGAAGATAATCTTTCCGCTTCCGTCGGTGTATTCGGTATTTTCCCCGGTAACGTTTCCTTCGGCGTCTAACTTGTTAACTATCTTCGTGCTGTTAGAATAATGAACTGTTAAGGTATCGGGTTCAAAGGTACCGCTGAAGGTATAGGTTTCGGATTCAAAATCGGTCAGCGGCCACGTAACGGTGAATTTTGCGCCATCGGCACCCTCTGCTTCAACAAAAATATAGCAGCCGCCGTTATCATAGTTGCCTACGAAATTCATTACGTAGTTCTGGCCGTCGTTCCCTGCCTCCGTTTCGGACGTCGAAGCCGCTTCTGCGCTTTGAGCTTCGGTTGAAGCCCCGTTTTTATTTTCGTTTTTTGCCGAGCAAGCGACTAATGAGAACGCAAGGGTAAATATAAGCGTAAGCGAAAGAATTATTTTAGTTACTTTATTCATTAGCTTCCCTCCGAGAAACGGTTATTTTCTTATAATTGTTTTAATTTCAACAAAAATTCCCGCTAACGCAACAACCGCGCCGATAGCTATAAGAATAGCTGAATTGCCGGTAATATTTTTGCCTGAATACTCGGACGGGTTCTTGCTCTGGTAAAGGATTTCAACAGTGTCGCCAATCTGCATTGTGCTGTCGGATTCGGGAGCTTCAACGTGTTCGTATTTAACGCCGTCAACCTCATAGTCAATAAAGACCTTTGTAACGGTTCTCGTGTCCTCGCCGTCGTTTTCAATTTCTTCCTGAACGTCAACGACAGTTGCCTGAGCCGTGGAATCATATAAATCCTTAGTTGATAATTTTTTTTCTCCTTTTAATAGATAGTAACGGTTGTGCCGGGGGTAACGGTTTGAAGAATTTTAACCATACTTTCCTCCGAAACCGCAACACAGCCGCCCGTAGGATAATCGGGTTCCTTCCAGCAATGAAGGAAGATTGCGTTGCCTGCGTAGGGTGCGCCGGCCTTGTTATAACCCAAATCAAGGAAATAAGCATATCTTATAGGATAATCCATAAGATGCTCATCCTCGCTGTAATCGTTATCGGGGTCGTCCTTACTGCTGAGAAGAGTGTTATATTTCTTGCCGTTTGAGCCGGTTGCGCACCAATACATATCATCGGTTACTTTGGTGAACGGCACCTTGCTTCCCGGGTTATCCTTAATGCCGTATGCTTCGCCGATTTCCCATGTTCCGAGCGGTGTTTTTGTATCGCCCTCAGACTGCTTGCCGGGGCCGTTTTTACCTACAAGAGCTTCACAGCTAAATACCTTTTCATACTTGCCGTCCTTCGCCTGATAGATAGTTAGCTCGGCGTGGAAATCACCGTCGATAGCGGTTTTAATGCCTATTCTGTATTCGCCGTTTCTCTCTTTTGAAATCGGCTGGCCGAAAAGGGTCTGCTCAACCTCATCCTGAGAAATGATGTTTTTATAAAGCTTATAGTTTTTAATAACGTCGTTATATTTTGCATTAGCGGCCTCAACCTTCTTTTGCGAATCAGTGTAAACATAAAACATTAATCCGGAAAGAACGATAATTGCCGCTGCCATTACAGCGATTACTGCTTTTATTTTTTTGTTCATAATACATTCTCCTTAAATAAATTGATTTTTGCTGCTTGAAGAATAATACCGATACGCAATTTTTCAGATTTTTTTCTTCATTGTGAAAACATTGAAGCCGTTTTCATATTCATACGTTACCTTATCGGTATTCTTTTTAACAAGGAAGATACCGAGACCGCCTATCTGACGTTCATCAGCGGAGAGGGTTATATCCGGGTCCTCCTTTTCAAGGGGATTATAAGGCATACCGCTGTCCTTAAAGGTAATACTTATTTCGCCGTTATTGTTTTCAATTTCAATTTCAGCTTTGCCGATTTCATTGCCGTAGGCGTAATTTGCAATATTAACAAATATTTCCTCAACGCACAAATCAAGCTGTGTTTGCACCTTCATAGGGCAATCGTTTTTCTCAAGAAAAGCGTCAACAAAATCCATAACCGCCGAAAGGTTATCGCCGGTTGCGTCAACGGTTAAGCTTTTCTTTACAGCCGCATTTTTAAGCTCTATGCACATCATGGTTAAATCGTCAAACTGCGGCGCCTCCGCAACAAAAGCGTCAACGTTTTTCTTAACGCCGAAAAGAATATCCTCGGGGCTTTCGTCCTTATACTGATTAAGCGCGCCGAGCATACCGTCCACGCCGAACATATTATTATCCTTATCCGTTGCTTCGGGAAGGCCGTCGGTATAAAGGAAAATCTTATCGCCCTCTTCAAGCTGAATTTCAAAATCCTTATATTTAACCCCCTGCATTGCGCCGACGACAAGGCTGTGGGGCTTTTTAACAACTTCAAAGCCCTTACCCTTGCGGTAGACGACAGGGTCGTCGTGGCCGGCATTTGAAGCAATTATTTTACCCGTTGAAACTTCAAGAATACCAAGCCATACGGTTACAAACATATACGCTTTATTATGCTCGCAGATATTATCGTTAACGAAGGTGAGAATTTCCGCAGGCGTTCCGCCCATATGCGTTCTGTCGCTGATAAGGATATTAATAACCATCATAAACAGCGCAGCGGGAATCCCTTTTCCGGAAACATCGGCAATAACCATAGCAAGGTGGTCATTATCAACAAGGAAGAAGTTGTAAAAATCGCCTCCGACCTCCTTTGCGGGGGTCATAGAAGCAAAGATATCAAAATCCTTACGGTGCGGAAATGCAGGGAAAAGGTTTGGAATTGAATTTTCCTGAATAGTGCTTGCAATAGACAGCTCAGCGCCGATACGTTCCTTTTCGGAGGTAATTGCCGTAAGATTTTCGATATAGTTTAGCATATCCGTTTCCATCTTATCTACAGCATAGCCGATACCTGATATTTCGTTAATCCTGCTTACCGTTCCAAGCTCCTCGCCTTTTTTGTTTTCCCTTGCGAAACGCTCGGTTTCTTTGGCAACGCGCCGAAGCGGATTAACAAATTCCCTGCGGATGTAAACCGCATAGCCCACGGCAACAAGCGCGGAAAGAACTATTGCGGAAATTGCAACGTTGACTAAATACGGACGCCTTCCGTCCCTCAGCTCCTTCATAGGCCTTTGAATACACATAAGGCTTACCACCTTGCCGTTTGAATCCTTAACCGGAACAAGCGTCGTTATATGAGGCGGCGCGCCCTTAAGGTTTCTTGTTCGGTAAACGGTTCCGTATTCAAGGCCGTTTTCGTAAATATCCTTATATATTCCGGCATACTCATCATTAGTAGCATCCTGCTGATACCCTATTTCCCACGGGGAATAAGGGGTATCGGCACCAACGGAATTAAATATTGACGTAAAGCGGCCGTAATCCGTGGTGTCAACCTTGATAACGTATACAATTGAAACGTTCATTTTAAGGCAGTATTCATCAAGATATTCCTTAGTCTGAAGGAATTCAGATGAGGTTCCGCCCTCCTTAAGATACTGCTCAATATTATCGCCGTTAACCTGAGAAGCCGCCGTTATTGCCATATGATAAGTTGATTCGCTGTATTCCCTTTTGAAGGAATTTGTAAAGCTGATATAACCTATTGTACTTACGATAAGGCTGAAAACAACAAGAAGCAAAACGACCGCGCTTATTATGTTAAAGGCTAAATTTGAGCGTAAGCTTTTTAGTTTCTTCATAATAATTATTCAATAGTAAGAATATCGGAAAAGCCTGTCATTTCAAAAATGTCCATAACGTCGTCGCACACATTGGTAATGGTCATTTTACCCTGCGACTTCATTGCTTTTTCACCCTTTAAAAGAACGCGAAGCCCTGCAGATGATGTATAGGGCATATCCTTTAAATCAAGAACAAGCTCCTTGACACCGTCGATATTATCAAAGATAGCCTTTTCAAGCTCGGGGGCAGTAGTTGTATCAACTCTGCCTTTAACGGTAATAACAAGCTTATCGTTTTCTCTGTTTAATAATGTTTCCATAAAAACCTCACTCACTTTCTTAAAACATCAAAATTTAACATTTTATTTTCATCAGCCTGTCTTATAAGCTCAAGCTGTAAAAATGCTCCGTCACACGCCGTTGCGATAAAATCGAACAGAATGTCAAGCGTAACAACAATTGCAACCGCCTCAGTCGGAATTCCGAGCTGGGCAAAGATTACGGAATACGCCGCTATTGCGCCGCCGGGAACGGGAGGAGTTGCAATAGCTACAAAGGTGCAAATCATTATTGCAATAATAAACCATAAAAGAGAAACTTTTACTTTGTAATAGGAAGCCATATATACGGCGGCAACCATAAAGTTAATCGCCGTTGACGGCATAAATACAACCCCGCCGACGGGCTGACCGAATTCAACAAATCGCTTGTTAACGCCCATCGTTCTGTAAAGGCTGTCGGAGCATTCACCGTTAGCTGCAACGGAGGAAGCAGTTCCGAAGCCGATTAAAAAAGTAGGCAGCATTTTCTTCATAAGCTTTTGGGCGCTGACGTTTTCCCTTGTTGAAACCGCCATTATCATTAACCCAAGAAGAATTGCGAGCACTGCAACAAAGGCAACTATCGGCTTCCACATACTTATAAACCGCCTAACGTTGCCGCTCCAAATCATATCAAGAATAACAATAAAAATGAATACGGGAAGCAGCTTTGAGATTATGCCCGTTATGTAAACGATAATATTATTACCCTCGTTAATAAGCTTTGAAACGGTTTTGGCCTTACTTCCGAGAACTACGAGCGTTACGCCGATAATAATCGCCATTAAAACTACCTGCATGGTATTTCCGCTTGAAATAGGCTCTGAAAGCTTTTTGGGAATGAGGTCTAAAAGCATATCAATTCCGACCTTAACAGAAATTCCACCGCCCGTTCCTTCGTCGCTGAAGCTTACAAAGAACATTGAGAACACTACGCCCGCAATGGTTGTAAAAAACAGGATTACGGTTACAAAGCGCATAACCATTTTTCGCCCTATTTTGCCGAAAACCGTACTGTCGCCTATTCCGATAATTCCGCAGGTAACCGAAAGAAACACAAGCGGAACCTCAATAGTAGTCATCAGCCCGAGAAAGGCGTTATACAGCGAATCAAGCACATTATTTTTTATAAAAGCTATCGCGTCATGCGGTACTACAAATTTAATCAGCGAAAAAAGAACAGCCGCAACAATTGCAAAAAGGAGCTTAAAAATCGGGTTTGTTTCTTTTTTAGCAAGCCTTATCGTTATTGTGTTTACGCCCTTATCGTAATTATAGGAGGGGACGTAATCATTGCTTTGAATAAGCGAGCTTGAAAAATCGCCGAATTCATCGTCGTCATCCTTTTCAAGCGGATTAAAAACCTCGCCTGAATATGAAATTGAAATAAAAGGCTTGCCGATAGACTTACTTCTGATATATGTAAATTCCTTATCGCTTGGGAATTTATCCATCATACTGAGAAGTATTTCCTCAACAGTAAGCCTTGTGCGAAGCACGTTTCTTTTTTGCGTTTTCAGCGCGGTTAAAAAGCCGTTAACGTCTTCGCTCACAAGGTCAACGGATTCGGGAATCAGTTTATACTTTGTCTTTATAATCGAATTTTTCATTTCAGAATGCTAAAGTTTCAGTTACACTTACAAGTTCACAGAGTTGTTTAATACAGTTATCAATAATATCTTTCTTTTCAGGGGCGCGCTTAATTGTTCTTCGAAGCAATCTTGTATATCCGATTATTCTTGCCTTATTAACCGCCTGCTTAATGAACTCATCATCCTTACCTTCAAAATAATACTTAAGGGAACTGTTAAAGAATTTTAAAGAGGTTTCACGGTCAATTCCAAGAAATCTTTTAACGTCGTCAGGATCCGTCTCACTAAACCCAAGATACGCAAGATACATCTGTGATAATTCATAAACGGGATGACCTACTGAAAGGGTGTCCATATCTATAAGAAGGTTTTCATTTCCCTGGCGCATAATATTTTTAATGTGATAGTCGCCGTGGAGCATATTGTTTGTTTCCGGCACTTCATTAAACAGTTTCAGAAGCTTTTCGCCTATTTCTGCGGGAAGATACGGCTTAACATATTCTGCCCATCTTACAGATTCCTGTTTCTTGCTTGGAAGCTCGCCTTCCTTAAGCATTGTTGAATGAATTGTTTTAAGGATTTCAACGCTCTGTTTTGCAAGCTCATCAACATCCTCGCCTTCTGCAAGCAGCTTTGAAAAGGATTTAGCATTTAAAAGCTCAAAAACAGAGCCGTACAAATCGCCTACCTGAACAACGTCATAGGGAATAGCCGTAGGAATTCCCATAACGAACGCCTTTCTTGCAAGCTCTCTTTCGTTATGGATTTCATCCAGCGAATCGGGGTTTTTATAAACCTTAACTATAGTATCCGGGTCGGTTCTGTAAACAATGCCGTTTGCTCCCTCGCCAATAACCTCGCAGCCGTCAACCGAAAGCTTTCTGTAGGCCTTCGAAATGTTCATCATCTCGGTAAATCCCGTCATATCAAAGATTTCATAAACCTCAGAATTACAATTAATTATCTTTGTATCAGGGATTGATTTTTTAAGGCGAAGAATCACGCGAAGCCCTGCGCTTGAAATATAGTCAAGTTCAGCTGCGTCAACTATAAGCTCATCTGTATTGTCTTTAATCTCTTCAAGAATATTTGCTTCTGTCTGTGCGGCATTTGAAGAATCGATTCTGCCTTTAAGAAAAATTGTCATAATTTTCACTCCTTATTGTCTTTAAAAACATGATTAATCAGCTCACTATACTCCTTGTACGCAGGGTATTCATTAAGTTCGCTTAAGTATTCAAGCACCGTTGAATGATACCAAAGTTGCTGCGCAGGGTCTTTTTCGTTAAAACGTTCAAAAACAGAAACGCCTATATTATCGTAATCCCTGGCAAGCGAACGCATATTTGAAAGCTTGTCGCCGAGCCAAAGCATTTTTGTTTCAATGCCGCTGTCCTTTAGGAC
The DNA here is from genome assembly GCA_900316345.1 of uncultured Eubacteriales bacterium. Classification (GTDB taxonomy): domain Bacteria; phylum Bacillota; class Clostridia; order Oscillospirales; family Acutalibacteraceae; genus Eubacterium_R. The sequence continues at coordinate 9,971 of ONCR01000020.1, read as the reverse complement.
TGCAAGACTTTCAATCTTGCGAATTTTCCATGTTTCGCTTGCCTTTTGCTCAGGGCGTTTATTTTCGGTTTCATGCGCTACAAGGGCAGCTACACGCTCACCAAAGTTTTCAGCTATTTCTTCAATAGTTACCGATGTGTCCTCAACAGTATCGTGAAGCACGGCGGCTGCAAGCACATCTAAATCCTTGGTCATAGTGCCGACTATTGTTGCGTCCTCAAGCGGATGAAGAATATATATTCCTCCGTCTTTTCTTGTTTGGCCTTCGTGCGCTTTCATAGCAAAAACGACTGCCTTTTCAAATATATTACTCATAATAACTCCTTATTTTAAAATACAACATAGTATTTTAACACAATTATCGTATTAAAACAAGTAAAATAATAATTTATAAAAAGTTAAACAAAAATAAAATAATTTCAAAAAAAGTTGATTTTTAAAAATTGTAGGTATATTATTTATATTAAATATTTTTTGCTAAAGAAAGCGAAGTGATTATATGAGCACCGAAAATCAGGCTTCTCTTTTTGAAAAAGAGATAGCCGAAAACGAAAAAATGGCGCTTAAGTACAAATTCCTGAGGGAAAAAATTATTCAGAATTACAATAAAGGAAATCGCATACTTAAAATATGTAAAATCACAGCGGCAGCTATTTTTATTCTATTTACCCTTATCGGAATTGCTGTAAGCCACAGAACAAACCACGAAATTCAATGGCTTCAGGCATGGGTTCTTGTTATTTTTCTTAACATAACTGTATTTGTTATTGCAGACTATTCAAAATACCTTGTAGAATCAAAGGTTATTCCCTACCTTGAAAATGACGAACAAATCGAATTTGGCGAATACGATATATTTTCAGATGATATTGACAACGAATCAGAAACAGAAAAGGAGGAAGAGGAATGAAAAATATATTCTGTGTTTTCAAACGAGACATGAGGAATATTTTTACAAATTCAATGGCTGTTATTCTTGCAGTCGGAATTGCACTTCTCCCCTCGCTTTACGCATGGTTTAATATATTTGCGAACTGGGATCCTTACGGCTCAACCGGAAATATGCAGATTGCCGTTGTTATAGAGGACGAGGGATTTACCTACCGCGATATTGATATAAATGTAGGAAAGCAAATACGCACTAATCTTGAAGCAAACGATCTTATCGACTGGCAGTTTATTTCAAAAAAAGAAGCGGTTTCGGGAATTGAAGCAGGTAAATACTACGCCGGGATTGAAATTCCTAAAGGCTTTTCGAAGTCGCTTACAAGCATAGTTACAAGCAATTTTAAACAACCTCAGATTACTTATTATGCAAATGAAAAGAAAAATGCAATAGCAACAAAGATTACCGACAAGGTTGTTCAAACCGTTCAGCAGGAAGTTAACGAATCCTTTGTTACAACAGTAATCAACGTTATAAGCTCAGTTATAAACGTTGTGGCTGATGTTACCCAAAACGATGTAACAAACAGCTTTGACGATTTAAAGGATAAGCTTAATACTGCTTGCTCTTCAATAGATACAATACAGAAAAGCATTGACGGATTTGGAAACATAATAACGGTTTCAAAAAGTCTTAATAAGATAGTCAGTGATAACAATTTTAGTGAGGTTCTTGAAAAAAGCAACAATCTTATTGAAAGCGGCGGCGATATGACTAAGCTGCTTCAAAGCAGCATTAACGGTATTACCTCTTCCGTTGACACGGCGCTTGAAAATGTTAATACTGAAGTCGAAAACGCCGTGGCTGTTATAAACACAAAAACCGATTATGCCGATGAAAAAACCACAAAGCCGCTGGCGGAGGCAAAGGAAAAGCTTTTAACAATTAAAGCTATTCTTGAAACAGTTAAGACTACGCTTGAAAATATTAAAAGCTTCTTACCGATTGAACTTCCTGCGCTTGGCAGGTTATCGGATAAGCTTGATAAAAGGATAGGCAAGATTTCCAAACTTGCAAATTTGATTGAAAAGGCACAAAACGGCGCAACAAAAAACGAAATCAATAAGATTATCGAGGAACTTGAAGGGCTTAAATCGGGCGTTAACGAAATGCAGTCAGACTACAAAAAGGATGTTAAACCGATTATCGACGAAAACCTCAGCGCTCTTATTGAACTTCTTACCGTTACGGGAGATTTGGTAACCGACCTCAACGGCGATTTGCCGGCGCTCAAGACACTTGCAGACAGCATGAACACATCTGTTAAAAGCGGCGAGGATTTAATAAAAGCAGTTGACAAATTGCTGTCAAACATAAAAAAGCAACTACTCAGCCTTTCAAAAAAGATTGACGGCTTAGCAGACAGCGAAATAGTTAACACCGTTAAAAACGTTGCAGGTAAAAATACCGACCAGCTCGGCGAATTTCTCGCCTGCCCCGTTATTGTAAACACGGATAAGGTATACGGTATTGACAACTACGGTTCGGCAATGGCTCCGTTTTACAGCACTCTTGCAATTTGGGTCGGAGCTATGATTTTAATTGCAGTAGTTAAAACCGAAGTAAAGCGCAAAAAAGAAATCGGCAACGGCAAAATAAGAATTTACCAAAGCTATTTCGGAAGAATGGCAACATTCCTTCTTTTTTCGGTTGTACAGGCTATCGTAATTTGTATCGGAGATTTATACTTCCTTAATATCCAATGCTATCATCCCTTAAAATTCCTGCTTGCAGGGGTGGTTGCGGCGGTTGCGTTTACCGTATTCGTTTATTCGCTTACATTTACTTTTGGGGATATAGGTAAGTCTATAGGAATAATCTTTCTTGTTATTCAGATTGGCGGCTCGGGTGGCACCTTCCCTATAGATGTTACACCAAACTTCTTCAGAGTATTAAATCCGTATATGCCATTTACATTTGTTATTAATGCAATGCGCGAATGCGTTTGCGGAACATATGCTAACGATTACTGGATTGATTTATTAAAGCTTTGCGCTTATATAGCTGTCGGACTTATAATCGGGCTCGGGGTTAAATTCCTTGTTAAAAAGCCGGTTCGCTTCTTTGAAAAGCGCGTTGAAAAAACAGGCCTGTTCTAAAAATATAAGGGAGGGTATCGGATACCCTCCCTTATATTTTTATAGATGATTATTTAACCTTAACGGCCTTCTTATATTTAGCCCACTTGCTGTATTGAACCTTGCCGTTAATCTTCTTGAATGCGCGAACGCGGATATAATATTTCTTTCCGCTCTTAAGCTTCTTGATTACCTTTTTAACCGTTTTAGCCTTATTAATTTTAACGGTCTTTGCTTTTTTAAACTTCTTGTTTGTTGAATACTGAATCTGGTAACCGTCAACCTTAAGGTTTTTCTTAAGAGTAACGGTAAGCTTTTTCTTGGCCGCCTTAACCTTGGTTACCTTTGTTCCGGCGAGCTTTGCTATTTTTTCGGTGTAGCTGTCGTCGCCCTGAACGCAGGTATAGGTCATAACGCCTGCTTTTTTGAAAGTAGGAGCCTTTGTGATTTTACTGATATATGTATGGCCGGTAGCTTTAATGCTTTCGGTTTTTACTTCTCCGCAGAAAACACACTTGCAGGTTGAAGTGCCCGCTGTTGTACAGGTAGGTGCAACAACAACCGCATCATCGGGATTATAGGTGTGTTCGGGAGTTGACGGTTGCATAAGCTGCTGATAAAAATGCATAGCCGTCTGTTGCCTGAACAACCGCGGTAGCAGTATATTCTTTTCCGCATTCAAACGCGCTGTCTGCATCCCAGCTTAACGCCACTTTCTTTACGCCGAATTCATTGTCTACTGCGAAATCGGTTTTAGCATACTGTCCGCCGACAGGAGGAACGATGCCGCTTAAGCTTACAGTTGAAATGTATCTTGAAGGCGTTTTATAAGTTGCTGTTATGCTGCTTATTTTACTGTCTGCATTAATGATGTAATCAGCGCCGAATTCATTGATAACGGTAACATCCTTTTTGGCAACATATGAATAAGCATTATTTATAATGATAAGTTTGTAATCCGAACTTGCTTCTATTGCAGTAGCGCGGGCAGCATTTACATCTCCGCCGCCTGCGAGCGACCATGTTCCGCCGCTTCTCTGGAAGGCGTAAAAATTCGTGCTGGTATAATAGAAAGTAACCGAAATATCAGTTTCACTGCCGTTAAACTGATAGCCGATACCATCAAGAACATCGCCTATTGTGAGTCCGAGTCTAACTTCGGGAAGGGTTACGGTTGTTGGCTGAGCGCCGACACAGGTATAGGTATAAGTTGCCGTTACGTGACGGGCAGTAACATCCGTGCTTACCGGAAGAATGTCATCAGCGTAAGATGATTGAATTGAAGGACCGTAAGGCGTATTGAAATAATAATGCTCTTTTGCATTTATATCAAGCACTGCATAATAAGTCTGACCCGCTTCAAATTTTGTTCCTGCGGGTAAAGCTGTTCCGCCTACCGAACCTTTATACCATGTTGTTGTAATTGTTGCTTTTTCTCTATCGCTACCTTTAAATCCGAGACCCATTACAACATTTCCTACTATACAAGGAATGTCATCCATTCTAAGCAATGATACTTCGGTATCTGCTGTAGCGATTGATTTCGTTGAACCGCAAACCGAACAGGTATAAAGGATGTAGTTCCCCTTATCAACGCCCGAGTCATAGGTGTGAGCAGACTTCTGTACTTCCTCACCGCACATATCGCAGGTTTTCCAATGATAGTCGTAATCCTTCTGCCATTCGCCTGTAGCCGCAGCGTGCGGGCATGCAATTTCTATACCGTCGGCATTTACGAAAGCGTACTTACCGTCGTTACTTACAAGATAGGGATTGAACTTTTTATTATCAATTCTGATAGTGTGCTTAGTTGTGAAAGCATAGCCGGGTTTAGCGGTAAGAATCATGCTGACGCCGTAGCTACCGTAGGTTGCAACGGAACCGATGTCAATATTCTGGCCGTTTCTTCTTACTGCAGTAAGCTGGAAGCCCTCAATAGACGTATAGTTTAAGCCGTAGGTATTTTGGTCAATCGGCTGACCGCTGTAAATTCTTCCCGTGAAAAGAACCGTATCGGGAACATAGTTCTGAGGACAGGCACCGAAATCGTACTGAACCTCAATTTCATCGTCGGCGTCGTTGCTGAACTTGAAAACAGTTCCCTTTGCGCCGTTAACATAACCGTTGGTAGCGCCGTATTTATCGTCATAAATATAGCCGGCGGGCGCCTTAACCTTAACGGTAACGCGGTATTTATGACCTGCGATAAATGTATCGCTCACACCTATCGTCTGCCAGTCCGACACATTCAGGTCGAACCACATAACGCGCAAAACGGTACCGCCGTTTGAATCGGTTACGTTTTCATTTTTGTCAGTTTCACTGCCCGAGGAAGGAGCCGTAACGGTAAGATAAACATCCTTTGTCATCGGCACAGCCTGAGCGCTGAACGTCATACCTGCCGTAACGCTTAAAAGCATTACAAGAGACAGGAATAATGAGAGTACCTTTTTCATATTAAACCTCCTTAATTTTGAATAAAAGGTATAGTCTTTCAATAATATTATAAATTATAAACAAATAAAAATCACTAACACAAGTGCTAGTGATTTTTATTTACTATAAGCTATTCGTCCTTAAGTGTTGTAACGATTAATTTGTTTTCTATTACGGCGGCGAGAAGCTCGTGTTTATTGTTAAATCCGCCCTTTTCAACAATCTGGTCAAGATTCCATCGAACACCGTTTTTGCTTATGCCGAGTTCCTCGGCTATTTCCTCATAGGTTAAGCCCTGAACGAAGCGGCGAAGAATTATAAGCTGACGGGGTGAAATATCGGACGAAAACATCTCGTTTAGCTCAACAGCGGGCGAGGTATCGGGGAAAACCCTTTCGCCGTCAATCGTTCTTTTGATTACGTCAATAAGCTCGCTTTCGCCGTGGTCCTTATACCAAAGGCTGTCAGCCGCGCCCTGCCTTGCTTTTGAAAGCACGTCGGGGTCAATAAGCGAAGTAACGATTACAACCTTCGTTTTTTTATCGTTTTTAATATGCAAGGCAGAGGAAAGGCCCGAATGGTTATGCTTTGTTTGAACGTCCATTAAAACGAGGTCAACGCTGTTTGATTTACAAAAGCTTTCGGCTTCAAAGGAGTCCTTAAAAACCCCGATAACCTCAAAGCCGTCCTCTTCGTTGAGCATATTTACCAGGTGGTTTTGCATATACGTATTATCTTCAACAATAACTGTTTTAATCATACCGATTCTCCGTTTCGGGTAATTCAAGAGTTAAGGTGAATACGGGCGCTGAGCTTGTTTTCATTGCTCCGCCTGCGTTTTCAATGCGTTTTCGCAGGGAGGTAAGTCCGCCGCCCTCGGTTATTTCTTTCTTCGGCGCTTCGCCGTTATTTGTAAAACTTACAAACCGCCCGTCAATAACGGCGTAAACCTCGTTTCCGCCGGCGTGCTTAACGCAGTTGGTTACGCACTCCATAGCGGCAAGGGCAATAAGCTCGCATTGCGCGCTGCTTTCGGGAAGTGCTCCCGTAACGACCAGGCGAACGCCCATTTTTTTGGCGTTTTTTCTGACTTCTTCCACGGATTCCTGCCTCTTTTCAAACTCGTTTGAAAAATAGCCTACCGCGTTTTGAAGAAGACGAAGCTGTTCATCAAGCGGCTCGTTTGTTTTGCCGTTCATAATATTTGTTATTGCAATTAAGCTTGAGCCTATATCGTTATGAATCTGCATTTTAAGGTTAAGCGTTTCCTGCTCGCGGATTCTGTCGGCAAGGCGTTCAAGCATAATCTGCATTTCTTCATTGGTTTTTTTAAGCCGTTCGTTTTCCCTTTCAAGCTGAACGTTAGCGGCAACGAGTTCGGTAACATTACGCGCGGCGGTCTGAGTATATCCGTCAAGGCTTGAAATATTAACAAGCCATACGCTGCCGTCAGGAAAGGCATATATTCCGTTGCCCGACGATTCAAGAGAGGCAAGCGCAGAGCTTATCTCCGGCTGAGTTTGGGGATTTGTTTTTAAAACAGCGGACATAAGCGATGACATAGCGTGGTTAATCAAAACGATGCGCCCCGTTTCATCCGAAAAGCAGATTCCCGAATTTAGATTATCAAGCGCCTCCTTAACCGAAAAAGGCGAAAGGCTGTTTTTATTTTTGCGTCTGCAGTAGAAAAAGGATATAACCGAATAAACAATAAAGGCAAGGCTTAAAGCTATCAGGCTTATTTCGGATACGCTATTGCTGTAAGAAGCCTTACTAATTGTTGCTCCCGAAACATAGGAGGCAATAAAAACAAGCAGGATAAAAATTACCGAATCCGCAATGCAGTTTTTAAATTTGCCCGTTGTTAAATACTTATAAACAGCAAGAAGAAATACGCTTAAAACTGCTACAAAAAGCAAGCCCGATAATGCAATAAGGGAGTTAACGTCATTCATTATTATCCCCTCCCTTCGGCTCAAGTATAAACTGAGTTCCGTCATCAAACACGGTAACGAGGCTCGGGTATTTCAAAAGCAAGGGTGAAAAATCGCCCTCAAAATCGGTTAAAATGCTTATTCTTATTTTCCCGTTAACCTCGCAAAAGCGGAAGTTGATATACCTTGCGCTGTCAAATACAGCTTCAATTACGTCCTCAAAAAAATCGTAAGCAAGGGAAAGTATTTCCCCGGAAATCTCTTCCCTTCCGGTATAAACAAAATAGCTTCCCCTGATATTAAGTTGTGAAAGGGCGGAAAAGCTTTCGGCAATCGCGCTTTGAAGCAGGGCTTCCGGAAAAGAAGCGGCGTTTTCCATTGTAAGAACAAAGTTTTTACGGCGTTTTATAAAAGTGCCGAGAATTACGATTTGGGCAAGAAGGCGCTGCTTTTCGCCCTCGCTTTCGGCAAAGCGGTATTTTTGAACGTAAGAATCGAGCATATCAAGCTGTGACTGGGTTTTTCTTTGAAGAAGGTCATAAAGCCTGTTCTGCTCTGCAACGGTTCGGTGCTCCTCCTCCTTTTTATATTCAAGCTTAAGAAATTCGGCGCGCTCCGAAAGCTCCTCGCCGCGCTCGGTTAAGATTTCGCGGACGTTAAGCAGCTCGGAAATATCCTCCGTCCAAACAGCGTAGCCGCCTCTGACGGGCATTGCGTGAAGGCGCTTTCCGTCATTTAGTATTACAGGGCTTTTAAGGGCCTTTTTAATGTTTTCAACTTCAATTTTTTCGCTTGCGGAGGCCGCATAGCGCACGTTTAGGCTATTGTCAAGAATCTGAACGGGTATATTTTTTGAAGAGGTAAAAAGGTATGAGTAGCCGCTGTTTGACTGGATAAGGCCGCTTTCAATGCAAATTTCAAAAAAGCCGGCAAAAACAAGGCAAAACACTACTGTAATATCGCCGACGTAATTGATAATAAAAGGTGCTCTTGCGGCATAAAGAACCCCGTAGATTATAGCAAAGGCGACGGGTAGCAGGGGCATCCATTTGTTGCGCCGGCTCTTGGGGAGCCTGAATTTTTTAAGCATTATTGCAAAGGCGAGCAGCGAACAAAAGTAAACCCATACCGTAATTGCATAATACAGCCATCCGTATCCGTAATCAACATCGCTTCGGGGCGCTGAGCTATTAAGGTGAAAGGCAAACTGATGAATATCGTTAGTTAAAACGAGGGCGAGCAATGCGCCCGTAGGAATGCAGAAAGCCCAAATAGGCTTTGGCAAAATATAATCGTCGCCCTTACCCGCACATACGGCAATAAACAGCGCAAGAAGCGGTATTACAAGAAGCGGTATATAATAGGCATACCACAAAAGCCTAATCGCTTCGGGCGAAATTACGTAGCGAAAGCGGAATTCGCGAACAACAAGCCACAAAACCATTACGGCGGAAATAACGATAAGCATTCTTCTTACGGATTTTTGAATTACGCGCCTGCTTACCGAAACGCCCCAGACGGAGAGCATACCTATATAAATAAATATACGGATATAATTAAGCAGCTTATCCGCAAAAGGGCTCAATCCTTCGGCGGTCATAATTATATAGCGGCAGGCAACGGCAAAAGCAACCAAGAGCATAGCTATGCCGAAGTTTCCGAAAAGCTGAACTTTAGTTTTCTTCATTGCCTCACCGCCTTTTTAGTTAAGTATATCATACATAAGCGGATTGTTCAATTAAATAATATAATAACTTAAGGCAAGCATAGGGATTAGGTTCAAGTCCCCTTTCAGTAATAATACCGAACCGTCGGGTGACGGTTCGGTATTATTGGTAAAGGTATAATGAAATGATACAATGCAACCTTTTTCAGGGGGTTGCAGTTTTTATTTGGGGGTGCATATTATCTGCAATTACTAAATATCAAATAACTCATCATAAGAAACATTTAAAATTTCTTTTATCAGTTTGATTTCATCAGGGTAAATGTGTCGCTGTCCAAATTCAATTTTAGCAACGGCAGAGTATTTTACACTCGTTTGCGATAATAATGGAGATGTTTTTATTAAAAGCGATGAAGATGGAAAAGAATACTGGCGAGTTGAAGCAGATAGCGAACATCTGTATTTTTATCATTATTCAAGTGATTACAAAACAATCGATTTCACATGTGATAGAATAGACTAAGCCGTTGATTTTCACGGAGCATATAAAAAGAAGGGCAAAATGGCTATTTTCAGCCAAATTGCCCTTTTACTTTTCTGCCTATATAGCAAAAGCACCTTGAAATCAAGGGGGGGTTCGTTGTATCACATATTGCTTTTAGCGGTTTTGCAGGAGGCTATTAACATAACCCGAATGGAAGCGCACTGTTCACTTAACGACTTATAGGTTGTTTCGTCAATGTATTCAGTGCGATACAGTAATTGTAACCAATAGCCTGTTTCATTTGCTTCTTTTAACGCAATTTCAAGTTTTGAAATGAAGTCTTTTTTGCCTTGAGCGTAATTAGCTTCGTGAATGTTTGCTCCGATTGATGTACCGCTTCTGCCGATTTGATTAGATATGACGGTTT